>NZ_JBEXDG010000034.1:0-111777 GCF_040605635.1 Dactylosporangium sp. NPDC005555
GATATCCGACAGTCCGTCGGCCGGACCGGGATCTGCTACGACAACGCCATGGCCGAATCGTTCTTCGGCGCGTTGAAGAACGAGCGGGTCAACCGGACCGTGTATCCGACCCGGAAACACGCCACGGACGATGTTGCGCGTTACATCGAACTCCGATACAATTCCCAACGTCTCCACTCAGGACTCGGATACAAGACCCCACATGAGGCCCACACCGAGTACCTGAACCGACAGCTCGCCGCATAAAGCAGGCCAATTAGAAGCTGTCCGGAAAACGCGAGGCCGCTCAGAGCCAGATTTGGTTGCGGTCGAAGTGGTGGTAGGGCAGGTTGCGCAGGCCGGTGTCTTTGAGGGCGCGGATGCGGTCTTCGGCGCGGGCGCGGAGGCGGTGGCGGGTTTCGAGGCTGGTCAGGGTCCAGCCTGGTCCGGCGGTGTTGGTGGCGAAGCAGGTGATCCGCCATTCGTCGACGTCGGTGAGGTGCAGTTGGGCGCCGGGTGTGGCCGTTCGCGGCGGGCGATGATGCGCATCCCGGCTGGCTGTTGACCGACTCTCGGTATGAGCACGGCGGCGGCGTTCGTTGTGATCGTGTAGCGGTCGCATGAAGAGGCCCCGCTGGCGTCGCCGGCGGGGCCTAGTGTTCGTGTTGGCGTCTTGCCCGTCAGGTTGTCGGGGTGGTGCTCATTCTGCGGTCACCTCGGTGACTGCGGCCCGGGCGGATGATTCGTCGACGATGGCCTTCTTGCCCGCGAAGGCGGCGACGAGGGCTTGGACGGCGAGGTTGTTCACCGCTCGGGGCAGGCCTCGGGATACTTGGTGGATGAGCGCGATGGCGTCGTCGCTGAACAGTGTGTCTGATCGGCCGGCCAGCTGGAGGTGATGCGCGATGTAGCTGGCGGTCTCTTTGTCGGTCATGCCGTGCATGGCGTAGCGCAGTGTGATGCGTTGGTCGAGCGCGGCGAAGGTGCCGAGTTTGATCCTGCGTCGTAGTGTCGGCTGGCCCACGAGCAGGCAGGCGAACGGTGAGTGGCTGTCCATCTCGCTGTTGGTCAGCAGCCGGAGGTCTTCGAGTTGGTCGGCGCCGAGCAGGTGTGCCTCGTCCAGCACGACGGTGGTGTTGCGGCCGCGTTCGTGCTCCTCGGCGGCGAGGAGGTCCATTGTCTGGGGTATCAACGACGCCTTGTGGAAGCGCGGGACACCGCCGAGAGCGGTGACGATGCAGCCGTAGAGGCCACGGCCGCCGACGGCGGGGTTGCCGAGATAGATCACGGTGTGCCGTGAGGGATCCAGCGTTGCGAGGGCGGCGCGGACGGCCACCGTCTTGCCTGCGCCGACTTCACCGGTCACCTGATGAAATCCCGAGGCTAAGGGCTTGCCGGGGCCCTGGCACAGATCCGTCGGGGGTGCGACAGGAATCCAGACATGCAAACGGATTGTCTGCGATCAAGCCCAACGCAACAGGTGCGCGGACCCGTTCGTGGTGACCGGTTGACGGGAACTCAAGCACGGCGTAGCGTTGAACTCAACGAGGGCAGCTGGTGGAATGCGACCGACAAAGTCGGTCACCAAAGCGCGATCCAGCATCGAACCCCGGTAAGCCTCGATTGATTTCGAGGCTTACTTTATTTTCAGGAAGTTCGACCGGTCCCCGATCACCCGACCGTCGTATCCAGATCAGCCGATCGTAGAATTCCAACCATGCATGTCCTGGTTAGAATTCTTCCACTGTCTCCCATCACGACACGGATGGTCAGCTGATGACGATCAACGAAGCGGTCCTGCTGGTCGACTGGCTCAACCTCAGCATCCACCTCAAGAATCAGCGCCTGTCCTTCGGATCTGAATTGGTCGCCGATCTGATCAAGATCTCCCGGGACGAGTGCATGCGTCACGGGGACATCGAACTGGTACGCGCCCATTTCGTTGGCGAGCAGTTCGCCACAAGCGTTGAGGACGCAATCACCAACACCTTGATCGCGCGCTTCCACAAAACGCGCACCGCCAAAGAACAGGCCGATTTGGTTCTCGCCGTGCTGGCAATGGATCACATTCATGCCTCCGGCGGCCCGCCCGCGCTGTTTCTGCTGGCGACCGGCGACCAGGATTTCGTTCCCCTGGTCAACCGGATGATCGACGCCCGGGCAAAGGTGGTACTGGTGGTCGCTTCAACACGGACGCTCGCTCCCGAGTACCGGCGGATCGCGGCTCAGCAGGACGTCAGACTTCTTTCGCTCACCGACATCTTGGACATCAAGCCGCTGCCGGAGTCAGACGTCGACGCGGCAGCCACCCGGGTGCTCGGTCTGTATCGGGTATGCATGGACGGGGGCGTCCTGGGCGGCGACCAGACGCGCAACATTCGTACTTTGACCAGCTGGGGCCTTCTGCAGCCGGGCGACGAGGACGTGGAGTACACCGCATGCGTGCAGCAGTTCACCCGGGTTGACACCCGTAAGGTCGCGGTGCCGGCGAAGCGAGAGACAGGAAACCGATCCGCAGTCATGCGGCGCACCACCTTGAACTTCAATTCGGCGACCGTGCGTGATGTTCTCGAGGACGCCGACTGGGTATTGCGTCGGACCGGCAACGCGGCACGCCTGCCCACCCTCGGCGACCTGGGTGTGGGTCGGTTCGCCACGGATGACGGGCGTCGCCTCACCCGCGCTGTCGGCGCGATGAAGGACGTCGGATGGCTCCTCGAGCGATCGGACGGACGCTTCGAGTCACGCCTGGAGTGGTCGGCGGACGGACTAATCGAGCCGCTATGGCGGGTGGTATGCGAGATCAACCGACGGGCTTTCGCGGATCGCTCCGAGGGGGTTTCCCGGGATCGACTGTTCCAGGACCTACGGTCCGCACCCATCGCTGCAGACATCGACCGCAAGGGCGGTAAGGCCGCTCACGAGGTCATCGACTATTCGCGCCGCATCGGCGTGATCGACGTGATCCCGGCAGGACCGGAGGGCTACGCGCTGGCGGTGATCGAGGCTCATCCGGTGGCACAGTCGGTCACGAGCGCTTACCGCATGCTCGGCACCCTCTTGCAGGACAGGATGAACACTGCAGTCCCGGAGCACGAAGTGCTGTCACTCATGCGCGAGCGTGATGATCATGCAAACGGTCAGGTGCTCTTCGGCTACGACAATCGGGACCGCCAGCGCCTGCTTCGGGTGCTGCGACGCTCTGGGCTGCTGGAAAGGCCACCCGGTGACGAACCGACAATCCGGCTCAGACGCACGCCGTGGCTCGATCGGATCTCCTGACCGGCAGGCGGAACCGGTGAGATCAGAGCGACAGCACCCGACGCCGGCCCAATGGCGTAGCTGTCCGGACGACTCTTCACCGGTGATCAAAATCGTCAATACCGCGCCCTCCAACTCGTGTGCCGTGATAATTCGGATCCTTTGGCTGCCACCCGCGACCGTTTCGAAAGGGCCAGGATTAAGCAGCCGACCCCCGATGCTTGGCGGTCGTCCACGGCCAGCGAGATCCGCACCGAGGGACCCTGCTGATGCCGCAGCAATAGCTGCCGCCTCTTCGCTCAATCGCGGACCGACGGATTTTTCCGCTGTGATATCGGCGCAAACTCACGACCGCTGCCGCGACCATTCCGCCAGGTGCCCCACTCGCCGTCCCCGACGAACTCAGCGGTAATTCCGGGGCGTCACGCTGGGCACGGTCATCCGCCTCTGCCGCGTTTTGCCGCCGCAGCAGATTTACCTGCTGGACCGCGGCGATGGCCTGGACAGCGCTCGCATCCGCCGCCTTGCTCGAGAAATCGGCCGCCCGTTTGGCGACGTGCGCCTGCCAAACGGCCACGGCGGTGCCACTAGTGGACACCGACAAGGCTGCCGTGGATATCACGAGTGTCCAGTCGACCGAGTTTACCTGCATACCCTAGAGCGCGGTATTGATCATCTCGATCGAGACGAAAGACTGATCCAGGTTGACGGATACATCATACCGATCGACCGACCGAATCGCCTGTTCGGCGATACCCTTGCGGGCGGCATCGGGCTAGCTTGAGAGGATTGATCGACGCGCCGGTGTGCGACCGCCCTGGAAGGAATGAGGGATAGGTGGATCTTGACCTTGTTCAGGCGGTTGCCCGCGTCGGCGACTTTGTACAGGTGCAACAGTCGACAGGGCATCAGATCACCGGGACGCTCGCCACGCTGAGCATGAGTCACCTCGTCGTGGAGGACCAGGACACAGGACTCAAACACGCTGTCGCGTTGGCCAGCGTCATCACCGTCACGACCGGCCGGCCCGGCTCCTCCAGCCCGCAGGCAGTCGCAGCAGCGGCCGTGGCGTCTCCCGCGCCCGCGCCGGTCGCTCCCGCCGACGCCGAGACTGTGCCGGCAGCCGCCGCGACCCCGCCAGCGGTGCCCCGCCTCATCATTCCCTCGGGTGCGACGACCATCATTGCTCAACGCCCGTTGACCGCACCCGCCTTCGTGGCATACAACAACGACGAACTGTTCAATGTGCATGCGCACCAGGATGCGCTGGACCGCGTCAAGCAGCAGTTCGAGTATGCCGTCCGCGTCAAGGAGCTCGATCCACGCTTCGGCCGCTGCGCAAGCATGGCTTCCCAGATGGATAAGATCCTGCTCAGCGAGCCGAATTCAAGCTCGGCCTTCCGCCTCGCCGGATACCTTCACTACATGGCCGGCTCGGGCAAGACGGCCAGCGACCGGTATCTGAGTGCGGCGCTCATCGTGCCGAATGCCGCACCTTACTGGTGGCTCGACACGGCAATCACGGCCCTTCGTGTCGACCAGGAGAAACTCGCCCAACATGGCCTAGTCCGGTTCCTCGACGGCGCATCGCCGCAGGACGACCCCGACGCCTGGTGGGCACTGCTGGCGTTGTCGGAACGCTTGAGCGCCGTCAGCCTGCTCCACCTGGTCCGCCCCGAGGCCGAAGCCACACCGGAAACACGGCGTTTGATTCTTGAAGCCTGCCACAGCTTGGCCACCGGTGCGGGCGACACGGATCTCGCCGACCGGGCCGCGAGGATGCTGGCAGAGGGGCCGGGATCGACTGCCTCATCGACGACAGTGCCGGAACTGTCGCCACCGGCGATGCCCGCTCGAATCACTCCGGCGAGCGCCACACCGCGAATCCTGCCGGCGCCGCCCCTGCACCGGCTAACCCCGGCAAAGTTGGCCGACGGCTCGCACCGGCACGGTCGCAACGAGTACGACCAGGCCAAATATTTCGAGCACCGCGCAAAGGATCTGCAGCGCGCCAAGGCCGCCTACCGCGAGGCGATCCGCAAGAACATCAATGTGGAAAGTGCCATCAAGGACCTGGCATGGCTGACCCGGAGGCTCGACGGACCGGCAGCTGCCCTGCAGGTAATCGAGGAGGAGTATGCTGGCAGGTTGCCGCCGAGCACCTCGCTGGACCAGATACTCATCGACTTCTACATGGGTGCGCAACGATACGAGGATGCATTGCGGCTGCTGGAGCCGATGCTCGCCGGGCGCCTGGAACTCGGTCAGAGCAAAGCCGTGCTCCGACGGATCTGTCTGGCCAAACTCAGCCTTTCCCAGGACGCCACGCCGTACGCGGAAGAACTGCTCCGAATCGCCCCCTCCGAGGCATCCGCACGCCGCACGT
Source organism: Dactylosporangium sp. NPDC005555 (assembly GCF_040605635.1). Classification (NCBI taxonomy): domain Bacteria; kingdom Bacillati; phylum Actinomycetota; class Actinomycetes; order Micromonosporales; family Micromonosporaceae; genus Dactylosporangium; species Dactylosporangium sp. NPDC005555. Next base: position 5,627 of record NZ_JBEXDG010000034.1, read on the forward strand.
TTGCCATCGCTCTGATGCGCCGGGACGAACCCGGCGACCTCGACCGTGCGGAGGAGGAGATCCAAGAGCTACGTAGCAAGGAAGACGCCCAGGCGCTGGAGATCGTCGACAAGATCCGGCAGATGCGCGAAGGCGGAAGTACGGCCGACCTGGACATGCTTGTCCGTCGCCTCTCCGACATCCGGTTCGAGGCAATCTCGGACTTCGGTCAGTACATCCTCGATAACTTCGCCGAGGCGGCCGACGGCATTCGGCAGCAGCGCAAGTTCGCCGCGAACGACATCCGCTATCTGCGCACCCGCGCGCAGGAGGCCCGCAACAAGCGCAGCCGCGAGCGATACGACGCATACATCTCGGCAGCCAAGATCGAGTTGGAGATTTCAACCGTCGACGGCGGCGGATCGGTGACCGCCGAGCGCAACGCCCAAGCCTTCTTCGATCTCCTACTGCGCGGCCTCACCGCGCTCGGTGACACCATGCTGCTGAGCAACACCGAGGTGGCCCGCGAAATCTACTTCGAAGCGCTGGCGGTAGCCGACCAGTTGAAGCAGCCGACCTCGCAGGAGTATTGGAACGCACTACAGCGCTACCTGCGGTCGATCTTCGACAATCCAGAGGCGCTCACCGTGTCCCACGACAGGGGCGGCAACACCAACCTGTCGGCGGCCGAGGTCGGCACTGCTCTGGCCGACGACCTCCGGGAGGTTCCCGAGCAGGCCGTCCAGCAACTCTTCGACGCAGTCGACGAACTGGCGGCCCGCACCAGGTTTGCGTCCGAGTCGGTGATCCGCGCGATCGAGCATGTGCCTTCCCTCGCCCAGGCAAGCCGCCGGCACCTGGCCGAGTTCCTGGACCAACGATCGAGCAACCTCACCACGGAACGTGTCATCGAGGCGTGGCGGGAGGCGGGCCTGCGCCGGCAGTCCGACCGCGACGAGCTCGAGCAGCAACTGCGGCTGCTGCACGGGCTGGAGGTGGGCGAGGTCAGCCTGGACCGCGCCTCCACAGTGCTGGACAATCTCCACAACGTACGCACCGTTGTGCTTGCTGTCGACCGCGAGGCCTGCCGCAAGCTGCAGACGAACTTTCGCCTGCTGCAGCTAGGGTTGAAAGAGCCAGGATTCGAAGAGCGCGAATTCCGCTATCTTCAGGTCCAGGGCGCGATGAGGGACTTCGCCGAACTGGTGAAAGCGGCACCGACCCGGCTGGCCGTCCGCAATCTGTTGCCGATCGCCTCCCGGACGCTCGCCCAGGTCGATCGCACGCTGGAGCGGCTCTATGCCGATCGCGAACCGGACCCGACACTCTCGCTGGCCCTGGTCGAGTACACCCCGGACGTACACAACCGGATCATTGTCCAGGTCAAACTCTACAACGAGCCGAGTTGCGCGCCCGTGGAATCGCCGGAGCTGGTCGTCAACCTCGCCGCGGCCGCCGACGGCATCAAGGTGCTGGACGCGGTCAAGTCAGTGCCTACCGTCCGTGGCGGGGACCACAAGATCTCGCCGATCCTCGTTGAGCTGAGCAAGGAACTGGTGGCCTCCGGCGCGTTCAGCCTGCCCATCGACGTCACGTATCGCACACGCACGAACGAAGAAGGAAGAATCAGTGCGACGCTTGCCGTTCGCCTGATGTCGGAGGCTGACTTCACTAAGATCAGGCCTAATCCGTTCAAGGACGGTGCCGCCGGTCTCACCGTCACCGATCCCGATATGTTTTTCGGCCGCGAGGAGCTCGTCGACCAGATCGAGGCGCTGCTGGTCGATGCGACCGGTCCAGGCGCTGGCGTCGCCATCTACGGACAGAAGCGGGCCGGCAAGTCATCCATTCGTCTCCATCTTTCCCGACGCTTGCAGAAGAGCGACCGGTTCCTGGTGGTCGACGTCGGGAACATCGGTAAGCTCGCGCCGGTCAGCCTCGGCGAGGACAACGCGACCCTGCAGGTGGTGCTCTGGACGATCCTCACCCGGGCCGACTCCGTCGTTCGGGAGCGAGCTGCGAAATTGGGCAAGGGGATCGAGTTCCTGCCGGCCGACATGACGCGCGAGACCTTCTTGACCAGCCGGGTCCCGGTCGCCGACTTCATCAGCATCTTCGAAAGCTTCAACGCCACGGCGGACGGCCGCGACGAGTGGCGCATGCGCTCCTTCATCGTATTGATGGATGAGTTCCAGTTCATTGCCAACTGGATCGCCGAGGGCCGCGTCTCGTCCACCTTCGTCCAGGCCCTCAAGGCAATCCTCGAGCAGCGGCTCTTCCACCTGGTGGTCGTCGGCGTCGACGCCATGCAGTCTTTCATCGACAGGTACGCCAACGAGTTCGGCGTCTTCGACAAACGAAGGGTCAACTACCTCGAACCGCGTTTTGCCCTGGAACTCATGGACCGGCCGATTCGAATCGGCGGACCCAACGGCGACTCTCGTTACCGGGAACGGGCCCAGGAGCAGATCTTGAGCCTGACGGGCGGGAACCCGTTCTATATCCAGCGGTTCTGCTACCAACTCGTGGAGCACATGAACAGCTCGAAGGCACCGCTCGTCACCGAGGCTGACGTCGAACTGATCCGCGAGTGGCTGCTTGGTGACTTCGGACCGAGCGACTTCGACAACCTGGAGACCAGTGGCGAGTCGTCCACCACCGCTATTGCCACGGAGGCCGTCCGCGAGGTGCTCACCGCCGTTGCCGTCGCGGCCAACGACGGCCGGGCAACGATCGAAGACGTGGAGCGTCGATGCTCGGTGCCCAATGTGGTTTCAATCCTCAAAGACCTCGAGGCTCGTGAGGTCGTGGTACAGGAGGCAGGCACCTATCGCATCCTCGTGCGCCTGTACCACGACTGGCTGCGCCGGCGGGTTGCTTGATGAACGGCAATCCGTATCAGAGCGTGGGCCAACCAGCCAGGGGCAGCCGCTTCGTCGGACGCGAGGACCTGGTCTCGCGGGTGCGCGGCATCGTCGAGGGCGACCGTCCGTCCAACATGTCGATCATCGGCAACCACCGGACCGGAAAGACCAGCCTGATCTATCGTAGCCTAATCGACATTCCGATGCCCCGACCGGATCTCGCCATCGCCCTAGTCGGAATCGGAAAGGTCAAGCGGATCGAGGACCTATTTCGGCTCATCGGGCGCACTGCCGTAGATGCTCTCGACACGCTCCCGAAACAGATCCACGATGGGCTCACCGCCACCTTGGAGGCACTTGAGTCCGAATCCGGCTGGTACGGCATAATGAGCCAATTCATCAAGCTCTTCAGCGCTATTCATCAGCGCAGCTTGAAAGTGTTGATCGTGCTCGACGAATTTGATCGAATAAACATGGCCGGTGTCCAGACCGCACATTTTCAGCTATTGCGCGACCTGTGCACCGAGGACTGGTCGTCGACCGGCCTCGTCACGGTGTCCCGCCAACGGGTCAAGACGCTGGAAATGGACTCGACCAACGGGTCCTGTCTCGACCAAGTGCTGGCAGTCCGTACGTACACCAAGCTGTTCGAGCCGGAAGAGCAGGCCGCGATGATGCGGCGGGCCCGTAGCGCCGGGATTGACTTGCGGCCGCACGACGAGTGGATCTCGAGCCTTACCGGCGGTCATCCGTACCTCTTGGAGCTGCTCTGCTATGAGCTGGTGGAGAGTTCGGTCGACGTCGACCTGGCCTACAGCAACGTTCGATCCTCGTATGCGGACTTTTTCGCCCGGCTCATCAGGATCATCGATGCCGACCTGGGAGGCTCCGGCGTCGACAAGCTCTACCAGGTCGTTGACGGCATCGGCCTGGACGTCTCGCTCGACGACGCGCTCGCCCTGCTGCGCTACGGCCTCGTCGTCGAGGCGGACGACAAGCGCCTGGTGCCGTTCTCCGAAGAATTCGGGCGCTACCTGCTGTCGATCGCCGATGGACGGGACTTCCGGAGTCTATGGCTTGATTGCGAGGTGGGTCTGCGGCGCCTCATCCGGTCCGTCCTGGGCACGGCCGCGCCGAACGGGGACGGCCTCAGCCTGTTGCCTGAATCCTTCGGCAAGGTGTTGAGCGACGCGCGCGCCCGGCAGTGCCGGTATGCGCCTGTCGTTGACGCCACGCTGGACACCATCGATTATCTCAACCCGAATGACCTGTTTCAGATCATCGTGGTCAGATGGGACCTGTTCGAGCCGCTGCTCGGCGGGACGAGAGGAGCCTGGCAGCAGCGCAGCGAGGAGGTCATCAGAGCGCGCAACGAGGTGATGCACATTCGACCGATTCCGGGGGCTTTCCGGCTGCGCGCGCAAGCGGCCGTTAGCGCGATCGTGGCCACCCTGCGTGGCCTCGGTCACGTACGGCCGGTTTCGGCCCTCGGCACGACGGCGCGATAGGGTTCCGCTGCCCGGTACCCGCCAGCCCCGTGAGGGCTTGGCGCGTGCTGGGTAGCCGGCGCGGTTTGCTGACGCGGTGGGCCGGGCTGCCGGCCGGTTCGATGTATTCCTCGGCGATGGCGCGGTTGTAGTAGGCGCGGGCGGCGGCGATGAACAGTTCGCCCGCGTAGCGTCCGCCGCGGCTGTTGCGCTGGCTCCGGGCGCTGCCGACGATGACGAGTTGCATGGCCTGGATCTCACTGGCGGCAAGGGTGTCGATTGGGCGGCCGTGCCAGTGCTCGGCCATGCGGTACCAGTAACTGCTGTACGCCCGTAGCGCTCTAGGCCCAGCCGTCGCGATCATCTGCGGCAGGTACTCCTCGAAGGTGCATTCGCGAGCACGCGGCCCGATACTTCGATCGGGGACAGCCGTGAATGAGTCACTACTGACAACGCTTCCGAGCATTCCCGCAGGACGTCGGCCGGGGGGACCGGTATGGAAGAACCGCACCTGCCCGCCGCCCAGGCGCTGCACGGTCTCCACGCCGGTTCGCAACCGCCGATCGATCCACCGCCTGAGTGACAGTCAACGACCGCTTACTGCCCTAGCGGAATACCGGCCTCTTCCAGCAGGCGCCTAGTGCCAACGGTCAGCAGCAGCCCAAGTTGGGTCTCGCCCACCTCGCCGATCTTGGACAGCACCCGCCTCATCACGGACCTCACGACGCCGGGGTCGGGCTCGTCCCCTTCCAGTTCTCCCTCAATGACATCCAACTGCCCGCCAAGGCGGGTGACTTCAGCGTTGTCCAAGCCCAGCACGGGGAGTGCCTGCCTGATAGCGCCGACGAGTGAGGCCAGTTCGTCTCCAGCCAGTCCTGAACTGGTAGTCGTCGCGGTCTGCGTGATCTCACGGCTGTTCCACGCAACGTTGCTGCCGGTCACCGGCCCGTGGAAGTTGACGGTGGTGTTTCCTCCGCCGCCGCGCTCATGGTTCAGGAACTCGCCCACGGAACCTCCGAAATTCTCGGCACAGTCGATGCCACGATCGGTCAGTCGGATATGGATCAGGATCTCTTCAGCCACGTCAACCCCGTGGACGAGCCCTTTGTCGAGCAGGTATTGAAGTGCGGTGTCGAGATCGCGCCGCGTCAGCGGTTCACCTTCGAAGTGGTAGGTCTCCAGCATCGGAGTCAGGTCCGGGGCGGGAGAGTTCGCATACACGTAGCGAATCACGGCACGTCTGACGAGCGGGTTTCGTTGGGTAAAATCCGCACGACGCGCCCGCCTTGCCTCCACATCCCGACGACCACTGCCCGTGATCATGGCCCTCGTGCCGTCGAAGCCCATCGTCTCGGCGAGTTTGATCAGCCCTTGATAGTCCAAGTCACGCACGATGCCACGCCACACGTGCTCATCGTTCGGGTCATACCGCTCGCCCAGCAGGTCAACAACACCGGGCACCTGACCCGGGCGCTCCCGGTCATAGTCGTACAGCGAGTCCAGGAACTGCGCCTGACGGACATCCGTGTTGGTCACGCCCCACCTCTCCTTCGGCCGACCACGGTAGCGCAGAGTTACGAGAACACCTGTTGCAACACGCCCACGATCGGGTAGATCTAACGGCCACGATCGACCCTCCAAATAGTCGAGACGGGGTTAGTACTTGAGCCGCGGCTGGATCGAACTGGTTGGCGAACACCAGCGTCGGCAGGTTGTCTCGGGTGAACTGATCCCGCAGGTTGTCGATGGCCACGGCTGCGTCGACAGCGCTCACGCTGCGGCGCTTGCCCTGCAGGAGGTCCACGACATTGCGGTGCCACCAGGCCCAGAGCAGCCCTATGAAGGTGTCCTCGTGCCCTCGCGGCATCACGAACTTCAGTGCGCGGCGGACCTCGGCGTCCAGATCACCGATCAGCGTAGCGCCGTCGAGGAGGTAGATCCGGCTGACGAAGACGGCTCGCACCGCGGGGTCGAGGGCGGCGAACCGTCTTCTGGCCTCTGCGCTCACCGCAGCCGTCGACTCGCCGGCTGCAACCTCAAGCAGCCGGAGCGCTTCGCCGATGTCGCGTCCGTCGGGGCGGAGAGCGGCTACCGCGGTGCCCGTGTTGGCGGTCTGCGTAGTAACCAAGGTCAACGTTGGGCCGTCTGGGTCACCGACTTCATTGGTGTCCATCCACGCCGCGATTGTGCGCCACAGGTCGGCGTCTTTGTCGCCGAGACCGCGATGACTCCGCAGGTGGTGCTTGAGCTGGAGCAGGTCAGTGGCCGTCCCGCCCTGCTCCCAGGCGACGTCGTCGTAGAGTTCAAGGGTGATCGCGCAGTCCGGTAGCTGATCGGACCGCCGCAACAACTCCAGCAACGGCCACTGCGACTGGTACAGGTAGCCCAGTGCAGATGACGCAGCATTGTGCGACGGTGACGACACAAGACGTAGTGTTGCGAAACGCCTGGATCATGTCTAGGGCTTCTTTGCCATCGAGCACGATCGTCCGGTCATACGGTCGACCGCAACCATCTTCGAAGCATTCGGTACTCTCACCGACCGTTGAGGTCGCGGCGGGAAGCCGTCGATGTCGCGGTCGGAATCGCACACCTGGTGCGGCCGTGGTAGGGAGCCCGGCAGCTCAATAGCAGTGCAGGTTGTCCGGCCGCTGGCTGGAGGTGTGAGGTGCCGATCGATCTTGAACACGACGATGATGGTCTGCTGACGCAGTGGATGCACCAGGCGCATCCCGGCGCGTGGATGGGTCGGCGGCTGGCGGACGTCGTGGGGACGGTTCGGTTCGCGTTCTATGGGCGCGTGTCGACCGCAGACTTCCAGGAGCGGCAGTCGTCGCATCGGTGGCAGCGTGACGCTGCGGAGGAGTTGGTGGCCGGGCACGGCCGGATCGTGGCTGAGTACTTCGACAGTTCACGGAGCCGGCGATTGGCCTGGCCGGATCGGCCCGAGGCGGCTGCGTTGCTGGGCCGGTTCGCCGATGCGGAGCGTGGCTTCGATGCGGTGGTGGTGGGGGAGTATGAGCGGGCGTTCTGCGGTACGCAGTTGATGTCGTTGTTGCCGCTGTTCGAGGCGCATGGTGTGCAGTTGTGGTTGCCGGAGGCGCACGGCCCGTTGGATGTGGGTGACGCGTCGCATCGGGCGTTGGTGCTGTTGCTTGGTGCGCAGTCGAAGCGGGAGGTGCAGCGGGCGCGGTGGCGGGCGGTGCAGGCGATGCGCGGGCAGGCGCGGGACGAGGGCCGGTTTCTCGGCGGCCGGCCGCTGTTCGGGTATCGCCTCGTCGATGCCGGGCCGCATCCGAACCCGATGCATGCGAAGTGGGGCCGGCGGCTGCAGCGGTACGACCCTGATCCGGTAACAGCGCCGACGGTGAAGTGGATCTTCGCGGAACGGCTGCGTGGCCGGAGCGTGTCGAGCATCGCCGCGGAGCTCAACGGCTCCGGCGTGCCGTGCCCGTCCAGCGCCGACAGGGCGCGGAACCGGCACCGGACCGGGACGTCGTGGGGGTTGACGACCGTGCGGGCGATTTTAATGAACGCGAAGTACACGGGGCGGCAGGTGTGGAACCGTCAGCCGGCCTACTACACGCCGGCGCATCTGCCGGGACCGTTCAGGACGCAGCGGTGGGCGCGGGCGGATCAGTGGGTGGTGTCCCGGTCGGTGGTGCATCCGCCGTTGGTGTCGGAGCAGGACTTCGTTGCCGTGCAGGCGGTCCGGGCGCACCCGGCAGCGGGTGACGGCCGGGCGTATGCGCTGGTGGGTCTGTTGCGCTGCGGGTGGTGCGGGCGGCGGCTGGAGTCGTGCTGGTCGCACGGCCGGGCGGCATACCGATGCCAGCACGGGAACACGAGCGCGAAGCCAGCGACGGGGCGCCGGCGGAACCTCTACCTTCGCGAAGATCACCTGGTCGAGGCAATCCAGGCGCTTCTCGGCGAGACCGATGCAGCTCTCGGCTCAAGAGCGTCAAGGCTGGCCCAGACCCTACGTCAACAAAGACTAGTTGTAATCTGCGGCGAGGCGGAGTGCACGCTCGAACCGCAGATTCCGGCTTGACCGGTTCTGCCCGAATTGCCGTCGGGCAGGGAATTTACGTGTCGAAGGGGACCCCGACCCAGAAACGCGGCACACACGCCGAGAACGTGTGCACATACCGATAGCGTAGTGGGTGAAACTCGGCGATCCAACCAGCGTGACGGCGGACGATTAGCGCCCCCGCGGCGGCTTGCCTTGGCACTTCTACAGTCTTGCGGGCGGGTCGTGAGTGGCTCACCCGTTACTGTCCAATGTGGAGCGGATGCTCGTTGGCGGCTGTGGTGAAGGCTTCACGTCGAGTGGTAGTTGCTGGCTTGCGACGCTTATCCTCGGAGCGGTTTGACCTCGAGGCCGAACGATGCAGTGGGTGGAGCGTGTGAACGATCCCGATCCGAACTATATGATCAAGTACTGCCGTGATGTGCTTCCGGGCCTGCTGACCAAGGTGTGCGGCGTGGACGCGGACCTTGCTGGCCGGATCGGCGAGGACGTCATCCAGCGGGCCGAGGCGTTCGCCGCACTCTCCTCGCGCGAGCAGGATGTGCTCATAGCACCGTTCGTCGAGGAGGTGTTCGACCATAAGCCACTCGACGCGTCGCTGGAGATCAAAGCGAAGGTCACCATCGTCGTCCGCAACAGTCTCCTGGAACAGGCGCACCATGACGGCCCGTTGACCTCAGGGATCATCGCCGTCACCGAGCAGGTCGCTGGCCCGCTGTCGCACTTCCTCGCTGCACGACGGCGTGAACCCGTCGACTATCGCGGGCCGAACCCGTTCGCCGGGTTGTCTACCCGTTACCCACGCGCGTGGGCATGCCTGGACGCGTTGACGGAGGTCTTCAGCGACGGCGGGCGGCACCCACTGCGGCTTCCCGCAGCGTCAATCCCCGAACTCCCGACCGATCCCGAACTGGTCATCACATCGCCGAGCGAAGACGGCAGTACCGTGGTGTTCAGCGCGATCGACCCACAGTTCGATGAACATCTTCTCGATCTACTCCGACAGGCAGCTGACGGAGACTTGGTCCTATGTACCTCGGCGCTGAGCCGGTACTCACGCAACAGCGAGAAGCTGCACCGTGTTCTGGAGTATCTGCTCGCCCGCAATGCCACGATCCTGACCACCAACTACATGATCAGACCCACAGACGTCTGGGTGCGCCGAGGCGACCTGGTCAAGCCCAACAGCAGCGACCCGTTCACTGGGATCGGCCAGACCCGAGGCCTCGTCGGCGCACACCGCAAGACTGCCGAAGCCATCTCCGCGAAACATAGCGGCTCGTGACCTTCGCGTAGTGCTGTGCATCATCGCGACGGTGCGCCAGGGGGGGTGAGCCGAGGCTGGTAAATCTGACGCGTGCTCTGGTCGGTACGGGATGATCTGTAGTATTTGGGAGATATTTCAGCGCTGATCATCGCCTATGTGAATGGTGTAGCAAGAGCTGGAACGGGCCCGTTTCTGTCGTACCCGCACGTTAAAGTCGTCTACATGGTTCAGCCAGCCGGCGATATCGGGTTCGCTCAGCGAGTGAAGGCGCTGGCTTGTACCGCGCCGTTGCATGACCTCGACAATCGCAAGGGGCAGGTGCAGTCAGCCGATTTCAGCGTGTATCAGATGAGTGAGCTGGCGCTCAACGCCATCGACCTGGTCACCCTGGCGATGGACTTCGACGCGGGGGCGGCGCCGGAGCAGATCGTGGTCGGCCTGACCACGTTTGTGGCTCGGCAGGCGCCCGGGCGCGACGCCGCTGAGTATGCGCGGGTCGCCCGCTGGATCCTGGAGAACCTGCTCAATGTCGGATCGACCGACCGGGGCTTCCGCGCGGTGTACGGCATGACCGCGGGTGACGGCACCTACAGTCGATTTGCGTTTGACTTCAAATTGCTCGAAGAGGTTGTCGGGGCCGACGGCGAGATCTTTCTGCGCGCCACGAACGAGGCGGTCAACGTGCTCGTCGGCGCGCTGGAGATCGACATCGAGTCCGCGCAGATCGCTGCGGACCTGCGCCTCGACACGCTCATCCGGCGCGGCCGGCTGTCGGACGCCCAAGCCGCCGCGCAGGCCGCCCGCTACCGCACGATCCAGTACGGTGAGAAACTCCGCCAGCACCTGGAGGCGACCGAGCGTGACGTGCGCACCGTTGACTGGCTGAACGAGATGCCACAGTTCATTGCCGAGGCCATCGAACACATCGAGGCCCGGTACAAGGCCGAGAACGCCATCCTGGTCAACATCACCGAGGTGCGGGACACCGCGGACACCGACGTTCGCAAGTCCCAGGCGGCCCGGCTCGTCTTCGTGGTGCGTGATTGCCTGCGCAGGCATGAGCAGTTGCAGGCAGCGTTGCAGGGTGCGGGGCGGCGTTTCCGTGCCCAGCAGGACCGGCAGACGTTCGTTCCTGGCAGCACCAACGCGTCGTTGGACCTGCATGCCCAACTGCTCGTGCCGGTGCTCACGCTGCCGGTCGAGTCAGCCGACCGGGTGCTCGCGGCGTTCTTCGCCCGCAGTACCGGCCCGTTCGTGCCGCGGGCGTTGCGTCTGATCGATCTGTTCACCGCGCTGGTGACCCCGCCGGCCGAGCGGGAGATCCTCGGCGGTGAGATCGAGGAGCCGGAACTCGACGACATCATCGAGGAGCCGGCGTTCCCCGTGGAGTGCTACGAGTTGCTCGAAGGTTTGCTCGACCTGGACGTCGAGGCGCCCCGGCGGCTGTCGGGGCTGCTGCAGGAGGCCCGCACGTTGCATCCGCAGCTCGCTGGGCTCGTGATCGTGCGCGTCGTCGCGCTTGTTGCCCAGGAGATCAATCCGGCGGTTCGTCATGGCTTTCCGTCGGTGTTCATCGCCGTCGACGACGGCACGCCGCTGGACGACCCGGAATACGGTGGGGCTGATCTCATCGTCGCGTGCGCCGCGATTGAGCCCGTGGCCGTCGCATGAGCGCGATGCAGCTCACCGCGGATGCCGCACGACTTGTCGGCTACGGGCTGCGTCCCCGGCTCGTGCCCGCGCGCGATGACACCTACCGCGGGCTCGTGCTCCGCGCCCGGAGCGACGACGAGTTCGCCGCCGCGGTGCACGCCGTTGCCTCCGGCCTCGATCTCGTGGTGCTCGAGATCAGCGAACGCACCGGCATTGTCGTCGGCTCCACAGAGGACAGCGTCTTCGCGATCAAGATGACCGATTACGCCCGCCGGACCGGCGGCGAAGGCAAAGCGTCCGAGCGCGTCCTGCACGCGCTGGCACACCTCGGCGCCGCCACGCTGGCGTTTCCGCGGCCGGCGGACTTGGCCAACGAGACATACCTGGGCCGTATCACCGCGGATGGTGTCGAGGCGTTCGTGCGTGAGGCTACCGGCCGGCTGGCCGAAACGGCAGCTGCCACGGACGCTGCCGACGTCGCTGTGGACCAACCGGCGTTGGAGGCGGCATGGCGCGTCTATACCCGCCGGGCGCAGACCGGCAGCACTGGCGACGGGCGCAAACTCGCCGGCAGCACGCTGGGCATCGTGGGCAAGGCGTTGACGTTCCTGGCCGACCAGGGACTGCTCACGCGGACCGGTGATGAGCGCGGCGGCACGTTCCGCACCACCCCGCGGTACCGCACCCATGTCCGTGAGGCCGGTGTGGTGATGTTCGAAGAGCTGCTCGGTCTCGGCATCACCGAGCTCAGCGACGGCAGCGGCACCATCACCATCGGCTGGACCTCCGAGTCGCTGGCCGAGCTGTAGGGGAGGGCGCGATGTACGAACTCAACCGCATCCGGCTGTTCGGCGTCGGTCCACGCGGCGCCCGCTACACCGACGTGACGCTCGACCTGTCCGGCGTCGGCAGGATCGTCCCGGGTACGGGTGATCTGTTCACTGAGCCGACCCGTCGGCCGAGCCCGTACAGTCTGCTGTTGCTGGAGAACGGCGGCGGCAAGAGCGTCCTGCTCAAACTACTGTTCTCGGTCGTGCTGCCGGGCAAGCGCAACGCCGTCGGTGGTTCAGCGGCCGTAATGGAAAAGTTCGTCATCGGCGATGACGCCGCACACGTCGTCCTGGAATGGATGCACGTGCGGACCGGCGAGCAGGTCATCACCGGAAAGACGCTGCAGCGGCGTCCGAAGCACACCACCGGCGGTCGGCTCGCCGAGCACTGGTGGTCGTTGCGACCGAACGGCGATGTCACGATCGACAGCCTTCCGTTCACCGCCAGCGGGCGGCGGCTGCGCCTGGACGGGTTCCGGGAGGCGCTGCAGGAGATCGACCGCGCGGCGCCGGTCACCCAGCTCACCTGGGTCGGGTCCGAGATCGGCGCGTGGGTCGAGCACCTGCGTGCCACCGGGATCGAGCCCGACCTGTTCAGCATCCAGCGGCGGATGAACGCCGACGAAGGTGACGCTGCGAACGCGTTCAAGTTCAATTCGAGCAAGGACTTCGTCGAGTGGCTGCTGAAGGTCGTTCTCGACGCTGAGGACGCGGTCAGCGTCGCCGAGAATTTCCATGTGTACGCGAGCACGGTCGGAGATCGTCAGGCGATGCTACTGGAGCGCGAATTCGCTGCCGAGGCGGTCGCGGCGCTGCAGCCGCTCGCCGCTGCAGCTCTGCGGCACCGTGCCGCCCGCACCGCGCAGCGTACCGCCGAGTCCGACGCTCTGATGTTGCTGCTCCGCGTGCAGGCCAGGGAGGCCGCCGAGGCCGGTAGCAGCGAGCGGCTGCAGGCGCTGGCGGCGCAGGCCACGGAGGCCGCCAGCACGCGGGAGAGCGAACGGGACCGCGCTCGTGACGTCGTCAATGAGATCCGCCGGCGCACCGTCGCACTGGAGCACGCCGCCGCCGAAGAGGAACAGCGTGAGGCCGCCGAGGCGCGTAGGGTCGCCGAAGCCGACCTGCGAGGGTGGGCGCTGGCCGGGAAACTCGACCTGAAGGCCGTTGCCGAACAGAAGGCCAAGGCCCTCGCGCAGCAGATCATGGACGCGGAGCTCACCGCCCGGCCGGCCCTGCATGCACGGGACGAGGCCGCCGGTGACCTGCTGAGCAAGCTGCACGCCGAGGCTGAAGCTGCGCGTAGGGAACGCGACCGGCAAAACCGCGACGCGGGTGACCGTCGTCGCCGCGCCGGGGAGCTCGACGAGGAACGGACTGAGGCGCTGAACGAGGCCGCGCTGCGACGTGCTGAGCGCGCAGCGGTCAGGGAAAAGGTCGCCAAGACACGCATGCAGGTCGACATAGCGATCACGAACGCACTGCTCGCCGCTGGTGATGACGTGGCGGAGACGGCCGCGGCTGCTGCGAGCCAGGCCGACGTCGCCGAGCGACAGGTGGAAGCTGGAGAACAGGCCGTCGAGCTGGCGGACAGGGCGGTCCGCGCCACGGCACAGACCGCCCGTGACGCACATGATGCCCTGGGCAGGGCTCGTCGCCTGCGAGAGGATGCCGATCGAGCGTTGCAGACGGTTGTCGAGCGGGCGGCGCCGCTGACCGCCGACGAGATCGTCCGGGTGGCGCTGACCGCCGATGTCGTCGACGTGGACATGCTCGACCTCGTCGCTGACCATCTCGCCGAGCAACTGTCCCGCGACGAAGTGACCGTCGAGCAACGTCTGGGCGGGCTGCGCGATGCGCAACGAACCGATCAGCGCCTGCTCGACGCACTCGGCGACGGTGGCCTGTTGCCACCCCGGGCCGAGGTCGAGGCCGGCCTGCACGTGTTGCACGCCGCCGGCGTTGGCGCGCACGCGGGTTGGCGCTACCTGGCCGAGAACGTGCCCGCCGCCGAGCGAGGCCGGACAATCGCCGCTCATCCGCAGCTGGCCGACGGTGTCGTCGTGGTGGACCAGGCCGCGCTGCGCGACGCACGCGACGCGCTGACCGCGGCACGACTGCTCCCAGCGGCGGCGATCGCCGTCGGGACGGGCGCACGGATGCTCAAGATCGGCGACCGCTCCGACGACGACACGGAATCGGCCGGCGATGGGCAACAGTTCGTCGTCGAACCGAATCCGGCGTTGTTCGACACTGAGGCAGCCGAACGACGGCGGGAGCAGCTCCGCGAGACGATGCAGTCGCGGGGCGTCGACATCCACCAGGAATCGACGACCGTGGAGCACCTCCGGCGGGTTCGTACCGAGCTGACCGGGTGGCGCCGGGAATGCCCTGCCGGGCGTCTGGCCTACCTGCGCGCGGACCTGCAGGGGCGCGACGAAGCACTGGCAGCCGCTGCCGACGAGGACGAAGCGGCACGCCTCGCCGCAGGGGCTGCCGAAACACTGCGTGGCCAGCGCAACACCGAACTCGCCGGTCTGCGTAAGGCCGAACGCGCCGCCGCCGAACGGGCCGGAGCGTTGCAGCGGCTTGCCGTGATCGTGATGGAGACAACCGAAGAGGAGCGGCGGCTTCCCGAACTTGACGAGGCGATCAGGACCGATGAACGCACCGTTCGTGAACTGACGGAGCGACGCGACCACGAGTCTGAACAGGCAACCGAAGCGGCTCGTACCGCGGAGAATGCCGCCGATCGCGCCGAACGCCACCAGGCGGAGATGGCCGGCGTCGTCACCTCCACCGGAGAACGATCAGCGACCGCCCCGGCCGGCACCATCAGCGATCTGCGCGCCGTGTACCAGGCAGCGGCCGCTGCGTTCGCCGCCGTCGAGGTCGGCCAAGACCTCCGGCTCACAGCGGACGCTGCCGAGGCCGACGCCGCTCGCCTGCGCACGGACGTCGACAGCCAGGACCCAACGGACGTCGAACGCGGCAGACAGCTGCTGGCCAGCCCCGACGGTGCCGACGCCGCCGGGCGGCAGGCGGCAACCGCCCGAGCCGATCGCGAACGCGTCCGCCACGACCTGGCCATCGGCGCTGCGACCAGAAAGGCCGGCGAGCTCAGCAACGAACTGGCCAAGGCGTCACCGTCGGACCACCGCAACGTATGGATCCAGCTGCCTGACGACCGACGTCCGACGTCGGTCGCGCACGGACGCGAACTGCTGACCGCCGGCGCTGCCGAACACCGTGCCGCACAGCAACGGCACGAGGAAGCGATCGCACGGCAGGGCGAGCTCGCCCGCAAGGTGCAGGCATCAGACGAGGCCGCCCAGGCGTTCCGTGCGGTCGCCGCTCCGCTGGCGGCGGTCCTCAACCGGCCCGACGCTACCGATACCGTCGACGCGCCGGTCACGTACGCGGGCACAGCGGAGCAGGCTCAAGGTTTGACCGAGCGGATGCGCGCTTCGCTTCGCAACACCATGGCGGAGGAGCGCGAGAGCCACGCCGAGGTGACCAGGCTTGTCGATGCGACGGTGCGTTTCGCGAACGACCAGAAGTACGAGGCGATGACCAATCTCGCGCGGCGTGCACTGGTCAACCTGGAACGGGAGCAGCTGGCCGCCCGAGCCGGTGAGTTCGCCACGCAGCTCGAACAGCGGCTGGCCACACTCACCACCGACCTCGACTCCGCCGGCAGGCACCGCAAGATGATCGTCGACCGGCTTGCCGCGCTGGTCGACGGAGCACTGAAGACCCTGCGTACAGCATCACGGCTATCCAGACTGCCTGCCGGGCTCGGCGACTGGGAGGGCAAGGAGTTCCTGCGCATCCGGTTCAAAGAGCCGGATCCGAGCCTGCTGGCCGCGCATGTCGGTGAGGTCGTCGACGAGATGGCGGCGGCCAGCAGCGCTCGTGCCCCTGCTGCGCGAGGCACCGCTCCGAAGAGGGATGGCCTCGCGCTGCTGCTGCGCTGCATCGAGATGGCGGTGCCCAAGGGCTTCACCGTTGACCTGCTCAAACCCGACTCGGTGCTGCGCGACGAACGAGTGCCGGTCGAGGCCATGAACGAGGTGTTCTCCGGCGGTCAGGAACTGACCGCCGCGATCGTGCTCTACTGCACGATGGCCGCGCTACGCGCCAACGAACGCGGTCAGCTGCGCTCCCGGCACTCCGGGGTGCTCTTCCTGGACAACCCGATCGGCAAAGCCAACGCGGAGTATCTGCTGGAGCTGCAGCAAGGGGTGGCGGCGACGCTCGGCGTACAGCTGGTGTACACGACCGGGCTGTCCGACGACCGGGCGCTGGCCGCGTTCCCGCTGTGGGTACGGATGCGCAACGACGCCGACCTGCGCGCCGGCCTGAAGCACATCCGTGTCGCGGAGGTCGTCAGGCGGCAACTGCCCGAGCAGTTCACCGACGAGGAAGAGGCCGCTGGCACCGCACCGGGCAATGTCACCGCCACGCGTCTCTTCCGCCGACCGTCATGAGCGATCCGCTGACGCACCGCACGCTCAGTGGTCCGCTCACGCCGCGCGCGGCCCGGCTCGCAGCCGAACTTGAGGCGTGGGACCGGCGCACGATCACGCTGATGGAGTTGTGGCCGCTCTTCGCGCGTGCCGATCCAGCGTCCGCGACACGGTCGACCCGCCGGACCGACCTCGCCGCGACGATTGCCGCACTCGCCGACGCGGGGATGGTCGTGGTGTCGAAGCAGTTCGACCGCACCGCTGTGCCGCCGTTGCCGGCGAAGTTGACGTTGCCCGCCGTTGCCGTCACCGTGACTGCGGCGGCGTTGGCGAAGGCCGTGCCGTGGCGGCCGGAGCTGGCGTGGGCTGCCTCGGCCCGGCTGACCGTCGGTCAGGTCGGCGTGCTGCAGACGGTGAACGGATGGCTGCGTGACCGCGGCCGGGACACCGATGTGCTGCCCCTGCGCGAACGGTCGCTGGAGCTGTTCGGGTACGAGAAACGTCTCGATGCGCTCATCTGCACGTCATTGTTCGGGCCGGATCGGCTCACGCTACCGATGCTGCGGACGTTCCGGGCACGCCCGCCGCTGCCGGTCCGCCGCGTCGGTGATGGCCCGATCCTGCTGGTGGTCGAGAACGCCGACACGTTCGACTCCCTACGGCGGAGGCTGACCGCGACCCCGACCGCCGTCGGTCACATCGCATGGGGAGCCGGCGCTGCGTTCGAGGCGTCGGTGCTCGGTATCGACGAGCTCGATGGTGTGCACGACGTCGCGTACTTCGGCGATCTCGACGCTGACGGGCTGCGGATTCCTGCCTCGGCGGCCGCAACTGCCGCCATTGAGGGGTTGCCGGCGATACGTCCGGCTCGAGGCTTGTATCGTCTGCTGTTCGAACACGGCATCACGCAGCCGGGACAGGCACCGTTGCCCGAACCGCGTGCCGCTGAGCTCGCCGCATGGCTGGGCGAGCACGCAGCAGCAGCCCGCCGGCTCCTTGCATCGGCGGTGCGCATCCCGCAAGAGAGTGTGAACGCGGCACTGCTCGTCGATACCGTGGAGATCTGGTCGGCCGACCTGTAGTAGGTCACTGCATTGCAGCTGTAATGCCAGTCGTCTACCGGCTGGTCCGCGACCTGCATGCTCCTGGAGCCACCCCGCACCGTTGCGAGGAGCATCTTGGCCCCGGCCACGCGGCGACGACACACATGCGGGACCTTCAGCATGGCCTGGCGCGCCGACGAGACTGCCGTCCCCGTAGGCGCAGACCTCCGCTGCCCAGCGGCATCGTTGCCGCAGCCCCACTCACTGATTCCTCAGCAGCAGGGGCAGCAGCGTGTGGCGTAGCTGCTCGGTGCACTGGACGATCTCCCGGTGCAGCGCGATCTTGTGGTCCAGTGCGCCCATGATGTTGCCAATCTTTGCCTGCGTCGCCGACGGCGGGACCAGCACCGGCAAGGTACGCAGGGTGCCGAGGGTGAGCGTCGGTACGGTCGCGGTGGAGGCGTGCCGAGCGATCCAGTCGCGTACCGCCGGGTGCCCCAGATAGTGCAGGAGGTACAGCGAGTCGACCGACGGTGCCGGTCGTAGCCGGAAGCATGCGGTGCCTGCCACCCAACCGTCGTGTTCGCGACCTGCGAGGGCGTACTTGTCGAGATCTCCTGTACGAACGCAGATCAGGTCGCCGGGGGCGAGCCGGTACCGTTCCAGCCGCATCGATGCATCGCGCGTCACGAAGACCGTGCTGCGATCCACGATGCGTCCATGCAGCAGGTGCTTCGGTGCAACGACTTCGATCGGCACACCTTCCTCGACGGGACGGATCATACCGCCGGATGGGCCGGCCACGATCTCGCACACGTCCGCCAGCGTCGTCTCCTGCCAGCCATCGGGTATCGGACCGGTCAACCCGTTCACAGCGAAAGCTCCTTCAGATACTCCTGAATTACCTGGTCGGCGAGGTCGGCCTGCTCGGCGAGCCGGTCCAACCGCTGCGTCAGTTCGGCCACCTGTCCCGCTCGCGTACCCGGATCCGAGTGTGAGTCGACCGGTCTGACGTACTCCCGGGGATTCAGCCGATACCCGCCCGCGCGAATCTCGCTGACGGGCACCGTGACCGCGAACCCGTCGACCGACTGTGGCCGGCCTTCGCGCCACAGACGACAGACATCGACGATGGCGTTGATGTCCGGGCGGTCGAGGGTACGGCGACCACGGTGCCGCACGGTCCCACGTCCGGTTGCATCCACGAACAGCACATCACCTGGCCGATCGCCGCCCGAGGGCCGGAGGAGCCAGAGCGTGACCGGGATGTCAGTGGTAGCGAACATCTGACCCGGCAACGCGATCACGGTCGAGACCACGCCGTCGTCGAGCATGGCGGCCCTGATGCTCTGCTCCTGGGGGTTCGCGGAGAGGCCGGCGCCGTGCGGCATGACCACCACCGCACGACCGCCGCGGTCGAGTGAGGCCACGACGTACTGCAGCCAGGCGAAGTTGGCATTGTGTGCCGGCGGGACGCCGTACCGCCAGCGTCCTCCCGATCGGCCTTCGAAGTCCCAGCCCGAATAGTTGAACGGCGGGTTCGTCGCCACTACGTCATACAGGCGACCGGGCACGCCGGTCGGCAGGGTCTCGGCAGAGGTGGGCAACACCCGAGGTGCGATCTTCCTCAATCGCAGGCCCAGGAACGCCAGCGCGGAGGATCGCATCGAGTAGTCGGCGAGATCGACGCTCAGCCCGTCGACGGCCCTGCCTTGACCTGCCAGCCTGTCCGCGATCGCGGCCGGGAACTCGCCCGCCCTGCAGAACGGGTCGAGGACTCGATCATTCGGTGTCGGATCGACCAATGCAGCGGCCAGTTCGGTGATGGCTCCGGGCGTGTGGAACTCCCCACTCCGACGGCCGGCGGCCGACCTGACCACGTCGATGAACGCGCTGAAGACGTACGACATCGGGACGCCGCCGTCTGGGTGCCACGAAGAGACGAGGTCGATGAGCGACGTCAACTGGTCGCCCCGATCGATCTTGCGTAGTGGGTCCAGCAGGGGACGCATGAGCGTGCTGCGGTCGAGATCCCCCGACACGTCCTCGATCAGCGCCCATTCGAGGTCCCTGCCGTCTTCGACCACAGCCCTCCACACCGGGCGGTCACGCAGGTACAGCAGCGTCAGCACGACATCGCCGAATTCCGTGACGTCGAGTACTCCGCGGCACCGATCGTAGGCACGCCACAGTGCGTCAACGAAAGGCCGACCAGCCGCGACGTCCGTTGCGATCAAGGCCGCACGTCCAACTGGCGCATCGGTCATGTCTCGTCTCCATCCTTCCCCAGCGTGCCGCCCTCAGGGTCTCGACGCGGGAGAACCTGCAGCCAGAGCAGCAACAGGTGCAGCGACTCGCGCGGCAAGGTCCGGTGCAACACCAGCAAGACGAACGCGCCAAACGTTACCCACCATGGAGCACCGGCCAGCGCAGTACCCGCCGGTGCGATGAACGCCGTGAGTGTCCCCCATTGCACGTTCGTCACAGGCAACCCACCGCTCTGAATCGCCGAATCGACCCCATGCCGCGAGCGCACGGCATGGTCGACAACTCCGGCCCGACCGCCACGTTCCCATCTGCCATCACTCCGCTAGCGTAGCGCGTATGGACCTGCGCGCCAAGCGCGCAGACACATACGCGCCACCGACCTTGCATACTCTACTGCCGAATCGGTGACCCCTGAACTCGCATCAGCAGGTCCGCCCCGCGATGACCGGCCTGGCACGCTGGGTGGCGTCGGCGCAGTGGATCGGGATCACCGGTCACATGAATCTGACTCCCGGCGACCGTCGACCTGGTCCGTGCCGATCTGCGGTGGTGCCGGCCGGAGTTCCGACGGCCGACCTCGGCGGCGTGAGCTGCCCCGCTCACGGCGCCAACTCCGTCTTCACCGACGTCGTCCTCGCACTCGGCGGCACCCCCGAGATCGTGCTGGCGGCCGAGGACTACGCCAACGCCACGGTCCGCCCCGAGCGCCGCGCCCGGTTCGATGGATTGCTGCGGGCCGCGGCGCCCATCCGAACCTGTCGAGTATCAGCCTGTATATCGGTGGCCGCGGGCACTCGGTCTGCTGACGGGGGACGCGCGGCGACGACATTCTGGAAGGTCTGCACGCGACCGGTCTTGCTCCGGCCGGCGAGCTGCACGTCAACGTGTTCTAACTTCCACACCACGGCAGCGCCAACAACGTCGCGCCGGAGTTCTTCCAAGTCGTAAACGCCGATCATTATGTCATCTCGGCGGACGCAAACATGATCATCCGAGCGTGGGCACGCTGCGGTGGCTCGTCGAGTCGCGTCCCACCGATACCCGCTACACCGTGCACGTCACCAACTCGATCCCGCACGTCGGCGACGTGCTGGCCAACCTCCAGCGCAACCGCCGGTTCATCGTCTCCGTTTAGCAGGGCGTCGTCATCGAACTGAGCACTGGTTCTCCGCCGCGGTGACCACGCTGGACGCGGCGACCGGATGTCCCCGACACCGCGCCGCCGGCCCCTTCTGGTGTTGGCCCGTGCGGCCTGGTCGATTGACGGACCGGACAGCAGATCACGCACCGTACGGGGGGTCGTACGGAGGGGTGGAGATCGGGCAGACTGTCGCGGAGTGAATCTAGGAGTGACCGACCGGGAAGGCACGGTAACGGCGCGTGGAAGATATCCCGGCCCAGATCGGCCGGTACACGGTTGCTCGGCGGCTCGGTGCGGGCGGGATGGGGGAAGTTTTCCTGGCGTACTCCCCGGCGGGCTCACCCGTGGCGGTCAAGGTCATCCGAAGTGATCGGCTGGACGCAAGTACCAGAGCTCGCTTCGAGCGGGAGGCGCTCATCGCCCGTACGGTGATCGGCACCAACCGGGTCGCCCGCTTCCTGGACGCCGATCCGTACGCCGGTCGGCCCTGGCTGGCGATGGAGTACGTTCCTGGCCGCACCCTATTGCAGCACGTCGATGAGTACGGTGTGCTGCCGCTGCCGCTGGTGGCGAGCCTCAGTGCGCTGCTGTGCGAGGGTCTGGAGGCGGTCCACGCGGTCGGACTGCTGCACCGGGACCTAAAGCCGCAGAACATCATTCTCGGCACCGACGGTCCAATGATCATCGACTTCGGGCTGGCAGCGTTCGTCGATGCGCCGCACGACTCGCTGTCGCACAGCGGAATGATCATCGGTACGGTCCGCTGCATGCCGCCGGAGCAGGCCGGTGGCAATCCGCACGTGACACCGGCCGCTGACGTATACGCGCTGGGCACGGTGCTGCTGTACGCGGCGGCCGGCCACTACCCGTATGACGGGGTGCGGTGGGAGGCCATCGTCGCGAAGGTCCTCAACCCGCAGACTGGCCCCGACCTCAGCGGCGTGCCGAGCGGCCTGCAGCCCTTGCTGACCGCGATGCTGGCGCACGAGCCGCAGACGAGGCCGACCGTGGCGGATGTGGCGGCCGCCTGCGCCGCGCTGCTGGCCGGGATGGGCGTCGGCCCTGCCGACGCCCGGCTCGCGCTGATCGCCCGGTCTGCCGGGTCCACCGCCGACAAGGCGGGTCCGTCGCTGTCCCCGTCGGTCGAAGCACGGCTCGAGGCACTGAACCTCCTGGACGACGCGACAGCTTTGGAGAGCCCGCTGGACGTTCCGCCCGGCCTCGGAGATGAGGCCGCGGAGCCCGACAGCCCGCCGAAAGCTGACGAGGAGCCCGCGAAGGGCACGGTCCGGGCGAAGCAGCGTCCGGGACGCCTTCCGGCATCCCGACGGGTGGCCGACGAGTTGCGGACCGCCTACGCGGCGCGATCGGCCCTGTAAGTAGGGTCGCCCAGGTGCGCAACCGTCCGCAACAGCGAACGATCGGAGCAGCAGTGAGCGTCGAGGCCGCGACCGCCGGGATGAGTGGCCGGGCGGAGCCCGGGTTACCACCCGGCGCCCAGGTCCTGGTCCGCGACGAGCAGTGGCTGGTCCGCAAGACCACACTGACCCGGCACGACGGGTGGATGGTCGAGGTCACCGGCGTGTCGCCGTTCGTCCGCGGCACCGACGCCGTGTTCTACCAACGCCTCGACGACATCCGGGTGCTGGACCCGCGGCAGACGGTGCTTGTCGGTGACGACTCCCCGAACCACCGGCGGGCGCGGCTGTTCCTCGAAGCGGTGCTGCGCAAGACCGCACTCCCGCAGACCGAGCACGGGCTCGCCCTGGCCGACAGCTTCCTGATGGACCAGCAGACGCACCAGCTCCGCCCGGCCGAGCTGGCGCTGTCGATGCGCAACCTGCAGCCGCGGATCCTGATCGCGGACGTCGTCGGGCTCGGCAAGACACTCGAGATTGGCGTTCTACTCGCCGAGCTGATCCGGCGCGGGCGCGGTGAACGGATCCTTGTCGTCACCCCGCAGCATGTGCTGGAGCAGTTCCAGCGTGAATTGTGGACGAGGTTCGCGATCCCGTTGGTGCGGCTCGACTCGTCCGGTATCCAGCGGGTACAGCGGGAGATCCCGGCCGGCCGGAACCCGTTCGCGTACTTCAAACGGGTGATCATTTCGGTCGACACGCTCAAGAGCGACCTGTACGCGCACCACCTGGATCGCACCGACTGGGACGCGGTCGTCATCGACGAGTCGCACAACCTGCTCAACCGCGGCACCCGGAACAACGACCTGGCGAACCTGCTGGCCCGCCGCACGGACGCGCTGGTGCTCGCGTCGGCGACGCCCCACAACGGCAAGGCGTCGTCGTTCGCCGAGCTGATCGGGCTGCTGGACGAGGCCGCGATCGCGGACCCGGAGCAGTACGACGCAGGGAAGCTCGGTCACCTGTACATCCGGCGGACGAAGGCATCCGCCGAGGTGCGCGACGGTCTCAAAGGTGCCTGGGCCGACCGGGGACCGTCCCAGCCGATTCCCGTGCCTGCCACGGACGCCGAGGAAGCGGTCTTCGCCGAGCTGATCGAGCGGTGGATACCCGGCGACGACGCCGGCCCGTCCGTGAGCACGTCCCAGCTGGTGCCGTACCAACTGCTGAAGTCGTTCCTGTCCTCGCACCGTGCGCTGCTGGCCACGGTAACGACGAGGCTGCGGACCTTGACCACCTCCCTGGCGGAGAAGCCGGCCGACGGCACGGCACGCGAGGCCGAGCGGGCCGCGTTGCACACGTTACGGAGCCTCGCCGAGCGGATCGAGGACGACCGGGCCGCCAAGTTCCGTGCCCTGGTCGACCAGCTCCGGGAGCTCGGCGTCGGACCGGGGTCCGACACCCGGGTCGTCGTGTTCTCCGAACGGATCCCGACCCTGACGTGGCTGGCCACGCAGGTGCCCGCAGCGCTCGGGTTCCGCAGCGGCGCAACCCCGGACGAGCGGCGGCCGTGGCTGGCGTACGCGGGCGCCGTCCAGGTCATGCACGGCGACTCCACGACCGACGACGAGCAGCGTCGCATCATCGAACAGTTCGGGCTGCGCGACGACCCGGTGCGGCTGCTGTTCACCGGCGACGTGGCCTCCGAAGGCGTCAACCTGCACCAGCAGTGCCACCTGCTGATCCATTACGACCTGCCGTGGTCGCTGATCCGCATCGAGCAGCGCAACGGTCGCATCGACCGCTACGGCCAGGAGTTCCCGCCGCAGTTCCGGGCGCTGATCCTCACCTGCGACCTGCCGTGGCGCACCGACCCCGCCACCGGACAGCCGCGCACACTCGACGATCGGCTCGTCGGCGAGAAACTCCTCACCCGCGAGGCGGAAGCCCACAAGATCGAGGGCACCGCGGAGGCGGTCACCGGGCTGTACGGCGCCAAGAAAGAGGAGGACCGGCTCGTCCAGGACCTCATCGCCGGCAGGACCGTAGAGGAGTCGATCACGACGTCGCAGCAGGGCGGCGGCTTCCTCGCCGGGCTGCTCGGCCAGGTCGGCGCCGCCCCCGCACACGCCGACGTCGAACGGGCCGAGGTGCTGACCCTGTTCGACTCGACCCAGGACTACTTCGACGAGGCGTTACGGCAGGTGTGCCGGCCCAACCCCGAGGATCAACTGTCGCTGCGCCGCGACGACGACGGCACCATCGCGTTCGAACCACCACCGGACCTGCTCTACCGGCTGCGGTCATTGCCCCGCTCCTACCTGGACGAGCAGCGCATCCTGCCGACGAGCACCGAGCCGGGCCGGATGCGGGTGACGTTCTCCAAGCACCTCGCTGACACCCGGCTGCAGGCGGCCAGGGAGAGCTCCAAGACGCAATGGCCGAACGTCTCCTACCTCACCGACGTGCACCCGGTGCTGGAATGGCTCACCGACAAGGTCCTCGTCGAGATCGGCCGGCATCAGGCACCGGTGCTCGCCGCGACCGTCGACCAGCCGGTGTTCCTGCTGCAGGGCATCTACTCCAACGCACTCGGCCGGCCCACGATCGTGGAGTGGATAGCCGTCACCGGCCTGCCCGCCGACCCGGTCACCGTGTCGCTCAACCCGCAGCTGCTTGCACGCTACGGCCTCGGCCCCCGGATGCCGGGACGGGCCGTGCCGTATGGCCTACCCGAGCTCACGAAGCTGGTCCCGGCCGCCGTCGACGAGGCGCGACGGTACCTCGGCACCCGCGAGGACATCTACCGGCAGCGGGTCGAGGCCAAGCTCGCCCCGTACCGCGGCCGGGTCCAGCAATGGCAGCAGCAGGCGCTGATCGCCGGCCCGCGCCCCGACCGGCGCGGCATCGGCAGCACCGCCGACCGGCTGCTGCAGCTCGTCGCCGCCCTGGAGACCGCCGGCGAACCCATGCTGCGGGTGCTCGCCGTCCTGCAACCGCACATCGACACCACGGAGCCCGCAGGATGAGCGCCTACTTCGACTCGATCAGCAACCGCGGCGAGTACCTGGCGGCGCACTACTTCGCCGAACAACTCGGCAGCGACCTGAAGAAAGGCATCTTCGCCACCTGGGCGAGCCGGGAAACCGACGAACACGACCCACGCAAAACGCCGCGCGAGTCGATCCGCTCCCTGCGCGGCACCTACCTGCACGAGGACGTCCGCGGGTACCTCGCCGCGGCGGCACAGCTCGACGCCGACGACGCGGCACTGCGGATGTCCGCCTACGACGACCCGGAGTGGTGCAAGCGGCTCAGCGGATGGCACCAGGACGTCCTGCGGGCGCTCGGCTTCGACCCGGCGCCGACCGACCTCACCGTGCACCGCGCCGGCCGCGACCACACCGTCACCGTCGCCTTCCACGGCCACGACATCGTCGCCGTCGATTGCGGCTGGGTCGCCGACATGGACGCCGCCCTCGACCCCGATGGCGCGGACCGGCTGCTTGTGCCGCTTCGAGTCAGTGGGTCCGAGCAGTACGACACCGGCGCAGCGCTCGCATCGTGGCTGTTCCAGAGCGAACTCGGCGGCGCCGGCGGACCCAAACCACGGTTTGTGCTACTGATGCACGGCGGGGTGCTCATCCTCGCGGACCGGTACGCGTGGGCCGAGGGACGGTACCTGGCCGTGAACCTCGACACCGCCCTGGAACGCAACGACCGAGCCCAGTACGGCGAACTGTCCACCATCGCCGCCCTGTTCAGCCTCGACCTGCTGCGACCCGGCGACAACGACCTGGCGCCGGCGATCGACACACTGCTCAAGTCGTCCACCTCGAACGCGGTCGGCGTCGACTCGGACCTGCGGCACGGACTGCAACGCTCGGTGGAGATCATCGCCAACGAGGTCCTGCACCGCACGGCCGAACCCGGCAACGACATCACCCCCGCGCAGATCCCCAGCCCGCGGATGCCGTTCGCGCGGCGGCTGACCCGCGAGTCGCTGCGCTACCTGTACCGCATCCTGTTCCTGCTGTACGCCGAAGCCCGCCCCGAACTCGGCATCCTGCCCGCCGACGACGGCAGCTACGAAGCCGGCTACTCCATGGCCCGGCTCCGCGAACTGGTCGCCCGCGACGAGGAACTCGTCGAGGAGGAGGCGAAGCACGGCTTCCACCTGTTCTCCTCCCTCGACGTCCTGTTCAACAAGGTGAACTTCGGTCACCGCGCCTACGGCACCGAACCCGGCGACGACCAGCCCGGCGACGACGAACAGACCCGCGCCGAGAAGGCGGCCCGGCGCAGCGAGGACCTCGGACTGCGCTTCGAACCGCTGCGCAGCGAACTGTTCGAACCGACCGCTATCCAGCTCATCGGCACCGGCACCGTCGACCCGCGCAGCGACGAGGAGGAGTGGCCACGCTGGCTCGACCTGCGGCTGCGCAACGAGGCACTGCATGCGGTGCTGCGGCTGCTCACCATGAAGAAGGGCGCCCGTGGCGAACGCGGCGGGTTCATTTCGTACCGTAACCTCGGCATCAACCAGCTCGGCGCCGTCTACGAAGGGCTGATGTCCTACACCGGCATCATCGCCGACGAGGAACTGTGCGAGGTCGCCAAGGGCGGCGACCCGGAACAGGGCTCCTGGCTCATCCCGGCCCGGCGGCAGGACCAGTACCCCGACGGTGTCCTCGTCCAGCACGACGAGCACGACGCCCGCCGAGGTCTGCGCGGGGTCAAGAAGTACCCGAAGGGTTCCTTCGTCTACCGGCTCGCCGGCCGCGACCGGGAAACCTCCGCCTCGTACTACACACCCGAATCGCTGACCAAGGTGACCGTCGAACTGGCCCTCAAGGAACGCCTCGACCAGGACCGCGACGTCGACGGCAACGTCATCAGGACCCGCGCCGCCGAACTGCTGTCGTACAAGATATGCGAACCCGCGCTCGGCTCCGGCGCTTTCCTCAACGAGGCGATCAACCAGGTCGCGGAGGAGTACCTGCGCCGCCGCCAGGACGAACTCGGCCGCTCCATCCCCACGCCAGACCTGCTCACCGAGAAACAGCGGGCCAAGGCGTACATCGCGCTGCACAATGCCTACGGCGTCGACCTCAACTCCACCGGCGTCGAACTCGCCGAGGTCTCCCTGTGGCTCAACACCATGCACCCCGGCATGCGAGCCCCGTGGTTCGGCCTGCACCTGCGGCGCGGCAACTCTTTGATCGGTGCTCGCCGCGCCGTGTACGCAGGGGACGACGTCTCTTCACCGGCGAAGGAGTGGCTGAAGACCCGAGGCGGCCTCGCGCCGACCCCGCTGCCGTTCCACCGCAACGGCGCGCCGCAGCCGCTGCCGGACGAGGCGGTGCACCAGTTCCTGCTGCCGAGCCCGGGCTGGGCCGCGGTCGCCGGCAACACCGAGGCGAAGAAGCTCGCACCGGACGATGCGCGAAGCCTCGCCACGTGGAGAAAAGGCATCCTGCAGCGCCCCGCCCGCAGCAGCGCGCACCTCAACAAGGACGGCAGCCGCAAACTGCTGCCGAACCGACAGCCGAAACCCGAACTGCCGTCACAGTTCACCCGGCTCCGCGACGCCGCCCGGCGGGTCGAATACCTGTGGTCGCTGGTCATCAAACGCATGGAGATCTCGGAGCGTGAAGTCGCCCGGCACATCCAGGTCTGGGGTGCCGACGCGACCGACCCCGAATTCGACTTCCTGCACCGGCCGCAGCACGCGATCCCGAAGGAACAGGTCCTCCGCGACCTGTTCAACGCCGTCGACACCCCGTACTGGCGGCTGAAGCACATCATGGACGCTTGGTGCGCCCTGTGGTTCTGGCCCGTGAACGAGGCAGGGCTGCTGGACGGCACTGCCGCCGACTACACCACACCGGCACAGATCCTGGAGACGGAGAGCCTCGCCCGGCTCCTGGGCGGGGTGTCGGTCCCCGAAGTCGTCGAGGCCACGCCGGAACCGACGGCAGCTGCATCCGAAGCGCCCACGGTGTACTACCGGCCGGTCGCCCTGTTCCCGGTGGACGGCGAGCAGGGCTCGTTCGAAGATCTCGACTGGGGTGCCGGCGAGCACACCGCGATCCAGGAGAAGAAGCCACGCCCACCGGCTCCCAAGAAGACGCCGAAACGACCGTTGCTGCGCCCCGCCATCCCGCTCAAGGACCTCGACGACTGGCTCGACTTCCTCGAGGCCATGGTCGGCACGGATGACGCGCCGGGGACGTTCGTGGAGGGCTACGACAACCTCGACGACATGAAGAAGCTCGAAGGTATCCTGCCGGAGTTCATGGGCATGGACACCGCCGATCCGGAGAGCCGCTTCCCATGGCTGCGGGTCGTGCGCGACATCGCCGACCGGCACGGCTTCCTGCATTGGGAGCTGGAGTTCGCCTCCACGTTCGCCGAACGGGGTGGCTTCGACCTGCAGGTCGGCAACCCGCCGTGGGTCCGGCCACGCTGGGACGAGGCGGCTGTCCTCGCCGAGCACGAGCCGTGGTTCGAACTGGAGGAGCGGGCGTCCGAGACCGACAAGGACCAGCGACGCCGAGAGCTCCTCGACCGTGCGCGGGTCGGGCGGTACGTCCTGGAGGAGCTGACCACGACGAGCGGCCAGGTCGCCTTCCTCAGCTCGCCGGTGGTGTACCCGCTCCTGGCCGGCACCCAGCCGGATCTGTATCGAGCGTTCATGTGCCAGATCTGGGCACACACCGCAGCGTCGGGCACAGCAGGGATGCTGCATCCGGACACGCACTTCGTCGGTGAGAAGGAAGGCGCCCTCCGCGAGGCCGCATACCAGAGGCTGCGGACCCACGGCGACTTCGTCAACTCCGGGCAGCGGTTCTTTCCGGAGCCGGTTGGTCATACCGCGCACTTCGGCGTGCACATCTACGGCCGGCCGAAAGAGATCAGTTTCGACCATTTGTCCTGGCTGGTGTCCGCGGACGCATTGCGGCTGTCGAGCACCCACGACGGTTCAGGCGAGATCCCCGGCATCCGATACCGCAACAAGGAGTTCGACGAACGCCCCCACCGGACCCGGGTCGTCACTGTCAACGAAGAGATCCTCGCCGTGTGGCGTCGGCTGCTGGACGAGGAGGACCAGCCGATCACCCGGGCCCGGCTGCTCTTCCCGGTCAGCACCGGAGAAGCGGCCGCGATCGAAGCGTTGGCACAGTACCCCACCCGGCTCGCCGCCCTCGGCCCGCAGATTTCGGCCGGCTTCCATGAGTCAGGTGCGAAGAAGGACAGACTCATCGAGTACAACCGGACCGAGCCCGCGACGGGTCTGCTGTACCAGCCGGAGCGCTGGAGCGAGGTCGTGCTGAAGGGTGTCCAGCTGAGCACCGCCACGCCGGTGTTCAAACGGCACGACGCGAACAGCAACGACCCCTACGGCTACGACCTCGTCGACCTCGACCCGGACTTCGTGCCCGACACCGAGTACGTCCAGGCCGCCGGACGTGAACGCGAATTCCGTTCGGCCCAGGACCGCTGGATCGACCACGCCGAACTCGCACGCCTGCGATCCGAGTCGGCCGCCGATGACGCGAGCCTCGTCGAGGCGGCCCGCCGCCCATATGTCGACTTCTATCGCGTTGCCTGGCGCCGCCAAATCGCCCCGAACACCGAACGCTCGTTGTACTCTGCGCTGGTTCCGCTTGGCCCTAGTCACATCCATGCGGTCCACAGCATGGCTCTGGCCGACAACCGGCTGACGGTGCTAGTGGCAGGTTTCTGGGCGTCCATTCCTCTCGACTATTACCTCCGCACAACCGGCCGCAGCGATCTCCAGGTTGCAGGAGCGAAGGCGATGCCCGCCCCTGTGCATCTTCATCCTCTGGCGTCCGCTCTGCTGCTTCGGACGTTGCGGCTGAACTGCCTGACCACTGCGTACAACGACCTGTGGGCGGAGCTGTACGAGCCGGCGTGGGCCGCGACGGAGCGGTGGGCGTGCGACTGGCCCGGCCTGCAACCGCTGGACGGAGCCGGCCCGACCTGGGAGCGGGACACGCCGTTGCGCACGGAGCGGGCCCGCCGTTCCGCACTGGTCGAGATCGACGCGCTCGTCGCGGTCTGGCTCGGGATGAGCGCCGACGCGCTCATCGCCGCCTACCGCGGCAGGTTCCCGGTACTGCAGAAGTACGAGGCGGTCACCTGGTTCGACGCCGGCGGCTGGAAGCTCGCCGGGAACGCCCGAACGGCTGGGCAGCGGCAGACCAAGACGACGTGGACGCAGTTCGAGGCGTACCAGGAGGACCGGAAACGGCACACCCCGGAGGGCCTCGCACCGCCGGACGGGTACACGCCGCCGTTCCACAAGGCGGACCGCGAGCAGGAGATGCGCGCGGCGCATGCCGTGTTCCAGAAGCGCCTCGACGCCGCGATCACCAGCGGTGCGTGGGATCCGGTGACCCGCGGGACGGAGGCGTCATGAGGCCGACGCTGCAGGCGCGGGCGCTGAAGGAGAGCCTGCTGCAGTACCTGTCCACGACGTACGCCCTCGCCGACGAGGGTGCCCGCGAGGCATTGCACCGGTTCCTCGGTGATGAGACGCAGGGCATGTTCCGCGGCCCGTTCCTGCGCATCCGGACCCCGTTCACGCTCGCCGGTCCGGACTGGCAGCAGCATCTGGAGTGGCGCCGGGACGGGTGGACGCCGTACGCGCACCAGGCCGCCGCGTTCGCCCGGCTGACGTCGGCGAACGGCCACGTACCCCAGCCGACGCTGGTGACGACGGGCACCGGTTCGGGCAAGACGGAGTCGTTCCTGTACCCGGTGCTCGACCACTGCCGCCGCGAACGCCTCGCCGGGAAGTCGGGGGTGAAGGCGCTGTTCCTGTACCCGATGAACGCCCTCGCCACCGACCAGGCGGAGCGGATCAACAAGCTGCTGCTCGGCAGCGACACCGACCTGGGCAGGGTGACAGCCGGGCTGTACATCGGCGACAAGGCGGCGTTCCCGTTCGAGCGGGTCCGCACCCGCCGCTCCGACATGCAACTCTCCCCGCCGGACATCCTGATCACGAACTACAAGATGCTCGACCTGCTGTTGCAGCGGACCGAGGACGCGCCGCTCTGGGAGGACGCCGACATCCGGTACGTCGTCGTCGACGAGTTCCACACGTACGACGGCGCGCAGGGCACGGACGTGGCGATGCTGCTGCGCCGGCTCGCCGCAGCGGTCGGTGCGAGCGAGCCTGGCAAGCCGCTGGGCCGGATGTGTCCGGTCGCCACGTCGGCGACCCTCGCCTCTGCCACCGACGAGTCCGGGATCGCGGCCCTGCTGACGGTGGCCACGGAGGTCTTCGGCACCGAGTTCACCGTCGACGCGATCGTCGGGGAGGATCGGCTGGCGGTCGACGACTTCATCCCCATGGCATCGGTCCAGCCGATGCCGCAGCCGTCCCCGGACGAGATCCTCGCCCTGCCGGATCCGGGATCCGGAGACGAGGCCCTGCTGGATCTCATCGAGGCCGTGACCGAAGTCCGGGACCTCGACCCATACCTGCTGGGCGCGAACCTCAAGCGGCACCTGTTCACCAGGGCGGTGATGATCGCACTCGGCGGGGAGGTGAAGACCGCCGCCGAGGTGCTCGACATCATGTGGCGGGCCGGCGCCGCCAACTGGTCGTCGGCAATCACCCGGCAGCCGGAGAAGGCGGCAGAGGCCCTCGCCCGGTTCCTGGCGCTGCTCTCGCACGCCCGGGACCCGGACTCGAAACCCGGGGAGCCGCGCCCGTTCGTGCACCTTGAGGTCCACCAGTGGGCGCGGGCGGTGACCCGGCTGCTGCGCGGTGTCCTGCCCTGGCCGAAGGCGGCCTTCCGGTGGGACGTCCCGGGCACGACCGACCCGGGCGACGGTGATCATCTCGTGCCGGCGACCACGGCCACCGCGGGGCAGGCGGCGAACCTGTTCCTGCCGGCGGTCTACTGCCGCGACTGCGGCCGGTCCGGCTGGGCGGTGTTCTCCCCGGAGAGCGACGACCAGGACGTGCAGTTCGACAGCCACAAGATCCGGCGAGCGTCGACGGGCCAGGACAAGGCACGGGTCCGGTACCTGGTCGCCGCGACCGACCGTGAGGCCAAGGAAGGCTCGGGTGCCGGCCTCGTGCCAGCGAGCGCCCGGCCGAAGAATGGCTCGGCGGCCGCGCAGAGCCTCGGTGGGACGCTGATGGTGCTGGACGCGGTCCATCAGCGGCTGCGGTTGCCCGACCCCGTCGGCGACTACGACCGCGAGAGCAGGGAACCGCTGCTGACCGCTCGCGACTCGGCGTTCGTCCTGGTCAACACCGGCCCGACCGGGAACACGGCGGCTAAGGAGGACTGGTGCCCCGCGTGCGGGGAACGCAACGCGATCCGGTTCCTCGGCACCGGCGCGGCGGCGATGGCGTCGGCGGCGATCACCCAGCTGTTCACCGGCGGTGAACTCGACCAGACGCTGCACGAGAACAAGACGTTGATGTTCAACGACTCGGTGCAGGACGCTGCGCACCGGGCCGGGTTCGTCGCCAACCGATCGTACACGTTCTCCCTGCGGGCGCTGCTGGCGACCCGCCTGCGGCAGGACAGCGCTACGGCCCTCAACGACCTGATCGCCGACGTGATCGATGCGACCGCCGACGGTTCGACCCTCGCTGCCGTGGTACCACCGGACCTGCACAGCTTCAAGGGGGTCGACCGGCTGCTGTCCGGCCGCAGCCGTGGCGGGGACCGGGCTACTTGGACGCTGATCGGTCAGCGGCTGGCGTTCGAGACCCTGATGGAGTTCGGCTTCCGGTCCCGCAACGGCCGGACCCTGGAGCTGACCCGGACCGCCGCCGCGCACGTCCGGATCGCCGACCCGGCCGGCGTCGCGGCGCTCGTACGGAACCTGCACCTCGACCTCGACCGGCCCGACCTCGGGATCGTGGCGCAGGACGACGCCCGCTACCTCGCGTTCCTGCGGATCTTCCTGGAGCGGCTGCGGAGCCGGGGCGCGGTCGCGCACGACTGGCTGCGCAAGTACATCGACGAGGCAGGGACCAGCCGGTACTTCATCTGGGGGCAACGCGAACCGGGCATGCGCGCGTTCCCGACCCGCGTGGCCGCACCGGTGTTCCTGCTTGCCCAGCCGAAGGCGACCAGCGACTTCGACGTCGCCGGCGGGCGGCTGTCCTGGTACGAACGTTGGCTGGGCCGGTGCCTCGGCGTGCCGCGTGAGGTCGCCCCCGAGTTCTGGGGGCGGCTCCTGCCCGAGCTGACGTCGGCGGGACTGCTGGCGGTACGGACACCCAACGACT
Source organism: Dactylosporangium sp. NPDC005555 (assembly GCF_040605635.1). Lineage (NCBI taxonomy): Bacteria > Bacillati > Actinomycetota > Actinomycetes > Micromonosporales > Micromonosporaceae > Dactylosporangium > Dactylosporangium sp. NPDC005555. Next base: position 39,303 of record NZ_JBEXDG010000034.1, read on the forward strand.
CCTCGGCCCGCGTGTACGGTCTGCGTCCCGGCAACGTCGAGGCGCTGCTGCTCGACGACACCGAGGTCCGGTCCGCGTTCGTGCGCTGCCCCGTGTGTTTCTGGGAGCAGACCGTGCACCCGTCGCTGCTGGACCAGTGGCGGGAGCAGCCCTGCCCGGCGTACCGGTGCCGAACCGGCCGCCTCGTCGCCGGTGATCAGCCGGAAGGGCTCGGACGGCACCAGCGGGACCGTGACTACACCCGCGACTACTACCGGCGCCTGTACCGGGAGGCGGGCACCTACCAGGTGATCACCGCCGAGCACACGGGGATGCTCACCCGCCCGCAGCGCGAACGGGTCGAACGCGCCTTCAAACTCGGTGACGGATTCAAGGCCCCGAACGTGCTGTCGTGCACACCCACGCTGGAGATGGGCATCGACATCGGCGACCTGTCGGCGGTCGTCCTCGCGGCGCTGCCACGGCGACCCGCGAACTACGCGCAGCAGACTGGCCGGGCCGGCCGGCGCACCGGTAACGCGTTCCTGCTGACGATCCCGGACCGGCGCCGCCGTGACCTGTACTTCCTGGACCGGCCGAGGGACCTCATCGCCGGCACGATCGTGCCGCCCGGCTGCTACCTGTCCGCGGTGGAGATCCTGCGTCGGCAGTACCTCGCCCACCTGCTGGATCTGGCCGCGGCGGGCCGTCTCATCCGGGCCGACGGCGCGCCGTTGCGTCCGCTGCCGCACCGCGCGCCGGCACTGTTCGGCCCGTCCGGCTACCTCACCGACCTTGTGCAACTGGCGACCGTACAGGGCGAGACGCTCGTCGACGCCTTCCTCGCGCTGTTCCCGGCCGGCGTGACCGACGACGCCAAAGCAGACCTCAAGGCGTACGCGACACGCGGGTTGCGGTCCGCGGTCGAGGAGGCCGAGGCCGAATGGCGCCGATCTGAGCAGGCGCTCCGGGCCCGGCTCAAGATGATTGACGAGGCACACGGCGAGCTGCACGACACAGACCCCGAGCAGTTACGACAGAAGGGTGAACTGGACGCCGAACGCCGCAACGTCGGCAAGCGGCTGCTCCAGCTCGGTGACACCCCGGCGCAGAACGCGTTGTGCGACCTGGGGCTGCTGCCGAACTACGCCCTCATCGGCGTGGCGACGACCCTGGCCGCCACGGTGTACGGCGAGGAGGGCGCCGACCCGAAGACCGGCCGGATGGTGTTCAGCTCCACGACCGTCGGCTACCAACGGCCGCGTCGGTACGCCCTGGAGGAGCTCGCGCCCGGAAACACCTTCTACGTCAACGGGTACCGGCACGAGATCACCGGCCTGGAGGTCGCGACCGACGGCCGGAAGGACTGGTACGACTGGCGCATCTGCCCAGGATGCGGCTACGTGCGGACCGACGACGCGGTCAATGACCGGTCGGCGTGCCCACGTTGCCGCAGCCTGCACATCGCCGACGACGGCTCCTGCCTGTTCCAGGTGGTGGAGCCGGTCACGGTGACCTCCCGCGACAAGCGCGAGGACGCCCGCATCCGCGACGACAAGGACGAACGAGACCGGCGCTTCTACACGGTCATCGACGCGGTCGACTTCCCGCAGGACGCCATCGCACCCGGCTCGTGGCGGCACAAACACCAGACCCTCGGCGTCGACTACTGCCGCCGCGCCATGATCCGCCGTATCAACGTCGGACCAGCTCGGTTCGACGCGCAGGCCCGGGACGAGTTCGCCGGGCACACGGTGCGGCTCAACCCGTTCCACGTCTGCACCGGCTGCGGCGCCGCGACCGCCGACGGCAAGCCGGTCTTCGACCACGACACCGACGCGCTGAACTCGTCCGAAGCCCGCAACCCGGCGTTGAAGCACCACCGGCCGTGGTGCCCGCTGCGCCGCGGCAAACGAGACGGCGTCACCCAGGAACCGGTGCTGCTGGCCCACCAGCTGCAGACCGAGGCGCTGCGCATCCTGCTGCCGGCGGTGAGTGCCGACGTCGACGCGCGGGTCCACTCGTTCCGGGCCGCCCTGCGGATGGGTGTGGACCTGCACTTCGGCGGCGACCCCCAGCATCTGGACACCACCGTCGCGTCGATGCCGGACCAGGACAGCGGGGAACGCCGCTGGTTCCTCGTACTGTTCGACGAACTGCCCGGCGGCACCGGCTACCTCGACCGACTGACCAAGCCCGACGCGTTCCGGGACACACTCCTCGCGGCGTACGAGGCGCTGCGGACCTGCCCGTGCGCCGAGGAGCAACGTCGCGCCTGCCATCGATGCCTGCACCGGTACACCCCGGAACTGCAGCAGGACCTGGTCTCCCGCCGGGCCGCGATCGAGATGCTCGAGTCGCTGCTGTTCACCAAGGACGGCGCCGACGGCTGGGAGACCACCGAGATCGCGCACACCGGCCTGGTCGGCCTGGACCGTCAGGTCGAGTCAGACCTCGAGGCGCGGTTCCTGACGGCGCTGCGGGACTGGGCGGGAGTCACCGAAGACGCGGTTCTGGACGAGGACCGCAACGCCAGCGGCCACCTCCGGTTCACCGGCGGCACCGACGTCGTCCACTGGCGGCTCACCGCCCAGCAACAGCTGGAACGCACCCGGACCGACTTCACGTTCACCCGCGTCGACGGGCCGCCGCACAGCGTGAAGGTGTACCTGGAGGGGTTCCGCTTCCACGCCAGCCTCGCCTACAACAGGATCGCTACCGATGCCAGCCGGCGTACCATGCTGCGCGCCGACGGCCACACCGTCTTCCAGATCAACTGGCACGACATCGACCTGTTCGAGCAGCGGCGCACCGAGGCGCGACCGGTCTGGCCGCCCTACGCCGGCGCGGCGCAGGAGAGTGCGAAGCGTGCGTATGAGCTGTCCGGCGGACAACGCGGCCAATTCGCCGGCGCCGTCTTCGCCAACCCGATCGCCACGTTGATCGCCTACCTGCGGGATCCGGACGCCGCCAGTTGGGCACGCCGTGCACAGACACTCGTCACCGGCCTGCTTTCCGCCCCGGGCGTGGCACCGGTCCTGTCCACGGACCGGCGGAGCGAGCTGATCGACGGGCTCCGCCGCGAGCTGGGCCGCTTCGCCCCCGGTGGCCGGCCTGACCCTATGGACCATCCACCTGTCGCCCAAGGTGGACAGGTACATGTTTTCAGGGCGAAGGACGCCGCCGGACTGCCTGTCGTTGTCGCGCTCGACGCTGCCAACCTCGAACGGCCGCGGTGGAGCGCTCTGGCCGTCCTCGACGACAGCGACGCCGCCCTGCGTCAGGACGAGCACCGCGACCGCTGGCGGGCATGGCTGTACTGGACGAACATCACCCAGTTCCTCTCGTTCGCCGGCGGCGACGGGGTGCAGCTGGCCGCCAGTCACGCGGCAGGCTTCGACGTCGAGGTGCTCGCGGTCTGCGGCGGCGCCGGCCAGTTGGACTCGCTCAACGGAGCCCGCCCACCGGCCGGCGAGGCAATCGTCGTGGCGACGCCGCCCAGGACACCGTCCTCTGGGCGGGACATCGGCTGGGACGACGAGATCCTGGTCTTCCTGCGCGAGGAGCCGGACGACGACCCGGAGCTGCTGCTCCTTTCCGAACTCCTGGCCGACCGGGGCAAACAGGCACCGGTGTTCGGCTATGAACTCGGCAGCAGCCGCTGGCTCGCGGACCTCGGCTGGGACGGCAGGGACGTCAAAGTCGCCGTCGTCAGCCGCCGGCACACCACACCCTCCGATGAAGAGCGGCGCCGAGACGAGGCGTTCACCGCCGCCGGATGGACGGTGCGGACCGCCGCGGAGTGGCTGGAGCGCATCGACGAACTCATCTCCCGACTCCCCGACCTGGAAGGCCGCACCTGATGACCGCTCGGCTCAGCCTGTACCGCAAGGCCGAACAGGAGCTGTACAAGCTCGACCGCGCGGTGAAGGCCCAGTTCTACGACTTCAGCCACATGTTCCGGGCGAACCCCGACCAGCCTGGCCTGGATCTGAAGAAGCTCAAGGGCGACTCCCGTATCTACCGGGCGAAGATCAACCAGTCGTACCGTGCGCTGCTCACCCCCGTCGGTGTCGACCCGGACGACACCCAGCACTGGCTGGTCATCGCGGTCCGGCACCGCAAGGACGTCTACGACGAGCTCCAGGTCGCCGTCAACCGGGTCACCGGCGAGATCGAGTTCGTCGACCTCGCCGTCGTCGGCAGCAGCGCCCTGCGCCGCGCCGGCATCACCCTCACTCCGACAGAGCCCGAAACGGTCACCCCGCCGGCGGTTGAGCCGATCGAACCCGCGCCCGCCATCGAACCACCACTCCTCACCGGGTACGACGCCGACCAGCTGCGCGACCTCGGCGTTGCCGAACAGCTCATCGACCTGGTCCTCGCAGTCACCAGCGACGCCGAACTCGACGAGGTCCTCGACGGTGCGCCGATGCTGTCCAAGGACGTCATCTACGGCCTCGCGTCGGGTATGGGCATCGATGAGGTCCGTCAAGAGGTCACGGCACCCGTCCGGCTCGACGAGGATCTGGACCTGACGGACTTCGCCACCGCGGTGACCCGTACCAAAGTCACCACCGTCGACAAGAACGTCCAGGCCGTCATTGACGAAGGCGACTTCCGCGCCTGGAAGGTCTACCTCCACCCGACGCAGGAGCGCCTCGCCAGTCACCACAACAAGGGCCCGGTGCGCATCTCTGGCGGACCGGGCACCGGCAAGACCATTGTCGCGCTGCACCGCGTCAACCACCTGGCGCGGCAACTGCCACCTGGCACCGACAAACCCGTTCTGCTCACCACCTTCACCATGAACCTGGCCGCAGATCTTCGGCTGAGGCTCGCCTCCCTCATTGACCCCGACCTGATGGCCCGCGTCGACGTCACCCACATCGACCAGCTGGCCGCGCGGGTCGTCGGCGAGAACACCGCACAGCGACACCGCAAGCAGCGCGTCACCGACCAGGTCGCCCTCACCGAACTCCGGCAACTGCTGGCCGAGCTCGACGAGCAACGCTGGGACGCTGAATTCCTGCTGGACGAGTGGGAACAGGTGATCCTCGGACAGTCCGTCCCGAGCCGCGCCGACTACTTCCAGGTCCGGCGCGCAGGCCGCGGACGCTCGATCACCCGACTCGAACGCAGCCAGGTGTGGAAGCTCATCGAGCAGTTCACCGCAAGGCTCGACAAGCTCGGCGTCGAGACCTGGGGGCAAGCCGCCGAACGCGCCGCCCGCTACGAGATGGACCGCGCCGCCGCTGTCGAGGCCCGCCGCGCAGGTGGGACAGCGGATGGGGACAGCTCAGGGTCCCGGCACCTGGGCTACCGGTATCAGCATGTGGTTGTCGACGAGGCACAGGATCTACGCGCAGCGCACTGGAAGATGCTGCGTGCCATGGTCGACCCGACCCAGCCGAACGACATGTTCATCGCGGGTGACACCCACCAGCGCATCTACGACCACCAGGTCGCCCTCGGTGCTCTCGGGATCAACATTCGCGGCCGACGCTCGACGCGCCTGACCCTGAGCTACCGTACGACCCGTGAGATCCTCGCGCGGGCGCTCCTCGTGGCCGACGACAAGGACGTCACCTACGACGACCTCAACGACGGCACCGACGACCTCGCCGGCTACCGCTCCATCCTGCACGGCCCGGCACCGACGCTCACCGGCTACACCAGCTGGGACGAGGAACTCGCGGCGCTGGCGTCGACCCTGCGTGCCTGGCGGGAGGAGATCGCTGGCGACGGCGGAGCAACGCGCCGCGACCCGACCGGTCATATCGCAGTCTGTGTCACGGACCGGGAGCGCGTGGGCCAGGTCATCGCCTTCCTGACGTCCTCGGACATCACGTGCGCCGAGCTCACCAAGGACGGCCCGAGCGGGGACGGCGAGATCCAGGTGGGCACGATGCACCGCTTCAAGGGCCTCGAATACCAGAAGCTAGCCATTGTGGGCGTGAGTCAGGGTGCGATTCCGAGAGCCGGGATCGAACGGTACCGCCACGACGACCCGACCCGCTACGAGCGCGAACAGCGCAAGGCCCGATCACTGCTCTTCGTCGCAGTGACCCGCGCCAGGGACGGCCTTGCCGTCAGCTGGCACGGCAGCCCCAGCCAAATCATCGCAGGGATCGCGGCATCAACCGGACAGTGACGCGGCGACATCCACTCCTGTGCATCGTTGACCCCTTGGGAGAACGACCAGTGGCCTTCCGGACGCTGCCGGCGTGCTGTGAAGGCGAGCTGGCGGAACTTCTGCGTGGGCCAGACAGATCATCAAGTCGTCACCGGCGACGGAAACTTATCGGCGCCCAATGCACCGGATACACGCCTCGCCTTCTGGCCGAGTGCGGACCGGGCATTCGCCGCAGGACGCACAGACGTATCGGTTTGGTACGGTTCGAGCCCAGCAGGGGGACGCGAGGGCATCCCGCCCGAAGATGCGCTCGACCCAACCGATGCCGGTGACTTCTGGATTCGGCACGTCGCGGGTGGGCTCAAGGATCGGAATCCGCTGCTGGCACCTGCCGCACCTCTCGTGCCCCCATCTGAGATTGCAGGATCGGCACGTGAGCGAGAAGACGTCTGCTGATCGAGTTACCTGTTCTGGGCCCGCCACTGTGCCGCAAACAGGGCAGCGCAGCACGAGTCGCAATTGCGCCTCCGCCGTCTCAAATGCTTTACGAAGCTGCGCGATCTCTCCTGCGACGTCCCGCACCCAACCCGGAGCCCTCGTGCGCCGCGAGAGCGCGTCGAGGACGCCGTCCAGTCTCGCTCGTTCGACAGCCGAGAGGGGGCGGCGCAATCTGATGTCATCGAGGCCTGGACGATGGAAGAGTGACGGCAGATTGGCTTCGGCCAGCTTGGACGTCTCGATGTGGTCGATTAAGCGGCGGGGGAGCCCTCCGTGGGGCGATCGGATTTCAGGTGGATAGGAACCAAGGGCCGGCTGCAGAGCGGCGATCGAGACGGCTCGTGCCACACGCTCAAGGCTTGTGGTCTCCAGCGGCGAAACTGGCACGCCGACGAGCGTCGCGCGACGGTTCTGACCGTCAGGGCCACTGGAAAGGACGGGAAGCGAAAGGTCAGATACCTGCTGACGTAGGTGCTCCGATGACGCAAGGTAAACAACAACTGTGGAATCCGCGCTGGTGCTCGGCAAGCTCTGCCATCGTTCCCGGATTTCCGCTTCATCTGCGTCGGGGGAGATGAGGTCGAGTAGGGGAACGAACCTCGTCTGGACACCGGCAGACTCGACAATCGTGACGCCCGTGTGCTCTCGGTGGACGGTCACCTGCCCCCACGGTCCGTCGAGGGTGGTGGGCCGACCGGGGCTGGGTGCCTGGTCGGCTCTTGGGTTGCAGGCGAGGTCGTGGAGTGATCGTGCGATGAGGCCCATCACGTAGTCGTCGAAAAGGCGGTGACGGGCGCCAAGCCGTTCTCGTCGGGTGTCGTTCGACTCGCGGTTGGTCTCTGGCCGCTCGTACTCTCGCCACACGATCCCCGCCGCGTGGTAGTGCCGGTCGTTGTCGGTGACATTGGTGCGCCGCAACGCGCGATGCCCGGTACGCCGCCCGCGGAGGAGGGTTGCGAGTTCGCTGCCACATAGGGCCTGGACGCGGGTGAGCAACTCCTCCAGCGCACGCAACGTCTGTGCGGCCTGCCCGCTGGCGTGACTCGCGTTGGTCGCCTCGGCGCCCCAGAACCTGTAGAGGCGCTCCAGCCGCAGGCGCGTGCCTTCGTGCCGAGCGCGTTCGAGGTCTGCGAGGTCCTGCCTCAGACGGCGGAGAAGGTTGATCCGGTTGCGGAGGTCGCCATCGAGGATCGGGTGAATCAGTTCCACGACCATTCGGTTCTCGTACAGGTCGGCGTCTTCGATCCGAGTGACAGCCAATGCGCGGCGGGGGATCGGGCCGGCCAGGGTGCGAGCAGCCCAGTCCTCGGTGTGCCCCGCCAAGCGATCGATCGCCCGGCGAGCGGGACGTTTGACGCGTGCGACGGGCAAGAGTTCCGCCCGTTCGCCAAGACGCGTGACGAATCGACTGCATACGCGCGCGATCGAGCCGATGTGCTGCCTCAGCACCTGCTCTCGTGGCTGCAGTCGGAGGGTGTCGTCGTCATGGCCCGCAAGTAGCCGGCACATCGCCGATGCGGTCCATGTGCCTGACGCACGGGCGTCCGTCAACGCATTCTCAAGCGTCGCGAGCGCGTCGAGGTCGTCGGAGGTGATGTCGTCACGGCTGCGGGCACCGGCCGCCGCCGGCGTGGTGTCGAGGACATGGTGGCCGGCGTCGTACCACCTCCCTGTCCACCCTTCGCCGGGCGGACCCGCAGCGCCTGACACGCGGTCGACGGCACCTGTCATGAGCCGAATCCGCCTCGAAGCCGTTCCGCTTCCTTTCGGACCTTGTCAATCGTCTTGGTCGGCGAGTTGACCGGATCGAAGCGCCGCCACTCTTGGTCTATGCGATCTGCGAGGGTGTCGAGCCTGTCCGGCTGGACGCCGAATCGATCCTCCAGTTTCCTCACCAGTTTGGTAGCGACGACGTGGTCGAGCGCCTCAGCAGGCGTGCCGCCGGAGGCGACGACGACGGGAAGGAAGCGGTCGAGCTGCCGTTCGAGCCGGTTGCCCCACCCGACTCCGAAGTCTGAAAAGAAGCTGCGGAGACTGCCGTCCAGCAGGGTCTTCGCCCTGTCCACCTCGACCTTGTGAGTGTCGACGGCCTCGTTGAAGAGGTCGACGAGTTCGGCGAAGGAGACTGGGCCGGCCTCGGTTCGGTGCGAGCACTGGAAGGGCTGATGGCGCGAGGGCAGTTCCTGCACGTGTGCCCGGTCGTAGGTCTTGTCGGCGAACGCCACCGTCGTCTCGTCGTGGTTGGCCGTACCGATGAACCAGACGTTTGGCGGCAGGGGGAGTCGATTGCCGTCGAACTCACGAGGCAAGTGGTCCAGCGGGCTCGTCAGGAGATCAAGGGATCCCGATCGATTGACCGAGTTCTCGAGGACCGAGAGCATCGTTCCGAAGTACTGCTCGGGATGCGCGAGGTTCATCTCGTCGAGGACTATCACCATTGGGCGGTCGGCGTTGGCTGGGAGGAGCGCCCGGTAGAGCGCCTTGGTGAACTCGCTCTCCGCGAAGCGCTTCTCGAAGGCGTTGTAGTACCCGAAGAGGTCGTCCTTGTCCCGCCAGCCGGCCTGAACCTCCACGATTTCGACGGCGTCGCCGCCGCCCAGCACCTTGAAGAATTCCCGCGGCAGGCTCGTCTTCCCGGTCCCGGAGATTCCCTGCAGCAGGTGAAGCCTGTTCGATGCCAGACCGGCGAGGAACAGGCGGACGTCGGACTCGGTGAAGTAGAAGTCAGCCGCAGCCGCCATCTCGTGCCGGAGATCCTCTGCGAGCTCCGCCAGGGAGTCCGGTCGGCGCAGGGGACGCCCATCTTGAAGATCCGGGTCGCGGTCGAATGCGGAGCATGCGGGGAACGGATCATCGGAGCCGACCTTTGTCTGCAGTTCCTCCCACTCCGTGCGCTGTTGCTTGATCGACTGCCGTAACGTCTCGTTCTGAGCGGTGAGCGCGTCCCGCTGATCCCTCAAGACTTCAAGTTCTCCGACGTTGATGAGCTGGTAGCGCAGCTGCCGGTCGAGTTGGTCGCGCTCTCGCCTGAGCGCTTCCGCCTCCACCTGCGCTTCCTCGGTGCGGGCGGCGCGTGAGCGCAGTTCGTCGATCTCGCTGGCTGGTGGGCGGCGGGAGAGTTCGTCGAGCAGCCTCTGATTATGTTCGGCGAGTTCGTCGATGCGTGCGTTTGCGGTTCGTGGGTCGCCGCCGTAACGGGCGAGTATCGTCCGAAGCTCGGCGCGGTCACGCTCGAGAGATTCACGTCGGCCGCGTTCAAGTTCATAGGTGGCCTGGGCGATTTCGAGTTTCTCCTGAACGGCCATTACCGCCATGCCGATCCGGCTCTCAAGCTGCTGGGTCAGCATTGATTGCTTCGCTTCGGTCAGGTCCAGGTCAGCCTCCAGTCTTGCCTCGCGCTCGGCGAGTGTGCGCTCCCTGGAGTACAGGTCAGTGCGTTCTTTCGACAGGGCATCGACTTGGTCATGGAGCGTGGTCTGCGCCTCTTCACCAATCTGGCGTGCCTGAGTTCGCGCTTCCGCAAGGATCTTCTGAGCTTCGGTGCTGGCCCGTTCCTCGAGCGCCGACATCTGCTCCAGCAGGTCGGCGTGCTTCCTTCTGAGGTTGTCCAGCGCGTCACGGTTCTCCTCGGCAAAGCCTTCCCGTGCGGAGAGGCGAGCTTTTTCGAGGTCTGCCTCCTGCTGAGCGAGTTGTGCGTCCATGGCGGCAGCGAGTTCTTCACGCTCGGCCAACGCCCGCGCCCGTTCGGCGAGCCCGGCGCGTTCCTCGTCGGCTGCCTTCTGTGCAGCCTCCGCGCGGGCGCGCGCCTTCTTCCACGCATCCTCATGGTTCCTGACGTTGAGCCACACGTTTCGAAGCTGTGTCGCGTTGAGTGCCTCGTCGTTCCGCGCGATCTGCTCAGCCTCGGCCAGCAGGTCGGCAGGCGGCGCCTCGGCGGCGGCGAGGCCGTGCTCGATGTTGTCGAGTTTCGCCTTTTCGTCGCCTGTGCGGTTCCTACTCTGTTTGGCCGACACCGGCTACCTCCTGGCTGTTCTGCAGTTGCGCGCAAAGGTCGATGACGTCTTGGGCAAGCTGTTCGAGGGAGACTTGAACGCTGTGTCGAGCGGCCTGCACCCAACGAGCGGTGACGTCCGCGAGGGCGCGGAGCCACTCTGCGTCGATCTCAATGAAGGCTGGTTCGCTGACAAGCTTGAGGACCACCTCCTCGACGCTGCCGATTTCGGCGCGGATGAGGGCGTTCGCATCTTCGCTGGACAGGCCTAGCTTCTCGATCAATCGAGCCTTTCCCGCCTCATCGGCCGAGGCCTCGAACGAGTCGCGGTGCGCGGTGTACCAGCGCTGGTCGCAGGCTCGGCGTAACGCGAACTCTGCGCGGCTGATCAGGTGGTCCCTGTCGGGGCGACTGATGCGCCAATCCGCGAGTGCTTCATGAAGTTCATCAATGGCTGCCGCCAGCGGTGTTCGTCGCTGACGTCCCGGCTGGTCCGTCGCCGGGACGTTCTGCAGCCAGCGCCGAGCCTGCTGGTTCTGGGCGCAAAACCTGCTCAGCGCCTGGGTGAGTCCGACATGTGGGGTACCGAGCGACGTCATCACAGCGACGTCGGAGGTTGTACGCAACAAAGGGCTCATGACCAGGCATCGCTCCGCGTCGCTCACGAGCACCGTTCGTCGGTTGGGGTCCTTGGAGGCACTGCTGAAGCGCGCGAGGTCGATGCTGGTTGGCTCTCTCGGCTCGGATGCCTCGGTGTCGAGCACCAAGCAGTGAATCAACACTGGGCGGCCCGCGGTTCCAGCCACGTGGGTCCCCACGAACTTTCGCTCATAACGCACATTCATCTGCGGTGCGTCAGTCGCGGGTTCCGGCCAGAGTTCACCGGTCGCCAGATCCCGATAGACCCAGGTGACGGATGACTTTCCGGTACGAACCTGTCCGCCTGCCGAGCGCTCGAGTCTGTCGGTGAGGATCCGGGCCTGCAGATGCCGGACGAGGTCGACAGGGATCTGCAGCAAGTCGCTGATCCGTTCGTTGGACGTCTCGCCCGCCATGCGAAGCTGGATCACGGTTTCGAGCAGGATATCGCCGGGGATCGGTGTGAGCTGCTCGACGACGACGCGCCAGCGGGCTGCGGGGGTGAGGACCGTATGCCGCGTCGAGCGTCCCGAACGAGAGCGTTCGGACAGTGCGTAGACAGGCATTTCACGCAGGTCGACGGAAGCCATGCTCGCCCCCCGTCAGTTTGAAGAACGAGTGGAGTGCGGGTACCGCCTCACGCGCAGCGTCGGCGCTGTACATGCCGGCATCGCCAACGGCGACGAGAAGCCTGCGCTGGCGGCTCATGGCGACGCAAAGACGGTTCGGCAGGACGAGGAAGCCGAATTGCGGTCTCTGCCGCGACCCGGTTCGCCTGGACCGCGTCGTGGAGAGGTAGACGACATCGAACTCGCGCCCCTGGAACGCGTCGACGGTCCCGATCCTGACACGTGGCAGTCCGCGTGAGGACCACAGCGCTGGGTGCGACGAGTTCAAGGTGTCGTCCTTGCCCGCGAGGCCGGCTTCGCGCATCTCCCGCCAGATCGCGGCCTCCTGCCCCTTGTAGAACGTCACGACGCCGAAGCTGAGGTTGGCGCTCTCTTCGAGCGCCTCCTTGAGCTCCCTTACGATGACGGCCGCCTCGGCGGGTCGGCTGAAGCTGCTTCGTGAACGGATCTCGGAGCCTGACTCCGGTGGCACGTCGAGCCATCCGCACGCCGCACCCGAATACTTCGAGAGTCCGTGCGCGAACCGTGCCTCGTCGGAGAATCCGTTCGTGACGTGCTCGCCGTGCGGGGCGTAGAACTGCCGGTTGATGAACGTGCCGAGCACCGGGTGCATGCGGTACTGACGGTCGAGCGTTATGACTCGCTTCTGCCCGTCCCGGCGTTCTGCCTCCTGCAGCTTGGTGAACAGGCGCTCGAACAACGACCTGCTCAGTACGCTCCTGACGACGGCGGAGTCATGACGGGCTGAGATCTTCGGCTCGATCGTCTCGTCCAGCAGTTGCGGCAGCTGACGATGGTCGCCGACGAGAATCGCACGGCCACTGGCGAGGGCGAGTGGGATCATGAGGTCGAGGGGGTTAGCGCGTGCTGCCTCATCGACGATGACCGTGTCAAAGGGGACTGACTGCACGTCGCGCATAGAGCCAGAGACGGACTGCTGGCAGGTTGCAGCGAGCGCACGCGTGTGGGCCATGATCGAGCCCTGGACGGCGGCAGGTTGCCGCTCAACGACGTCTCGGAACCCGGCAACGATCCGATCGATCGAGGTGACCTGCAGGTCGACCTGCCGTTGCGCTTCGATTCGGGCGCGCTGAAGGATCGCGTCCACCTCGGGGAAGCGCGAGACGAAGCCGGCCCGGGCGCGACTGTCCAGCACTCGGTCAATGACGCTGTCGCGGATGGCTGCCATGGACTTGGTTGCGGCATCGACGTCGAGGTTCCCGCGCGCGGTGGCCTCGAGGCTCCTGCGTTGCTCGCCGTCGAGGATGCTGTAGAACGATTCCGTCTTGAAGGCGGCATGAGCAGTGTCTGGACCATCATCCTCGTGCCCGGCGGCGGTGGTCCGAAGTCTCCTGGCGAGGACAAGGATCCGCTCCTGGTTCATGCGTGCGCCAGCCGCATCAAGCTCGTAGGAAAGTCGCCGTGCCGCTCTGCGGGCATCGACAGCGACTCCAGCGCCCACAAGATCGACATGTCTTTCGATCCAGCTGAGAAGTTCGACGGTCTCCGTGACGTTCGGGTTGACATTGAGGTAGTAGTCGGTCCGGTCCGTGAGCTGGCGCTGGGAACGAAGTAGCTCGCTGGCATGGGACGCGGTATGTCTGCGCTCGAGCCGTTGGATGAGGTCGTGTGTCCACGCAGTGAGGTGCGACTGGTCCTCTCGGCCGTCGTGGCGACCAAGTTTTACCGGAGGGAGGGTCCCGTCGTCCGCGGCTTGGACGAGGTTCGCGACCGCGTCGTGCTGGTAGCTCGTGAGCAGGACTCGGCGAGCGAGGGCGGACTCGCCGCGGTTGATCTCCGCGAGTCTCGCTTGGATGGCGGCGATGACGCGGGTCTTGCCCGTGCCAGGAGGGCCCTGGATCAGGGCGAGGTCCTGCGAGTTGATTGCCACGTCGATGGCTTGTAGTTGTGCGGTAGTTGGCTGGCCGCCGAGGATCTCTCGAACCCGTGCGGACATTGGCGGGTGCAGGCGACGACGGCCGACCGGGATGGGGGGCTTGTCGCCAAGGACCGTCGCCAGCTGGCGTACAGGCACGGTCGCGGCTCCGGCTATTGCCTCCCGGGCCCTGTTCCGGCGTTCGATCCGGACCTTGTCAAGTGTGAAGGCGCCTGCCACGTGCCCGCTCTGGGGAAGTTCGGCGTGGCCGTCGTCCGCGGATGGGGATATGACGATCGTCCCCTGCGGCGTGACGCGGCCCAGACCGATGATCACTTTCGCCGCGGATCGGGCTCCGGCGTCGACGGTCTCGTCGAAGGCGACCTTGGCACCGGCTTCGAGCCCGACGGTCTCGGAGCCGATCCGATCACGCAGGGCGTCCGAGCGCTGATGCACACGCAACTCGAATTCCCAGGATCCGTCGGCGCGACGGGCTACACGGTCATATGGCGCCCAGCCGATATCCCGTGCGGCGGCCGCAGCCGCGTCCCGTTCGAGTTGGTTGTACTCGTCCCAGATCGCCAGGTAGGCGTTGTTCTCCTCTGCGAGCTGGCGCAACTCCTGCTGCTGGGCCACCGAGAGAGGCGCTGAGCGCGAGACATCTGTGAAGCGGACAGCCCCTCGGACGAGGAGGAGCCGGCGCTCGTCGGGTGGCCGGTCGCGAACAATTCGAGACGCGACGAGCCGGTCATCAAGGCGTTTGACATCCAACGCGAACCCGGCACCGACAAGACGGAATGCTTCGTTCGTGTCGTCGCGGGTTCCGGAGGTCGCTACCACCACGGCCAACGGCTCGGGGCCATCGAGGCACATCGTCTCCGTGAGCCAGCTGATGACGTCAATGGAGCGCTTCCCGCTGAGCGATGGGTTGATCGTCGATGCCGCCTCGACGGTCAGGTCGTCGACCCCGATGTCCCGTGGCTCGGCCCAGTGTTGGACGCCGTCGAAGGTGAGGACTCGCAGGACCACGTCCGTGCCTGGTCGGAGCAGCTCGACGACGTACGCACCCGCGGATGCCACAGTCTGCAGCCACTCCAGGTCGTTCTGCTCGGGCGGATCGCAAATCCATGAGTTCCCGTCTGCTGTCAACAGGACTCCCGGGCCGGAGAAGGACAAGCGAACCCGCTGGCCGGCGGCACCGCCGACGCTGTCTCGCGAGTGGAGCCGAATGATGCGATCCGCGCTGCAGGGGAAGCCGTGGAGATTCACGACGCGGCCATCGTCCGGAGCGCCAGCATCCGCGCTGGCCGGCCAGGTGCTTCCAGCTTGAGCCGCGTGACGCGTCCGGGCTCAGGCAGGCGCACGCCCTGAGCGACCCTGCCGGACTTGTCGGTTAGCGTGACATCGTGCTGAGGCTTGACGTCAAGCCCTCGACTTGTCGGCTGGAGGGTGACGACGGCGTTGTGCTCGTCGAACCGGCCCCAGAGGTGCCGCGGAAGGACAGCGGTGACGGTGCCTTGTGAAACGACGAGCGTGTCGCGTTCGGAGAGCGGCTGCTCGAAGTCGCCGCCGTAAACGGACAGCAGGGTCACCGCACCGGTGGGGGCCCCGCAGCTCGGACATCCTTTGAGGGTCCGAAAATACGACCAGCCGCAGGACGCTGGGCAGTCGATGACATTGTTCAGAGCGGCGAACAGGACATCGCGCCAGCGTGCGGAGCCGGGGCGCTTCGTCGGGTCGAGGCGCCCCTCAGAGAAGGTTTGATGGCACAGTTTCTGCATTTGCTTGCTGAGTACGAGGTTGAAGGTGCCCCACGAGAATGTTCCGCGCGTCAGCCTGTTGGAGTCATCGTCGCGGTCTGCGACGTAAGGCAGTTCGCCGCGGTCCATCCGTTCACGTGCCTCGTTGCCGTCGAGCGCGTCGGCCAGAACGCCCTCAAGGGGGTGCCGCAGAACGAGCATGCGGAAGACATGCACCCCGAGGATGTAGGCGTCGGCGAGCGTGGACGGTGGCGCCTTGCGCTTGCGTTCGGGCGCAGCGTATCCGCGGAAGCCGAGAACATCCCATCTCGGCCTGGACATGGACGTGAGGTTGTCGCAGTCGATCAACCACGTCACGTCCCGGGTGAGGTCGTCGGAGACCATGACGTTGTTGGGGTTGAGGTCGACGTAGGTCAGGCCAAGACCGTGGAGCTTGGCGATCACATCGGCGGTGTTGGCCGCGACCGCCAGCCGACGCCGGAGGCCGCCTGTTTCCGAGTACCACCGCGCGTTCGTCTCGCGGTGGCCGAACTCGTTTGGAAGGTACGGCTCCCGCAGGGGTTGCATGTCGCTGGCGAGGCGCATTGTGTACCCCGTGCGGCGGCCCTGGATCAGCGTTACGGGTGCGGCCACGGGAAGGCTGTCCAGCGGCAACCGGCGAACGCTTTTGATCCGTTCGAGGTCCTCCGGTCTTGCGAGCAGCTTGATGGCCACTTCCGGATAACCCTCGACCCGGTAGACCGTTCCCTGCCCGCCTTTGGCGATCGGAGGTCCGAGAGTGAAGTTGACCCCGGCGTCGTCGGTGACGAGCGTGGCGTCAGAACGCATCGTCGCCCTGGAGTCGCACGATTGATGAGGCGGAGTCAGCGTCGTCCTGCACCGAGCCGAGATCACTCAGAGTGACGCTGGTGACAGTGTTCGTGACGAACTGGAGGAATCTGCGGATCTCGCCGGCGCGGTCCGCCGTGTGGGGCTGGCTGCCGCTGAAGCGGGCCAGCATGTCCCGATCCGCGTCGGCTCCGATCGCCAGTGCGAACTTGGTGCATTTCTGACCACGTTCGCTTGCCAGGAGTGCGTCGAGTTCCTCCTCCCAGTTCCTGTCGGTAGGGATTCCGTCCGAGACGAGGGCGATGGTGGGCCGGTAAGCCCGCGAGGGCAGAGCTTCCTTGTCTTCGATGATCGCCCGGGCGAGCCGGAAGCCATCACCAAGCGGCGTCTTGCCGCGAGCGGTGAGTGAGCTGAACTCGACCTCGCCCACCGGCGTATGTTCGACGATCGCCTGGGCGCCGCTACCGCCGAAGGTCACGATGCTGAGAGTGATGCAGCCATGGCCGCCGTCAGCTTCCGCGAGCTCGTCGATCATTTCCGTGACGGCGTCGTTGAGGACTTCGATCTTGTTATTTTCCCGCATGCTGCCACTCGTGTCCAGCAGTAGGACGACTGGAAGCGTCCTTGCTGCGGCGGGTGTGAGGTTGTCGAGGAGCGACATCAGCGTTCCTTACTCTCAACGTGTTCTCTGCCCGGGCTTGCCCACGGTGGCATCGCAAGATCAGGATCCCAGCGAGCGCGAACCCGCTTGCGCCCGGACTGCCGAATCTGGAGCGCACCCTTCGCGATGCTGATGCGGGCGCCCTGAAAAACTCGCTGCCGCACATTTGGCTCAAGCGCATTCGTGGTTCCGTCGTGACTGAATTTGGTGCCGTTCTTTGACCCGAGATCCTCGACGAATATGCTGCCGCTGACATTCGACACCGCGAGGTGGTCGCGGCTGACGAGGGCGGCTTTCGCGGTCTCCAGGACGTCACGTATGTCGTACCGGTTTGCGCCTCTCGTGCGCCCGACAACGATCGTCCTGCCTTCAGGAACGGGAAAGCGATCGATCTCCCCGGTGTCGAGGAAGACGACGACCTGTCGGGTGTTGCTCATCGCACCGACGCGGTTGGCCGACTCGCCGCACTCGGGGCACAGCACGTGGCCGTCGCGGTAGCAGGGGTCCTTATCGATGACGGGAAGCCCGCCCCAGACGCACTGCGGGTTGCTGCAGGCCCACTCGCTGTCCAGGATCTGCTTCGTTTCGGGCGATGTCAGGCCTCGCGGTTTGAGGTCACGGGCCTCGACTCGCATGGACACCTCCGACTCGTTGATCGGCGTCATGTCCAGTTGCTTGAAGGCGACATTCCCGTTCGCGTATACCGGGCTGAAGAATCTGTCGGAGCCCTGAAGCCACGGATGTTCGCGCCGCTCCGCCCGGTAGAGGTCCCTGGTGACGACAACCGCACCGGAATGCTGCTCGGCCAGCTCGATGACATCGGCGTCGGCGTCCGGTACGGAGCGGGCCATTCCACGCTTCTTCCAGTCGCTCAGGGCCCGCCTGCCCGGTTCGTCGAGGAGGTACCAGAGGCTGTTGTCGGCGACCCCGTAGCAGATCGCGTTGGCGTCGCGCTGAGCTCGCCAGGCGCGAACGACCTTCTCGACGAGGCCCCAGTCGTTGAGATTCTGGTCGCG
Source organism: Dactylosporangium sp. NPDC005555 (assembly GCF_040605635.1). Taxonomy (NCBI): domain Bacteria; kingdom Bacillati; phylum Actinomycetota; class Actinomycetes; order Micromonosporales; family Micromonosporaceae; genus Dactylosporangium; species Dactylosporangium sp. NPDC005555. The sequence goes on from NZ_JBEXDG010000034.1 coordinate 57,316, forward strand.
GACGATGGGTGAAAGGTCGATGATCACCGTCGGTGATCGCATTTACGTCCTTGTCCTTCCGTATCTCGGCCGCTAGTCAGGTACGGACTTTACGCCCGGCCGGACTGGCTGGATGGGGGCCGGCTTCCGCAGTGTCTGAGCCGAGTGATCCTACGACAGTGCCCCATCCGATGTAAGCATTCAGGCGTCGGTCCGATTGATCGAAAAGGTAGCATCGTGTCGCTGGATCACCAGTCTGAGCATCAAGACGGTGACCCGCGAAGCTGGTCACGGCGATGAGCAGCTCACCGACGCCGCGACCGCCTCAGCCCGTTGCGGCGCGCCCGGGCGATGCGGACGCACTGTAGTGGGCGGTGATGCCTTGGGCGGCGACCCAGGACAGGTGGGCGCCGATGCGGCGCCACGGCTCGTCGCAACGGCGGCCGGCCAGGGCATGGCCGTTGCGGTACCGCAGCAGTGCACTTGGTGGGCAGGACTACGCCGCAAACGGCGGCGTGCTGGGCGAGGTCGAGGCTGGCTGGCTGCCAGCCGGACCGTGCCGCCCTTCTCGCGCAGTCGCAGGAGACCGGCGCGTTCGGCGTCAAGGTCCTGCAGCCGCAACCCCGCAGAGCCGCCGGGCCTGCAGGCGGTTTCGGTGCGCAGTCGGAGCAGGCGCATTGAGGATGGATGGTGTCGTTGCTGATAGTTCGGGGCGACCAGGTTGACCTCGGTCAGTTCAGCTGGCGTCGGTGCCCGTCGGGTGCTGGGCAGCTGGCGGGTTTGCCGACCCGGCGGGCTGGGCTGCGCGGGTTGGATGAGGGTGTCGGCAACGGCCTGGTTGTCGCACGGCGGCGACGGCGATGAGCAGTTCGCCGGTGTGGCGACCGTCGCGGCTGTTGCGGGCGCTGTCAATGACGCGTCGCTGGAGCGCGAGGCCGTCCAGGCTGTCGTCATGTATTCCGGTAGGCGCGCAGCGTGCTGGGGCTGGCCGCGGCGAGCACCTGCCGGAGGTATTCGTCGAACGGCGGCAGCGCTGGTCGGGCGTCACGCTCCAAAATCGGCGAGGGCGACGCCGAGTTTAGCCAGAGCCTTACAGGCGGCGTCGAGCCGTTCGCGGCCAGCCGTCATCTTCCTTGCGGCAGGTCACAGGACGTCGGATGAAAATGGAGACGCCCGACCTATGAGTGATCGCGAGGTACCGTCACTACTCATGCGGCGGGCGAGTGCCGCTCCAGCCATTCCACGACGGCCTGCTGAATGATTCCGGAGCGGCCTTCGCGGTCTCGCTCAGCAGCGACGTCGAGCCTCGCCACTACGTCGCTGGCCATTTTCACCGTCACGAGCTGCGGGACGGGGCTGCCGGTCTCATCGACCTGCACGAATCGTCCGGTCGGGCCGGCCGGCATGGTGGCTGTCACTGCACCCGAGTCGTTGTCCATCAGCCAGTGCGCGACCTCGTCGCGGCTCATCGCCTCGAAATCTGGCGCCGCCATCTCAGCCCCTTCCTTGCTTCCACTGCTCGGTCTCCTCGGGGCGGGCGGCCTGCGCGCCCCGGATCCACCACACGAGCGAGTCGTCATGACGGTAGAGCACAACCTGGACCAGGACGTTCATGGCCGTCGGGGCAACCACCTGCATGATCAGTTCCGTCACCCGCGTGCGGTGCTGGACCTGCTCCGGCTGGCTCAGCAGCTCGGCCACGTCCGCCACTGTCAGCCCGTCACGGAACACCGCTTCGGGGCGCTGACCCGGCTGCGGCATCCGCCAGGCGATCTCACCCACCCTGGCATTCTAATGCCGGTGGTACCCGAGAGCATCGTCGGTCAGCCACCTGCGGAGCGGCGGATCGCGCTGGCCCGCGGTTGGCGGTATGCGGGGCTGCGGTTGAGGGCGGACTTGTTCGGTTGGTGTTCCGCCGGTAGTTGTTCTTACCGGCGAGCTTGCGGCTATTGCTGTCGGTGGGATTGTTGGGCAAGTGGGTGGTGGCCGTAGCCGGTCTGTTGGAAGGCCCAGCAGACGTCGGCGACGGTGATGTTGATGTAGGTGCCGGTGCTACCCGGGAGGTGGTGGCCGGCGAACGCGGCGGCGAGAGCGTAGCTGCCGGTGCGGTGTTCGACGCGGGTGATGGTGGTGTGCCGGAACCAGTGTGTCGTGACGCCGAGCGTGGCGAACCAGTCGATTTCGCGCCCGAGGCGGGCCCAGAGCGTGTCGAGGCGACGACGGGTCCAGGTGTACAACGGGCAGCTGGGGTCGGCGAGTGCGTCATTCACCGTGGCCGAGACTGGCTGTTCGCGGTGTTTGGTGTGCTTCTCGTCGAGGATGACGGTCTGGCGTTCAGGGCGGACCGATTTCGGGGTGAGGTTGAGCAGCCCTTCGCGGCGGCACGCGGTTTCGAGGAGGAAGCGCAGCAGGAGAGTCTCGTGGTCGGCGGCAGCGTCGAAGATGTCGTGGAGTTGTTCGCTGGTCAGCGGAACGCGCCGGGTGGGGTGGCGTCGGGGTTTGGTGATGACAGCGGCGGGGTTGCCGATGACGATGTCGTTCTGCATGGCGACGGTGAAGAGCTTGCGGACGGCGGCGATGGCATGTTCCTTGGCGCTGCGTCCGTCGATGGACGACCGTCGACGTTGCGCGATGGTCTGGGTCCAGGCTGCGAAGTCGCTGATGTGGGTGGCACGGATACTGGAAAGTTCGTCGTTGCCGTGGCGCTCGGCGAACAGTTCGAGGTAGTGCCGGTACAGCGTCGCGGTGCTGGCAGTGCAGGTGTTCAGGGTCAGCGGGATCCATCCGGCGACAGTGGTCGGCAGCGGCTGTGCCGGAGTGGCCCTATCCATGTTCGGCGGGTGCGACGTGATCGGTGGACGGGGTCATGGTCACGACGATGGTGATGTCGTCGATCGGTAGGTCGAACCGTACGTTGAGCGTGATTCGGCCGGCGCCCCGTGCGGTGGCATCGGGGTTTGCCGGAATTGTCGGGCCGGGGTTCGGTGCACCTGGGGGACTGAATCGGGTCATGGCGCCATCGCATGAGGTCATCGACATGAGGGCTTGCCGTTTGCGTGCGACGTCAATCGAGCGCGCCCGTCAGGCGACCGCAATAGCAAAATGCCAAGGGTCGACATCGCGGAAAAATGCGTGAGCTGCACGCTGATGTTGAGCCGACCGTTCAATAGCTTTGTGTATCTCGCCACCGGCCATGCTCGGATTGGCCCAGTTGGTCGCGAACGGCGGTGTCAATGTCTCACTTGAACACCGCTGGTCGTCGTACATGGCACGGTCGAGTGTTCAAGCGGTCACTTGGACACTTCAGAACCGGACATTTCATATCAAACTGGTGTCGAAGGGGGGAATTGAACCCCCACGCGTTGCACACCTGCGAAAAACAGGTGTCCATGCGTTCATCCTACGGAGTCTGACTCGTCTCTTCAACTGAGTGTCCACAATGGATCAGGAACCGATACAACACTTGAAGGTTTGACCGGGTAACTCGGCCGTCGGCGTGGATACTTCCTTTCAGGCGAGGCCCACCTCAAGGCGTCCGTGGTTCAATGTCGCGAGGGTGACGCACTGATCGTGGAGCCGGCCAGGAGCCGGTCGGCGCCGCGGAAGTTGCTGGCGTCTCCCTCCGGCGCGTTGTAGGTGTAACGGCCGCGAGTCGAACGCGAGGCGCGTCACTTGCCAGTTGGCGCGCCGCGGACTGCTCTGGAGTGTTGCGCGGCCTCACAGTGCGACGACGCCAAGGAGCACACCCGCCAATACCGCGAACAGGGGAACGAAGAGCCAAAATCGCTGGGTGCTGCCAATGAGCCCGCGGCTGTGCCTAAAGAGCGAGCTGGCCTCGTGGGGCGCATCCGCCTCGTTGAGCAGTCCGCTGATGGTGGCCGGCGCGTTGGCAAAGAACTCGACGTCCAGCGCTTCGCGGATGCGCATCGCGCGGAGCCGGTTGCGCTCGTGGAGCTCTGTGTACGAGGCGGCGAACGCTAGGCCTGACAATCCGGTGATCACGATGACCACGCACAACGCCAGATCGCTGCGGCCGACTCGGCCGTCATTAATGATCACCGCTACCAGCGCCGAGGCGATCACCACCGTGAAATTGACGACGTTGGCTCGGAGCGTTTCAGCGTGCCGGGAGTGAGCGCGAAGGTCGGTGTACATCCCCCAGAGGAGATCCTTTCGTGCTTTCTCGGCGTCGGACAGCTCGTCAGCCATCTATCACCCTTCCGATTTCTGCACCGGCGGACGGTTCAGTTGATCGCGGGGAGCATTTAGATTGTCGGTGTCACGTCGGCCGGATGCAAGGTGGCACGCATGGGCGGACAGGATTACCGCGATCAATGGGCCAAGCGGCTCGATCCGGACGTCGTCGAGGAGCTCATGCGCTGGCAGCGCAGCACCGGCGTGGAGCTCGTGCCGCGTGGCTGGTTCGATGACGGCAGAAGCGCGAGTCCCGTGGCCCTCGTCACGCGGTCCGGTGGCGATGACTCCGCCCACCGGCTCGTGCTGAAGTTCTGCAGCTCGGACGATCGGGCGAACCGCCTCGCCGACGCGTGGAACGCCTCGCCCGACGATTTTCGCACGCGCCACATCGCGCCCATGTTCAGGAATCCGGTCTACCTCGGGAAGGTATGCGGCGTCTTCTTCAAGGTCGCCACCGGCAATCTCCTGACCATCCAGGCATTGAACAAATCACTCAATCGCAAAGAGTTTCACGTCTATTGCGAAAGGATCATGCACTCCATCATCCGGGATTGGAACCTCGGCAGCGTCCGCCCCGCCGGCACGTCACCGACCGTCGGCCAGTTCGTGCTGGACATCATCGGACATCGGATCGACGCCGTGCGCTCGTGGGGCGAGCGCACCGGCGAGCTGATCGGTGGCGAACCGCAACCATTGCGGTCGCCGGACGTCGGTCCGGCCGTCAATCCGTTCACCCTGCTGTCCGGGCCACCCGCACGACGGCTCTTGGAGGACGTGATCGTCGGCCACGCCCACGGCGACCTCAGCGGCCGGAACATTCTCCTGCCCACGCAGCCGGCGGTGGACCCGGACCGGTACGTGCTCATCGACGCCGACCACTTCGCCACCGACGGGCCGCTCGCGCGTGACCCGATGCACCTGCTTGTGGCGCTGGCGCTGGACTGGATCGACATGCATCAGCTGTCCGTAGGCGGGTGCCGGGAACTCATCGAGGTGATCGTCGACCCGGACTCTCGCGCGGCGACGGCGACGGCCGGACCGTTCCAACGGATCAGCGCGGCGATCCACGAGTCGTCGGGCCGGATGGCCACGGACGGCAGCTTCGGTGGCCAATGGACCGAGCAGTGCCTGCTGTCACTGGTCGGGGTCGGCCTCGTGCACATCGGGCGCGATCTCAAGAGCAGCGATCCGGCCGCCACCCGCAGGTGGTGCTACGAGCTCAGCGCGGCCGCCGCCCAGGCTTACCTGGACGTGGTCAGAAAGTACGACAACCTGGAAGTGACGTTCATCCGGTCGGCCGATCCCTCGGACGGCTACGGGCGGTCGCCCACGTTGCCGACGACGAAAAGCCCTGCCGACGGCATGCTGAACCACGAGGCGGAGCACGCCGAGTTGCGCGCACGGCTCAGCGGCGCTACCGGAGGCGTCGTGATTGTCAGCGGCCCGGCTGGCGTCGGCAAGAGCCTGCTCGTCAACACGGTCCTCGCGGAATTCGAGCGGGGCGCGACGGCGCGGACGATGCCGCGGATCCTGCACTCCGAGATCCTCGCCGGCGCCCGCTTCGACGTGCGGAAGATGATCGACGACATTGCCGGCGGAAGGGAACCCGCGGCGGCCATCCGCTACGGATCATCGCTCGCGGCGCGCTTGCAGGCAACCCTGGAAGCGGTTGCCGACGCACCGGTGATCGTCGTGATCGACTCCGCCGAGCGCCTGTTGCGCCCGGACGGCCGTGAGTTCCTCGACCTGGACCTGGACGAGGCGCTCGACGTGATCGCCAGGACACCGGGGCACCGGGTGTCCGTCGTGCTCGTCACGCAGACCGTGCCGATCTCGCCGTTCGCCGCGACGTGGCCGACCGAACCACCGCCGATCCACCTGTCCCGTCTGCCGTACGAGCACTTTGTGACGATCCTCGGGGTACCGCAGCAGCCCGGCGCTCCAGGATGGCTGCCGATGGAGCGGCTTGTGGACCTGTACCGGCTGTGCAGCGGCAACCCGAGGCTCGCCGAACTGTTCCACGCCACCGCGACTCTAACCAGGCACGGCCCCGCCGGAGCGCTTGCGACGACGCTGATGTCCCTTCCCTCCGACGAGGTGCGCGAACGTCTGCCCCGCATGTTGGTGCACGGTCTCGACCTGATCCCGCGCATGGTCGTGGCGGCCCTCGCCGCCTACGCAACACCGGTCACCGCCGCCGACGCCGCCCGGCTGCTGGAGGACCGATGGACAGCGGACCAGATCGACCGGGCGCTACACGACCTGCTGTCGCACCGGGTGATCCGCCGTACCCGGGACGGCCGGTCCTATCACGTCCAGCCGGCGGACGTGGACTGGATGCTCGAAGATCTTGATCGCGACCGCCTGCTGGCCCGCGCAGCCGACGAACTGTCCAACATGACCGCACCGGACCCGCGGCGAGTGGACGACCTCATGTTGCATTTCGCGGAGTTGCAGGCGCTGCTGCGCGCCGCGGACGGGGAGCTGGCCTATGCGTTGATCGAGAAGCTGGGCCATCTGCTGCGTGCGTGGGGAAGTGAGCGTCTGCTGCTGGCCCAGCGGGAGGCGGTGCGGGGCACGATCGGCGATGACTACGCCGAGATGGAGAACCTCAACGAGCTCGGCGACCTGTACAAGTCGCGTGGCTGGTTCCCGAAGGCCAGCGAGGCCTTCGGTCGGGCGTTGCAGTATGCGGGTGCGGTCGGCGATGCGGCGAACCGGACGCGCATCCAGGTCAACCTGGCCGCGATGTACTGGCAGAACGGCAATACCAGTCAAGCCGCGGGCTACTACGACCTGGCCCGGTCGGCCGCGCAGACGGCAGGCGATGCGCTGACCTGGATGTCGGCGACGGCGGGCCTCGCGGACTGCTATCGGCGCTGGGGCAGGTACGACGATGCCCTCCAGCTCGCCCAGGCGGCGCTCGGCGTGCGGTCGATCCCGGCCGATTCCGACTCTCCCGACGACGATGCCCGGGAGTTGACGGTCCGCACCGTCACCATCGGTCTCAAACGCGCCCGGTGGCACGCCGAGATCGGTGAAATGGCCGCCGCGAACGACGCGATCATCGCGGCCGAGGTAGCGGGGGCCGCGCTGCCGTCGATGCGCGCCTTGTGCTTCGACGGCCGGGCCGACCTGTTGCTGCAGGTCGCGCTGGGTGTCGGTGCGATTGCCGTTGTGCCCGTTCTGGCCGTCGCGACCGAGGCGATCGACCTCGCCATCGGTCTGGAGGACTCGACCACGGTGCTGCAGGCGCGCACGACACTCGCCGTAGCTCACATCATGTCCGGCGCCTCCGGCGACGCCGTCGCGCGGGAGGTCGAACACGCCGTGCGGTACCGTCCGAAGGGCCGGTCATTGATTGTGCTGGCGCTCCAGGCGCTGGTCGCCCGGCAGCACGGTCCTGGGGACCAATCGCAGAAGTGTTTCGACCAGCTGTACGACGAAGCCAAGGCACGGCTCGACGCGGATAGTCTCGACTTCGCGGCGTGGGACTTCCTGGGCTACGCCATCTGCGGCCGGATGCTCGACGACACCATCCCGCTCACGCCGGCAGAGGCGGCGTTTGCCAAGGCTCGCGACCTGACCGACCGCCCCACCTCGGGCCTGATCGGCCGACTCCGAGTCCTCGTCCGCGCGTTGGACGTGGTCGCCGCCCGCCCAGGCCGGCTTCGGCCGATTCTTGACCTGCTCGACCAGGGCGGCACTCGGCGGAGCGGGCAGTAGCTCGCCGTCGAGCAATCAACGCGGCCGGCGCGACGGGCGGAGCCAGCCGCGTTCCTGCGCCAGGACGATCGCCTGCGTGCGGGTCTGGACACCCATATCGCGATACAGGGCCTGCAGCTGCCGAAACATCGCCCGTTCCGAGTAGCCGACCCGGTCGGCCAACTCGGCCACGGTCGTTCCCTGAGCGAGATCGGCCAGCCACGAGAACCGGTCGATGGTCGGCACGGCGGAGATGGCAGTGAGCGCCTCCGCCCCGCTGGCGAGCGCCGTCGCAACGGAGGCTGGCATCACCGCGTTGCCCTCGACGGTGGCCTCAACACCGCGCCGCAGGCTGCTGCCGGTCACGCCGCGCGGGAGCACGGACCGGGCACCGGCTCGGATCGCCCGTACGCCGGAAACACCAGAGTCCTCGGTCAGCAGTGCAATGACACCGAACGTCGTCCGGCCGCCGCCCAGTGCGTCGAGCGTCCCCCAGTCCTCGTCCGCGGCCAACGTCAGCAGCACGAGGGTCTGCGGCTTCCGTGACCAGGCCAGGACGTCGGCCGGTGTCTCGATGGCGTAGCCCATCGGAGCCAGGGCAGCCTCGACTCCTTGCCGGTACAGCGGCAGAGGGTCCAGCACCGCGACCCGCACCGGTGCCACAGACAGCTCATCCTCGTTCGCCACCACGATCATCGCGGTCCCAGACTAGACATCGATCATCGTTGCAAACCGATATCTGTTCAGCGCTTCGGGCATATTGCTGACGCCGAACGGCAGGCTCCCGCCGATGTACGGCATGGACCCGCACCGCGCCTACTCCTTACCGTCGATGTAACGCAACGTAAGGAAAGGGTGTCGAATGGTCTACGACGATGACACCGGCAGAGGCGACTTCGTCAGGACCCGACGTTCCGGGTCGGACGGGTCCGGCCGATGGACGCAGGCCAGTCGATCGAGACGGCCCGAGATCTCATCAGCGGTCCGCGACATCATCGTCAAAACCGTGCGACGGTTTCCGAGGCTCGACGCGCGGCGGATCGCCCGCCGCATCCGCGACGACAACAACCGAAACGACATCACGGTGGCCATGGTTGAGGTCGTGATGGCCGAGCTGGGTGCGCGAGGGCGCTAATAGCCGTAGCGGGAGTTACCAGGACCGCTCGTCGAAGTGGTTGCGGTCATCTTGGCCGAGAATGGGTGGCCCCAGACGCGTACCTGTGTGTCGGCACCGTTCACCCGATTGATAGGCGAGCCCACAGGCCAAGCGAACCGTGGAAATCACGGACGGACTCGTATGGGTTTGTCCTACGTCGGGTGGGACGCTCGACGGCGATTCGGTCGGACTGCCCTTCGCCGACGTCCACGACAGGACCGGTCCTCTGGATTACGGGGTGACGGACGAACTCGGCGTTGGGGCCTGTGATGGACTTCCAGCGATGGCACCTTCGCTGTCACACGCGGCTCGCCGAAGGCCATCAATGACGGCGGTGGACGGCTCGGGGGTGGAAGGGTTGTCGCTCAGGGTATCGTCCGGCCCGATCTGGTAAGTCCGGGTAGCGGCAGTGTCCGCTCCGGCTGGTGCGACCGGTCCCAGACAAGCCACGGCGAGGACGACGACGGGGACGACGACGGGGACGACGACGGGGACTGGGGCTGTCCGCTGAGGTCGGAGTTGTTTCGCCGTGACGGCGAATCGCCACGTGATGGTGGCTGTTCCGTTGATATCCGTCGGCTGGGAGTAGACGCGGCGGATCGCACTGCCGGCGCGTAGGGCGTCGTGGGGGATGGCGACGGCCAGTCCGATGCGTTCGGCATGGTCGACCTGGACGGTGAAGTCGATGATGCCGTCGCCGACCTTTGGGGCGATCTGCACCGGCCCCGCCGGAAGGTCGCGACTGCTGGCGCACTCGGCGTCGCCGAGGTAGCGCAGGTCGCGGTCTGGGCTCTTCGGCGCGATGTAGGCCAGCGAGACGAACCGGCGGTCTCCCGGCTCGTCAGACAGCAACTGAGCGGTGCCCTTGGCTGGTTGGCTGGTGTGCTGGCCCAGGCGCAGCCAGCGGGTTTCCTCCCAGTCGTTCTTGACCGTCGGGTCTTCGACCGGGTCACCGACGCAGTAGCCGGCGAACCCGAGCGTGCAGCCGCTGTCAAACCGATCGGTTTGCGGGAATGACAGGCCGGCGCCGCTACGGGCGTAGTTGCCCAGCGGGCCGACTGCGACGCCGATGTAAGGCATGTCATAGACCTGCGCTCCCGGGCACGCGGGAGCGTTCAACCCGTGGGGTGTCGGAGGGGCGAGCAAGTTCATGCCGGACGCCACGAGCGCTGGCAGCCCGATCACAGCGGCGATGACGCCGAACCAATCCGTCCACGAACTGGTCGGTTCGTCCGCCGGCACCGGACGGGTCTTGCCCTGCGACCGGTGCCGCGCCGACGCCAGGGCGAGGATCAGGGTAGAGCTGATCAGCACGTCAATGGTCACGATCCGCCCGACTCCGAACAGCAGCCCGCGCTGCACGAGCACGATCCGCAGTGTCGCGAGGATCAGGAAGAGGATCGCGACGCCGATCCACCACGGCAGGGCTGTGCCAGAGCGTGACGCTCGGGGTCGGAGACGGCCGAGGCCGGTACGGCGAGGGGGAGTCACGCCTTCTTCTACCGCGCGAACGGCAGCCGTGGGCAAAAGATCTATCGATCGAGTGACGTGACCCGCACGTGCCTCGAATCGACATCCGCGGTGTCCGGCCGTACGAATGGGAGCCCAGGATGACCTGGCGGGTGAATTTTTGTCATTGTGCTGCGGGAGGAATCTTGGCCGATGTAGCTTCATCGCCGCTTGAAGCCTGTGAGATGTCAAGTGTGGCGACGTTGATCGATTCTCGGCCATGGCGCGGGCGGGATGGTCGGCGTCAATCTGATGGGAGGTCGGGATTTCGATCCTGGCGGAGTTCGCGGACACCGGACGGTTCGGTGAGGCGGGACTGTTGCTGCTCCGCGATGTCATGCGGGTGCAACTGAGGCGTCTGCCAATCCTGTACGCCGGCCGGCGCCTCGACGATGACTACGTCTGGGATTTCGTGCAGAGCTTCGTGGAACATCGGTGGGAACGGGCGATCCCGGCGTTGCTCGCAGAAGCCGACGATGACGAATCCTTGACTCGGCTGTTCCATCGGACCGTGTACTACTGGCTGGTTGATCAGGTGCGCGACACCGACCGCGGGTCCGTGCTCCGCCGACTGCAAGACCTGCTGATGGCGGAACCGACGTTCGAGATGGTGCCAGCCGGTCAACCTGGAACCGGCCGGTGGCGGATGGCGGGTACCGTCGGGTCGCCCTGGGGTGGACGGCTCGACGACCTTGTCGCGGCGGCGTACACCGTACGGGTCAGAGCAGTGCGGTGGAGCAGCGAAACGCGGCGACCACCGATCGCGTATACCCCGGATCTGATCACGGTGGTCGAGGCCGTGATGTCCGCCGCTGGATTCGCCAGCCTCGAATTGCAGCAGCTGGTCGCGGTGATCGTGCGCCGGTTCCCTGCCACGCTGGACGCCGAACCGCGCACGATCGACGAGACGCACGAATTCGTGCCAGCCGACGCGCCGACCCCGGAGACGGTATTTGAAGAGCGTGACGACGCGAGAGCTGCGGCGAGCGCTGCGGACAGCGTGTTCGCCCAGCTGACTGAGGTGGAACGTCAGCTACTCCTGCTGATTGAAGACCCAGCTGCGGTTCGCGCGCACCTCCGGTGCGGGCGAAGCACCGCCTACACCCGGATCGGGAAGCTCAAGGCGCTGATCCGCGAGCTCGCCGGAAACCATGACGATCCCGAGCAAGTCGTCCGGGAGGTGCTGACGCTGTGCGCACGCTGACCGTGGGCATCCTGGAGCGCACCGTTCCGGACCAGCGCCGCAGCGAACGACTGGCCTGGGGCGTTGGACAATGCGGCAGACGTGTCGTCAACTCACAGCAGCGGGCACAACCGAGCACAGAGGCAGAGGAGGTCCCGTCGTGACGGCTGAGATCCCCGACCGCCTGCGCCGCCTCGTCACCTCCGCGGTGGCCCCGGCAGCGTTGACGACCGCTGGACTGCGCGAACGGTTCGGTGACCCAGCCGACATCGCACCGGCGGCAGGTCAGGTGTGGCGAGCGACCTGGGATGAGGTGTCCGGACTGGTGCTGCTGGTGGAAGCTGAGGACCGCCGATGGCGGGTGGTCCCGGTGTCCGTCGAACCTACCGGCGAGGACGAAGACAGCCTGGTCGTCGACGGGCAGGAGACAGCTTTCGGAGTGGAGGTCACCGCTTGGGCAGGTCTCGCGGTCTCGATCCCGACCGGGACGCTCAACCGGGTTGTTGACCTGTGGACGCCGGCCCTCACCGACTGGTGCCGAGCAGCGGCGCACAGATCGAGCGACAACATTCCCGACGGTGCCCGCGGTGGCCGACCGATCACCGACCCTTGGAGTCCCAGCGCCACCGTCCGGGCAAGCCTTGCTGACGATCTCGACGTCCTGGTTGGAGCGCCGTTGGTGCCCACCCAAGCGTCAGTACCAGTGGATCTGCGTGTCCCAGCCCGAGGGGTCGGCCTGTCCGCCGTTGTCGCCGCGCTGGCGGCACCGCAACCTGAGGTGTTGCAGATCTTGCAGGGCAAGCGTCTGGCGACCGCAGAACAAGCCGACGTGCTTGCCCGGGTGCTCGGGCTCACCGTCGAAGACGTCCTGGCGGCGGCCGGTGGATTGCCGACAGAGCTGGCGGTCGAGCTGGAGCACCCTCGTTGGCGCGGGACCTGGCGATCCCTGGCCCGTCGCATGAGGGGTAGCGAGGTTCAGACCCGGTTGCAGGTCGGCTTCGGTACTTTCGCCATGGCGTTCCGGCAGACCGGCAAAGCGGACCCTGACTGGCGCGGCAGAATCGGGCAGTGGCTCGTAGCCGAGCACGGCGATGAGGCACGGGATGACCAGTGACGAATCGGACGTCCACGGCGGTACGTGCCCAGGTTGACCTAATGATGCAGGTCGTCGAACGGGACCATCCCGGGGCCTTGGAGCGTTTGCGGGGCGGTGCCATCCAGGAGCTGCGGACATGGTCTGACGTGCAGGTGAAGCTAACCGCCGAGGTGCAGACCTCCGGCCTCTGCTCGGTCGCCGGTGGGTACAAGCCCGCGACCATGCCGCCGTCGCTGTGGGTCGCGAATGCCTCCTCGCCGGGCCGCCGACAGTTCACGGTGCTGCATGAACTCGGTCATCACCTGCAGAACACCGATCCTGGCCTCGGGACCGGCCTGCTGAACGCCGACGAGGACGGGTTCGAGGACGCGGCCTGCGACCTGTTTGCCGCCCGGGTACTGCTCCCCGACGACTTGGTCGCCGCCTGCTTCGGCGACCGGACACCCACCCCGGGCGACATCGTCGCGCTCTACAGGAGGTCCACCGCCTCGCGGGCCGCGTGCGTCGTGCGCGCGGTCGAGCACCTGCGCAGTTTCGGCGCGGTGGTGCTGTACGACACCGACGGCATCGTGTCGTTCGCCGCAGGTCGGGGCAGCGTCTACCCGCCGGCCCGCGGCAGCGACCAGTCACAGACCCCGCTGGTCGCCGCGGCACTGCAGCATCTCGACCGCCCCGACGGTGTGCCGATCACCGTCAGCGACACCGTCATCGCATATCGGACGGGGCACACCAGCGGCCGGCTGTACGGGCAGGCCGCCTGGTGCGACGGCTTTCTCGTCGCGGTCCTGGTCGAAGATCACGCACCGTGGCAGTCCTTCTCCCCGACCCGACCGCCGATCACTATGTCGCAGCCGCGCTGGGCGGGCTGTGAGCTGTGCCAGGACTCCTTCGAGGTCACCGGTGCCTGCGCCACCTGCCGTGAACCGCGTTGCCCGTCCGGGCACTGTGCTTGCACGATGCGGCGGCAACGGCGCTGCGAACGATGCACGATGACCTACGACAAGGCGATGTTCGTCGGCACCGGCACGGTCTGCCGGGAGTGCATCTGACCTTGGACGGATCGCCGGATGCGTCGTCAGGTAGGGGTGAGGGCCAACAGGCCCTTCAGCACCCACCGGGGTGTTGCGAAAAGACGTGCCGCACCGCGAAGTGCGGCACGCGACCTTGGGAGCCGCAATATGGGGCACACCGCCGACCTGTTGTCCACCGTCCGTACGATGATCGACGCTGAAGACGCACCGCTGAAAGAAGCCCGCAACCGCCTCGAGCTGGTCCGCGACCTCGCCGAAGGCTTCCCCGGTTCGCTGCGCACCTACAGCAGCGGATCGCTCGCGCACCACACCATGAACCACCCGGTGACCGACGGCGACGGAGGTCTCGTCCTCGATCGCCGCTGCTACCCAAAGCTCGGCCCGGAGGGCGGCGGGGAGTCTCCGACCGACGTGGCCGAGAAGCTGTGCGCGTTGCTCGGTCCGGGGGTGCGTGAGGAGTACCCGAAGGCCCGGTGCGGCACCTCCAAGCGCGGCCCGAAGATCTCCTTCGGCAAGCCCGTCAACGGCCAAGACCCTACCGTCGATATGGTCGTGGCGCTCACCCGGCGCGACGGTGACGGTCTGTGGATCCCAAACCTGGACAAAGACCGGTGGGAGCCGTCCCACCCTGAAGGCCACGTCGAGCTGTTCAACGCTGCCCCGGCGTCGCTGCGCCAGCTGCGCCGGGTCGTGATTCGGCTGTTGAAGGCGTGGAACAAGCAGTTCGACACGCCCGGCCTGTCGTCGTTCCACCTCTCCGTACTGGCCTGGGAGTTCGTGACCAGTGGCATGGGGGTGCCGGTCGCCTTGCGCACCGTGCTGGACAAGGCGGCCACCCGGATCAGCCGGGGCACCGCCACCCAGGACCCAGCTGGTGTTTCCGCTCCGCTCAAGCTGATGCTGGGCCGTGACGTCGTGGCCCGCCGGCTCCGTAAGGCTGCCGACGCGGTGACCGAGGCGATCGACAACGACAGTGATGATCAGGCCGTGCAGGCCGCTCTGCACCAAATGTTCTGGAAGTACATCGACGACCCGGCCGGTGGCGGGCTCGCCGGTGCCGTTGGTCTCCTGCGGCCCCGCACACCGGTCTCTACCACGGCGCTCGGCCTCGGCGGCGCGGCGTCACTGATCGTGCCGACCCGCGCCTACGGTGGCCGGTCACCGCAGTGAAGCACCTCCCGTGGCGAGCGCCGGCCTGGCACGCCAGGCCGGCGCTGCGGCTGCGTTTTCTCGCCGAGCTCACCGGCACCGGGATCACGGTCCGCCCGATCCGCCCGCCGCGCCGCTACCGCGGCGGCTTCGCGGTGCGCTGCACGGTGACCCCGCCCGGCGTCGAACCGCGCGAGGTGACGATCGTCTTCGCCGTTGGGTCGCCGGAAGTACCGCGGGTCTTCGTGGACGGACCGACCGAGTCACCACACCGGTATCTCTCCGACGGACTGTGCATGTGGTTCCCCTTCGACGGCCCCGACCAGCGATGGCTGCGCGGTGACGGCGCCGCCGCGCTCCTCGGCCACATCATCATTCACTTGATCAAGGAAGAATGGTGGCGGCGGACCGGTGAGTGGGTCGGCGCCGAGGCACCCCACGACGCCCGGGAGGACCAGGAGAGCCCATGAGCCCGTCCACCCCGCCGAGTCTGGTGAGTCCGGGACCGAGTCCGTCTGGTGCTACTCCGGCGGTATCCGGATCGGCTGCTCCAGCCGTGACGACGGTTGGTTCACCGTCGCCGGCCCCGATCGCTCAACCGGTCGCGCCGTCAAGCCTCGTGATCGCTGCACTGCTGTCCGGGGCGCTTTTTGCGGCGTTGCTGAGCGCATGCGTGGCGGTTTGGACCGCCCGACGGAAAGGCCGTGAGGAAGAGCGCGCCCGTCAACGTGATCTGTTCGCCGCCGCGTTCGAGGCGTACGCCGCCTACAAGGAACTGCCGTACGCGATTCGACGCCGTCGTCACGACGAACCGGCCGCCGAACGCATCCGCCTGTCCGAAACCATCCGGGAGATTCAAGGCCGGCTCAGTTACTTCCTGGCCTGGACCGCTGCGGAGTCCAGCATCGTCGGGGACACCTACGCGACCCTCGTGCGGGAACTGCGCAAGACCGCAGGCGGCGCTATGCGGCAAGCGTGGCTGGACGCCCCGATCCAGGACGACCACGCGATGAACATCCCACTCGCTGTCATCGATCTAGCGGCGCTCACCCCGCTCGAAGAGGCGTACTCCCAAGCCGTACGTGATCACCTCGTAGCACTGTCGCCCTGGTGGGCAAAGTAGACGCTGCGCTGCTACCGGCCGTAAGGCATTTTGGATTTGCTGGCACCGCTCGATCGGCAAGAACCTCGACTGACCCTCATGTGCGGGCATGGCGTCCAGGGGCCCCGGCACCTGCTGTGGCGTCTGCGCGAGGTCGGTCGCCGCACGAAAATGTCAGTGGGGCCTCGTAGCATGGTGTATCACTCGGATGAGCTGACCGTGAGGTGCTGGTGGACTTCGATGATGTTGACGCGCTGCGGCGCAACCACGCCGCGTGGAAGCTGCTTCGCGCTGAACACGCGCCGTTGATCCTGGCGTTCCTCGGGAAGGTCTTCGTCGACGAGAACGCTCGATCGGTACCTGCGGTCGACCTGGCTGCGCGGCTCGACGACGAACTGTCGGGCTTCAACGAGCGGGAGCCGAGGTTCCCACGGCCGGCCCGGGCGTATCTGGACGACTGGGCCCATGCCGACGCTGGCTGGTTGCGCAAGTACTATCCGGCCGGCTCCGACGAGGCGCATTTCGACGCGACGCCGGCGGTGGAGAAGGCCCTCGCGTGGGTCCGGTCGCTGCAGGCCCGCTCGTTCGTGGGCACGGAGTCACGGCTCAACATCGTCTTCGAGTTGTTGCGGCAGATGGCGTTCGGTGCGGAGACCGACCCGGACGTGCGGCTGACCGAGCTGTACCGCCGTCGCGCGGAGATCGACGAGGAGATCGCCCGTATCCGCGGTGGGGAGCTGCCGCTGCTGGACGACACCGCGCAACGCGACCGGTATCAGCAGTTCACCTCGACCGCCCGGGACCTGCTGGCGGACTTCCGTGAGGTCGAGGCGAACTTCCGTGGGCTGGATCGTGAGCTGCGGGAGCGCGTCGCGCTGTGGAACGGTTCGAAGGGCGCGTTCCTCGACGAGGTGCTCGGAGACCGCAGCACCATCGCCGACTCCGATCAGGGCCGCAGCTTCCACGCGTTCTACGACTTCCTGCTCTCACACGCCCGGCAGGCGGAATTCACGACTCTGCTGGACCGGGTGCAGGCGTTGCCGGGGATCGGCGGCCCGGACCCGCGGATGCGCCGCATCCACTACGACTGGCTCGACGCGGCAGAACGGACCCAGGCAACGGTCCGGCTGTTGTCGGAGCAGCTGCGCCGTTTCCTCGACGATCAGGTGTGGCTGGAGAACCGGCGGGTCATGGACCTGCTCCGCAGCATCGAGACCCACGCCCTGCGGCTGCGCCGGTATCCCGATGCGAGCCTGACGATGGAGATCGACGCCGCTACCCCGACCATTGTCCTGCCGATGGAGCGTCCGCTGTATCGGCCGCGGTCGAAAGCAGCGCTGGACAGCACCGCTACCGCCGAGCGCGCTGATGAGGTCGTGGACTTCTCGGTCTTGTTCGAGCAGGTCCACGTCGATCCGGAGCCACTTCGGCAGGAGGTCCGGGCCGCGCTGCTGAAGCGTCCTCAGGTCGAGCTCGTGGAGGTCCTCTCCCGCCGGCCGCTGCGGCAAGGGCTCGCCGAGCTGGTCACTTATCTGTCGCTGACAGACCCGGCGTTCGATGTGGTGTTCGACGAGCACCGGCCCGCCGAAGTCCGCTGGCAGGACCCAGACGGCGCGGCGAAGCGGGTCACCATGCCCCGCGTCATCTACACCCGCATGGCGTCGTCGAAAGCGGCGGCATGAGCGGGCGCGGCACACCCGAGTTCCAGCCGGACCTGTCCATCGCAGTCACCCACCTCATGAAGGGCGTTGTGTATCGCGACACCCACGAGGTGCCGTGGCGGCATTTGCTGCAGCTGCAGTCCCAGGTGCGGGACTACGTCGCGGTCCTCGGCCTCGTCGTGTTCATCGACGAGGCCGAGGGCTACGCATACCTGCGCGGCAGACCCGATGACGAAGCCGTCGACGAGGTCGCGGTGCCACGACTGGTCGCTCGCAGGCAGCTGTCGCTGCACGTGAGTGTGCTGCTGGCGCTGCTGCGCAAACGGCTCGCCGAGTTCGACGCCAACTCCAGCGACACCCGCATGGTGCTGACCCGCCAGCAGATCATCGACATGCTCGCGGTGTTCCTGCCGGACACCAGCACCGACGCCCGGCTCATCGACCAGATCGACGCCCACATCGGCAAGGCCGTGGAGCTGGGATTCCTCCGTCGGGTGAACGACGGCGACGGCAGTTACGAGGTGCGACGCATCCTGAAAGCTTTCGTCGATGGGCAGTGGCTGGCGGAGCTGGATGCTCGGCTGGGGGAGTACGCAGCGGAGTTCGCCGGCCGGGACGGGAAGGGCACCGCGTGACGGAGAACCTGACGCTCGACGATGTCGTGCACGGTGGTCCCGGATTTCGGCTGCACCGGTTGGAGGTCCGCAACTGGGGCACGTTCGACCAGCGGGTCTGGACGCTGACCCTGGACGGCGCGAGCGGCCTGCTCACCGGCGACATCGGCTCCGGAAAATCGACGCTGGTCGACGCGGTGACGACGCTGCTGCTGCCGGCGAACAAGATCTCCTACAACAAGGCCGCCGGCGCGGAGACCCGCGAACGCAGCCTCCGCTCCTACGTGCTGGGCCACCACAAGTCCGAACGCAACGAACTGACGGGTGTCTCCCGGCCGGTCGCACTGCGGCGGGGCAGCTGCTACTCGGTCATCCTCGGGGTGTTCGGCAACGCCGACCTCGACGCCCACGTGACCGTCGCTCAGGTGTTCTGGCTGCACGAGGGCAACCCGGGCCAACCGGAGCGCCTGTTCGTGGTCGCGGACGGCCGCCGCGGCATCGAACCTGACTTCGTGGACTTCGGCACCGAGATCAGCCAGCTGCGCCGCCGGCTGCGGCAGTCCGGCGCCAAGATCTACGAACACTTCCCGGAGTACGGTAAGGACTACCGCCGACGGCTCGGGATCAGCTCCGACCAGGCGATGGACCTGTTCCACCAGACCGTCTCCATGAAAGCCGTCGAGAACCTGAACGCGTTCGTGCGCAGCCACATGCTCGAACCGTTCGACGCGGACACCTGGATCAAGCAGCTCGTCGACCACTTCGACGACCTCACCACCGCCCACCAGGCGGTCCAGGTCGCCCGGGAGCAGCTCGCCGCCCTGACCCCGATGATCGAACGCTGCGACGAGCACGACCAACTGGGTGTGCGCATCGCGGAACTGGACCTGCAACGCGCCGCACTACCGTATTTCTGCGCACACGGAGCCGCCGCCCTGTTGAAGACCCGCATCCAGCAGCATCAGGCAACCCTGACCGCGCTCAGCACGCAGCTGTCGACACTCAGCGCCGAAATCGCGGAACTGCGCCGGCGGGCCAGCAGGCTGGAGCTGGAACGGGCAGGTCACGGCGGTGATCGCATCGGTGAGATCGAGCGCGAAGTGGCCGACGCAGGCCAGCTACAAAGTCGGCGGAAGGAACGCGCCGAACGGTTCAACCGCCAACTGGCCGACGCGGGCCTCACGCCGGTCGCGTCCGCGGAGCAGTTCGCGCCCCGCCTCGGCGAGATCGAACGTGAGGCGGGTCGCAGCGCCGAACGCCGCACCGACCTTCAGCGCCGGTTCGCTGAGGCGATGCACCACGTCAAAGGGCTCCATGACCGGCTCGAGGAGCTGAACGCCGAACTGCTCAGTCTCCGGCAACGACGCAGCAACATTCCCCGCCGCATGTTGGAGCTGCGCGAGTGGATGTGCAGAGAGCTGAGCCTTGCCGAATCGTTGCTGCCGTTCGCCGGCGAGCTGATCCAGGTCCGCGACGACGAGTCAGACTGGGAAGGTGCAGCGGAACGTGTCCTGCACAGCTTCGGCGTGTCCCTGCTGGTGTCCCAGGCACACTATCCAACGGTCGCCGGCTGGATCGACAGCCACCACCTCAATGCCCGCCTCGTCTACTACCGGGTTCCGGACCGTGTGGCGGCCGCCCGGCCGACGGACCAGCGTGGATACGACTCGCTCGCCGCGAAGCTCGACCTGCGGGAGGGGCCGTTCCGACCCTGGCTGGCCGCAGAGCTGGGCCGCCGGGCCGGACACGCGTGCGTCGAGACGATGACGGAGTTCCAGCACGCCGACCGTGCCGTGACCCGCTCCGGCCAGATCAAGGACCCGGGCGGACGCCACGAGAAGGACGACCGGAACCGCATCGACGACCGCCGCACCTACGTCCTCGGCTGGAGCAACGAACAGAAAATCGCCGCGCTGCTCGCCACCGCGGCAACCCTGACGGCAGAGCACGCCACGGCGACGACCGAACACAAGACCCTCGAGGGCGACCTCAGCGCTGCCGCCGCCCGGGACGCGGTACTCGCCAAACTCGGCGAGATCACCGACTTCGCGGATCTGAACTGGCAGCAGGTGGCCCGGCAAATCGCCGAACTCGAGACCGAGCGTCGCCAACTCGAGTCGGCATCCGGCGAACTGCAGCGACTCACCGAGGCGCTCCGACAGGTCGGCACCGACATCGCGGAACGCGAAGCGCTGCAGGCGGCCGCGCAGGCCGAGCAGGGCCGCGTCGGCGGACTCCTCGAACTCGCCCAGCTCGCCGAACAGCAGGCAGAGGCGCGACTCGCCGAACCCGCCGCCGCGACCGCAAGGAAGCAGTTCACGCAACTCGCCACCGACATCGGCACACCACCGGCGACCCCGGAAGAATACGAGCAACTCCACACCGATACCGAACGCCGCCTCACCCGCGCCGTCGAGACCGCGACCCGAAGCCAGCACCAGGCGGCATCGCGGGCCGTCGCGCACATGGTCAACTTCCGGCGCAGCTACCCACACCTCACTACCGAGATGGACGACTCCATCCAGGCGGCGGGGGAGTACCGCACGCTGCGCGCCCGGCTCGTCGAGGACGATCTGCCACGCTTCGAGGCCGACTTCAAGCTGTACCTGAACACCAACACGATCCGCGACATCGCCACGTTCCACTCCCAGCTCACCAAACAGAGCGAGATGATCAAAGAGCGGATCGAGATCATCAACCAGTCGCTCGTCAGCATCGACTACAACACCGGCCGGTACATCCGCCTCGAAGGTGACCGCAACCCCAGCACCGACATCCGCGACTTCATCTCCGACATGCGCGCCTGCACCGACAGTGCCCTGTCCGGCGACGACGCCGACCAGTACTCCGAGCAGAAGTTCCTCCAGGTGCAACGACTGGTCGAACGGTTCAAAGGCCGGGAAGGTCACACCGAGGCCGACAAGCAGTGGGCCAAGCGGGTGACCGACGTCCGCAACTGGTTCGTCTTCGCGGCCTCCGAGCGCTGGCGCCACGACAACACCGAACACGAAACCTACTCCGACTCCGGCGGCAAGTCCGGCGGGCAGAAGGAGAAACTCGCCTACACCATCCTCGCCGCCTCCCTCGCATACCAGTTCAAACTCGAGCACGGCCCTGGGCCGTCGCGGACCTTCCGGTTCGTCGTCATCGACGAGGCGTTCGGCCGCGGTTCGGAAGAGTCCGCCAGGTTCGCGCTGCGGCTGTTCCAAAGCTTGGGGCTGCAACTGCTGATCGTCACCCCGTTGCAGAAGATCCACGTGATCGAGCCGTTCGTCGCCGCCGTCGGCTACGTCGACAACCCCGGCGGCAGCTACTCCCGGCTGCAGACCCTCACCATCGACGAATACCGGTCCCGCCGGCAGCTCCACGTCCATCAGCGCGGCACCGCCGAGATCGGCGCACACTGACATGCCCGGCCGGACACCCGCACGAGACCCGTGGACAACCCCAACGGACGTCACCGACGTGCTCCGCCGCCGCTGGGACCGCGGCGACTTCCTCGCCGCCTCCATGGCCGACGCCGACTGGCAGCCGGTCGCCGTCCCGATCCGAGCACCGACGGCCCGCGAGATCGCCGACGCATTCGCCGCCGCGCAGAGCTGGGCCGACCGATGGCGCGCCGCCGACCCACGACTGTTCCGCCTCGAACACCGATCGGTCGGCGGCCGGCACGTCGGCACCAACACCCTGCCATGCCGGGCCTGGATCGACACACCCCGGCAGCTGTGGCAGATCCTCGGCGTCACGCGATACGCACAGCGCTTTGACGAACTCGTCGAACTCACCCGGCAGCGAACGCCGGCGTTGATCGACTACCTGGCCACGCAACCGATGAAAGTGTTGCACCACGAACAGCAGTGGGCCGCGCTCCTCGACACAATCTTGTGGATCGAGGCCAACACCGGCGCCGACCTGTACCTGCGCCAAGTCGACGTACCCGGCGTCGACACCAAATTCATCGAACAGCACCGCAGCATCCTGGCGAGCCTGCTGGACCGGCAACTGCCCGAACACCGGATAGCCGCCGACGTGCCGGCAAGCGACTTCGCCGGCCGATATCGGTTCCGCAAAAAGCCCGCCATGCTCGGGTCCGCCGCCTGGACCCGTCCGTCGACCTCGCCGGACCATACAGCGACGTCGCGGTCCGAGTCGACGAACTCGCTGCGACGCCCTTGCAAGCCTCGACGATCTACGTCGTGGAGAACGAGGTGACCTACCTCGCCCTCCCGTCCGCGCCCGACGCGGTCGTCATCTTCGGCGGCGGCTACGCCCTCTCCACGCTGCAGCCGCTGCACTGGCTGAAAGAACGGCAACTGATCTACTGGGGTGACATCGACACCCACGGCTTCGCCATCCTCAGCCGGCTCCGGCAACTGTTTCCGTTGACCCGGTCCATACTCATGGACCGACCCACCCTGCTGGCGCACAAAACCCAGTGGGTACACGAGCCGACTCCGGTTTCCGCGCACCTGCCAGCGCTCGACGACCACGAAGCGGGCCTGTACCGCGACCTCGTCGAGGACGCTCTCGGCCCGTCGGTACGCCTTGAGCAGGAACGGATCCGGTTCTCTGCCGTCCGAACGGCAATGAGCATCGGCCACCCAACCAATCAGGGCGCTGACCCGAGCTGAGGTCCATGTCAGGCCAGACGTGATTCGACCGCGATGCACCAACCCGGCCATCGACCCGTAAGACGATGGCGGATGAGAGTCAGGGACGACGCCAACAGCGTCAACGCGCGGCCAGAGCCTCAACGGCCGGCTCAACGACGCGGAAAGCGGACCGCAGGTCGTCATCGGTGAAACGGATGAGGCGGCCACCAAGCACATGATGGCGAATCTTCCGACCGGCAACCCGCTTGTACAACGAGTACCCGTAGCCCTGCAGTCGCTCAGCAGCCTCCGAGTGCGTTAGAGGATTCGAGTTCCTACAGTGAACCGGAGGGATGGCTCTGCTGGTCCCGCTCACCCACACCTGCCTGTAATGGTCGGGTCAGACTCCTGGCCGGAGACGGCGGTGGTTGCAGGTTGTGTCGCGGATGTTAGCCCGCACAAAATCGACGGCGCGAGCAACACGTACTCCACCGACTTGTAATCGGAAGGTTGCGGGTTCGGCGGGCGGCCAGCTAGAGCAGCCGGGCGTGGTCGGCCTTGGCGCGTGTTCGGACAGCGTCCAGGAACTCGGCGTCAATTCCGCCCTGGAGTTCATCGTCGTGATGGGGCTGGACACCGTCGAGGTATCGAGGGTAGAGCAGCCAGCAGCCTCGGATGCCGGCCAGGAGGTCTTCGAGGAGATCGCGCGCTGGACGTTGGGGATCGAGTGGCGTGAGCCGCATCGGCTCGTCCGTCTCCATGAATCGGTCGGCCGCTTCGATGACGTCGCGAGTCTCCTCGATATCGGGCAGTTCGCCTTGGGCGACGCGCATGGCGCCGCTGATCAGATCCAGGACGGCGTCGCGTGGGGATGCGCCGATCTCCATGAGCTCGAGAATTTTGGTCGGGGTGGCGTGGGGGATCGCCTCGACGTCGTCGGCTCGTTCGACGACCTCGGCCGCGGGGAGGTGGGCGAGGTCGGCCACGACGTCGGCGGCGGCTTGCAGCCAGTGTGCTGCGGCCACGGATGCTGCAGTCGGGTCGAAGCTGAGGAGCAGGTCGTCTGTGCCGAGGGGGTATTGCCGTAGTAGGTGGTCCGCGGCGGCGATCTGGGCGGGGGAGACGTCTTCGCGGGTGAGGAGGACGGCTTGGCGGGCGCGGTCGGACAGGTCTCCGCGTTCGGCTTGCTCGACGGCAGCGAGTTCGGCTTCGACGTCGATGGCAACGGCAGCAGTGAGATCGTCATCGCCGATTTCGTGCAGTGCGCGCCCGACGCGATGCGCGGACTCTTCCACTGGGTCGTAGGAGACGATCAGTGTGTCTCCCTCGGGCAGGTTCGGCTTCAGCAGCGATGCGACCACGGCGCTGAACAGTGCGCGGGTCTCCTGCCGCCGCCAGCCTTCGGTGTTGACCTCCACGCTCCGGCATGCGGAGGCTGGATGGGTGTAGCAGTGCCAGAATGCGCGCGACAGGTGAGTGAGGCTTTCGGCGAGCGCGAATCGCTGTGTTGGGGTCGCAGTCGTGGGGAGCGTAGATACCGCTCGGGCCGTTTCTCCGTATCCAGCGCTCCATACGGCGAGGAGCTCGTCACGGTATTCGTTGATCGCGTAGTGCGTCATGGAGATGTCCTACCCAGTCGGTAACGTCAACTGCCTGTTGGGTGCAGCGTGAGTGCGGCCCCAATGCCCGCCGCCGCTGGGCGGCCGACGACGGCAACCACGCGGTGACCGGCCTCGTACGGCTGGTCTGTTCGGACACGTGTTGATGGTGCCGTCCTCTGCGGAGTGGTGGAAGGTGTCACCACGTGTCATCTGTCCGTCGAGCACAAAGTGGGAGTGACGCTCGTTCTTGCTGACGTCGCCACCCTTCGTGCTGGAGGTTGCGGATGCCGGATGGGTGTAGCAGTGCCATAACGCCTGCGACAACCTGGTCAACGACTCGGCAAGGATCAGCTGCTCGCCGGATTTGAGGTAGCCGGGAGCACTGCGACCGTTGCCGCGGTATTGCCGTAGCCGACGCCCCATGAGGCGGGGAGTTCAGTTCGAGGGCTGCGGATGGCGTAGGGCTTCATGACGTCCCCGGTGACACTCGCCAGGTGCATGTCCGTCCTTGCCCCCTCGGCGATGTTGCTCATCGACCGATGAATATGTGCCCGGTCGGCTGGCTTGGGAAGTTGGCCAGAGCTAACCCGGCGACCTTGGGTCGATGCCTCGTGGAGATCCTCGACCGGCCACGCCCGTCGACGCAATGCGTCGTTGTACGACGTGTCGCTGCTCACCTTGCGGTACGCCTGCGAATCCGTGCTCGTGGTCCGAGTGCATGAACCCGCTGTGGCCGGCTTGCACCTTGTCCAATCTCTAGCGTGGGTGTCCGTGACTCCCTTCCCGCCAGCGCATACCCGGCAGGGCACGCATGATCAGGAGCACTTCAACTCGATGGACCATCCGAAGCTACAACTCGCCGTCGAAGACCTTGTTCGAGCAGTGGGCGGACATGTCGATGCCGAACATCAGACCTTCCTGGCGATCATCGTCCCCCTTTCCGGCAGGTCGGTGCAGTCACAGCCCGCACGCGTGAACGTCGTCGACGCTTCGCCGGCCGCGCCGGCAGACGAGGGCGGCAGGCCTGACCTCCTCACCGTGCAGGAGACCGCCGCCGTGTTGCGGTGCAGCTCGGTGCACGTGAAGAGGTTAGTCGCCGCTCGAACGTTGCCGTCAGTGACTATTGGTCGTCTACGTCGGGTTCGCCGTGGGGATCTGGACAGCTACATTCGCGACCTAACCTGACAGAGTTCGTTTGATTGCGCATCAAGGGGTCGTGGGTTCGAATCCCGCCGTCCCGAAATTTGAGGGTTTCTACTGGTCGTATGACCGGTATAGCCTTCCTTCATTCTCTGGCATAGATGTCAGGTCGAGAATGCCGCTATCAGACCCCTTGACTCGGCTTGTCCGGTTCCGAACGATCTAAATCGAGCAGTGTTATTGCTGTTCAAGGGTCTGCGCTTTAGTATCTGGCATCGTGGATAAAGCGATCAGGCACCTTGACGCTGCGCCTGAATGAGTCAAGCAGTCCGGCATGCCGGTTTGTCCAGGGCATACCAGATCATGATCTTGGCATTTGGTGGGCCAAGGAAGGACAGGGCGATCGCGCCGGTCGCCCGGATGAAGCGGACTGCCACACTATCGGTGTGGCCGATCTCAACCTCTTTGCCGAGCGGGTCATTGCGACTCGCGGGCGGACGATCATCGCAGACCTTGCGCAGGGTCACTTCGAGGAACTGGTGTTCGAACTCGATGAGGCCCTGGAGCTGGGAGCAGAGGATCGCATCGACATCCGGTTCGCACTCGGTGCGGCCTGCACTACCGTCGCCCGCACCATTGAGCATCTGACTGCGGCGCTTCAACTGCCCTACCGGGCGACTCGCAGCTGGTCCGACTTCGTCGGTGATGCCGGCGACCGTTCAGCGTCCCTGAATCAGTGGCTTGTCGTCTACGATGCCGCCGATCTCCTCAGGTATGAGGACGAGGATCGGTGGCATGAACTGGCTGCCGCACTCGGCAGCGAGTCACGGTCCATGGGTGGTGGTTCGAGCACGCTTGTACTACTCGACGAGCCGGGGCGGTGGGAACGGAGCAGGTTCAGCAGCGCACAGGCAGCCCAGGCTACGGCAGATCAGGGTCGACGTTAGCGAAGACCAAGCAGCCACGGGCGGCAGGCCCCAGCGTGGAGTACGTTGCTGAACCCTGGGCCAAAGTGAAGATAGTTGGCCGGTTAGTCGTCGTCAGAGGTCACGAAGGTTGCTCGCTCGCCGAGGACCTGTGCGGCCGAAGGCAAATCAGCGAGACGCGATGAAAGCGTGGCGATGGCCAGTCGTTGCGGAAGCGCCGTGTTGAACTTGAGGCCGGAAAGCGCCTTCGGATCGACGTCAGGTAGGCAGAGCCGCTGCTCCGCATCCGCCACGGCACTAACCCAGTCGTTCTGGGACAGGTCTGCCCGTAGCCTGATGTGCTGGTCATCGAAGTACCCTGCGGGATCGACCAGCTCGCTGAGCGTCGTGGCCAGGGTCGCGTTTGCGCGGTAGCCGGCCCACGTCCACCACCGCAGCTGTCCCTTGTTGCGGTGTACCACCGGCCCGCCTCGATGCACGAGAGACGACAGCCGCAGCCGGGTCTCTTCGAGACGGCCGCTTGCCCTGCGAGTCAACCGAACCGGTGGGTCGGCGCCGAGCAGGACGCCTCGCATGGCGCGGACCAGTTCGAAGCTCATCCCGGCGATTCCACCTGCCGTGTTCCAGCGGGCTTTCCCGCCGCTGTCGGCGGGCTCGACGTAGCAGCGTCGGCGTACCCAGTCGACGTACGTGACCCGCCAACTCTTCCCGGCCAGGAGGAGTAGCCGTGGCCCGCGGACCTCCTCGGTGAGCAGTGCGGGGTCGGTCCGGCCGATCTCGGTCCGGCCGGTCAGTACGGTGAATTCGGGAGGTGCGGTGAACACAGCTGTCATGCCCATGAAGTGGCGGCGGCCGAAGCGCAGTTCTGCTTCAGGACCGATGTGGAGCATCCCGCCGTCCTGGTCCAGGTAGCCCTGATCGAGGAGGTACCGCTGGATGACGTCGGCGGTCTTGTCGAACGGCGCCAAGCCGTTCCACGCCAATGGCCAGAGGTTCTCGCCGACCCGCTGCTCCTGGAGGCACAGCGCGAGGAGTTGCTGCGCGACGATGTGCCGCGGTT
This sequence comes from Dactylosporangium sp. NPDC005555, assembly GCF_040605635.1. Taxonomy (NCBI): domain Bacteria; kingdom Bacillati; phylum Actinomycetota; class Actinomycetes; order Micromonosporales; family Micromonosporaceae; genus Dactylosporangium; species Dactylosporangium sp. NPDC005555. The sequence goes on from NZ_JBEXDG010000034.1 coordinate 85,017, forward strand.
CGGGTGGTGGCGTGACCGGCTCGACCCAGCCGCTGCCCCAGAGCGCCAGCAGTCCGGCCGCTTGGAGAAGGCCGGGTTCGTCGAGGGCGAGGAAGAGACAGTTTCGGGTACTGCCGGGGCGTCGTCCGGTGCGGCCCAGCCGCTGGAGGAACGAGGCGACGGTGCGTGGGGCGTTGAGCTGCAGCACTCGGTCGAGGTCGCCGACGTCGATGCCGAGTTCCAGGGTGCTGGTGGAGACGATGACGCAGTCCCGTGCCTCGGCGAATGCTGTCTCGGCCCGCCGACGCTCGTCGATGGAGAGCGACGCGTGGGACACGAAGGTAGTGACCCCACGCAAGCGGAGCGCCGCGCCGAGCTCTTCGACGAGTTGGCGCGAGTCGCAGAAGACGAGCCGTTTCTCACCGGGGTGCAGCGCCGCGATGACGGTCGCCGCGTTCGAGATAGAGCCCACGTAGTCGAGCTCGATGTCGCCGGGAGGAGGACCGTCAGGGGAAGGGCGCCCGCCGGCCGGCGGTGCGATGTCCGGCGCGATGACCGAACCGGGTCGGCGTCCGCGTTCGGCGCCCTGCAGCCAGAGCAGCAGATCGTCCGGGTTGCCGACGGTGGCGGAGAGCCCGACCCGTTGGATCGGGCGACCGGCGATCCGGCTCAAGCGTTCCAATACGGCGAGGAGGTGCCAGCCGCGGTCGTCGCCGGCGAACGCGTGTACCTCGTCGATGACGACGGCCTGGATGCCGCCGAGGAATGAGCGGTGGTCGACGTTGACGCTGACCAACATTGCTTCGAGTGACTCCGGGGTGGTGAGCAAAATATCCGGCCGGTCGCGCAGGATTTGCTTGCGGCGCGGGGAGTTCACGTCGCCGTGCCACAGCGCCACGGTGCGCCCGACCCAGCCGGCGTACTGCTCCAGGCGCGGTAGGAGGTTGTTGAGCAGTGCTTTGAGCGGACACAGGTACAACAGCGCCGGTCCACGCCACTGCTCCGCGGACATCCGGGACAGCAGCGGCAGGGTCGCGGCCTCAGTCTTGCCACCCGCCGTGGGCGCGAGGAGGAGCGCGTCGTCGCCACGCAGCAACGGCATGATCGCGGCTTCCTGCAGCGGTCGCAGCGCCGCCCAGCCCAAGGTGTTGACCACATGGTGCTGGATCGACGGGTGCAGCGACTCCAGGCTCACGGCACCTCGAGGTCGATGTCGTCGGCGTTGGCAGCGTTGCGTTCCACGTCGGACAGCTCGGTGTCGGTCACGGTCAACGCGTAGTGCTGTCGTGGATCGAACTCGGGGTGCAGCTCGACGAGGTCGAGGACACCGGCGACGAGCTTCTTGAGGAACAGCCGGGGCGCGATACCGACCTTGCCGCCGAGCCGGCCCGCGACCGCCTCAGCGAGTTCGCGAAGATAGCGTTCGTCGACGACGCCGACAATACGGGCCGGATCTGTCGTCCCAGCGGCGAAGAGATCCCGGACCTTGCCGCCGAGGTCGACGAGGGCATCGATGGTGAAGCCGGGCAGCCTGATCTGGACCGCTCGCGGATTGTCCCACCGGGGATCAGCGGGAAAGTCCGTCGCGAGGCGTTGCGCCAGTGGCGCGAGGCGTTGGGCGCCCTGCTGGCCGTCGAAGAACGGCGGAGTGCCCGTGATGACCAGGTAGAGACCGGGGAAGCGGCCGGAGTACACCTCATCGATGAGCTGGCGGAGCGCGTTGAGGGCCTTGTCCCGGGCGTCGGACCGGACGCGTTGCAGGGTCTCGACCTCGTCCAGGACAAGCAGGAGACCAGGATGGCCGGAGTCACGAAGTACCGTCAAAAGGCCTTGCAGGAAGCCGAGCGCACCGAAGTGGTCGAGATCTCCGCGGACGCCGGCAATCCGGCGGGCGGCGGCGGCCACGTTCGGCTGTCCGCCGAGCCACGCGAGGATCGCGGCCGCGGTGGTGGCGTCACCATCCAATGTGGAAGCACGGTAGGCGCCCAGCGCGGCCGCGAACGTCGGCGCCGTCCGGCCGACCGCGGCGAGGCGTTGCCGCAGCAGATCGGCGACGGCCGCTTCGAGCGCTGCGCTGTCATCGGCGGAGGTCCCAGCGGCGAGCGCATCTTCCTCGAGCGCATAGAACCACGAGTCGACCACGGGCCGTAGCGCACTCGGCGGGAACGCCGATGTGGTCAGCCGCTCGGTGAGCCGGCGGTAGACGGTCTCCAGTTTGTGCAGTGGTGTCTCGGTCTCGGAGATCTGCACCTCGGCGGTGGCCAGGTTCGCCTTGCGGGCGCGGTCGGCGAGCCAGCGGGTGAAGAAGGTCTTTCCTGCGCCGTACTCGCCGCGGACCGCCTTGAACACCGATCCGCCGGCCGCAACGGCCTCGAGGTCCTCCTCGACGCTGCCGGTGAACCGGTCCAGGCCGACAGCGAGCAGGTCGAGCCCGGTCTCCGGCACGGCGCCCCGCCGCAGCGCGTCGATGACCTGTCTGCGCCGCGCGGCGCTCACCGCGGCGGTCACCGCACGTCGTCCGGAAGACCGAACTGCGTCCGCAGCAGGGCGACGTTGAGCCGGACGGTCTGCCCGTCGTCGATGAGCTGGAGCACCTCGAAGTTGTCGACGTTGAGGATGCGGGCCAGCGTGGTCGCGAAACCGTTGGCCCGTGCCGGCGCCTCACCGGCGCGTTGCGCGAGGACCGGCAGGGGGAGTGTGTTGTTGGCGGCGAGGAGCGCGTCGAGAGCTCCTCTGATCTTCGGCTTGGGCATGCGCCGCGCGGTTGACGACTGCTGTGCCTCGAACATCTCGCTCGCGAACAGGGCATCGATGAGGCTCGGAACAGGCGAGTCAGTCATCGGCGGGTCGAGCTGAATATCGAGGGTCACCTGCCCGGCAGCCTCCGCCCGCTGCGCGCTGTGCTGGCGTGCCTTCCGTGGTGGCACGACCTGCCGCGTCACCGGCGGCGCTGGCGTGGTCCAGTCCCACCACACTGGACGTTGATCGGACAGCGCACCCCAGCCTGCTGGTACTTCGGCCCCGCGGGACAGAAACGCCAGCAGCGGGATGGTGACCTCCGCCAGGGCTGCCCCGCCGTGGTAGCCGGCGTTCTTCGGTCCGTACCGGAGGTCCGGGTTCCACAGTGCGACGATGCGGTGCTCCTCGGCGAGGACGCGGCTGCCGGACAGCAGCACCTCACCGGCGCCGACCGGGGTGGTGCCGGGGCTGCGGTGACGACCCGATCCGGGAGCGTCGGCCGATCGGTGTGTACCGTCGCGGTGCAGTACATGGCCGTGGTCGCTGGTCAGGATCACCGCGCGGCCGGCGCTGCGAGCATGGTCGAGCAGGACCCGGAGGGGGCCGAGGTCACCGAGCCGCCACGACGCGTCAGCGGATTCGCGGCCTCGGTCCAGCGCGTCGTCGACCGTGTTGATGACGACAGCGACCAGCGTCTGCGGATCGCCGAGCGCCTGGACGAGCTCGGTACCGAGGACTTCGCCGGCGCCGCCGTGCAGCGATCCCTTGTGGAACAGCCGGGCGGGGCGTCCTCCCCACAGCGGGTGGGCCTCGAAGGCGACCCGTTCGTCGTCCTGGCCGCCGGTGCGGAGCTTTCCGCTGAGCAGCGATGCCCTGGACACGGTCGTGAGCGTCGGCAAGGCGGCCACCACGCCACGGCGCCGTGGCGGCGCGCCCTTGTCCACTCCCGCCAGCACGTCGAACTCCACCAAGCCATGGTTGGTGAGCTCCTGCGCCAGTTCCGCGGCGACGGCGGTGCTCATGCCGTCGAGGATCACCAGCAGAGTTGGCGGCCCGCCTGCGCGGACCAGTGGTGCGATGACCCGTTCGAGGACCTTTTCCACGACGACCGTCGATCCTGACAATTGCCCGCCGGTGGTGGTCCAGGCCGCCAACCGATTGGCGAACGCCTCGTCGAGGGCGCGCCGGCGAGCGGCCACCGCGTGATACAGGCTCCGGTACACGGCCTGCAGTGCCGGGTGGGCCTCCTCGCCCGCCCAGACCTGCGTAAGCGCGAGATCGACCCAGGCCCATTGAGTGACCTGCCGGTCGATCGCGTCGCTGACATTTTCCGGTGGCGAGGCGTCGCCGTCAGCCAGCCAACGCACGAGTCGCAGTGCCATGGTGGCCCGTTCGACGCGCTGCTCCTGGCGGGAGGCAAGCCGGTGCGCACCGAGCACGGCTGCCGCGGCTTCGAGCGCCTGCGCCGCTGCCGGCCCCGGCTCGTCGAGTGTCCGTTGCAAGGCAACGGCGACTACGCCGATGCGGTGGTCGAATCCGGTCCGCAGGATCGGACTGCGGGCGGCGGCAATCTGTGCACCGAGCTGGATCACCAGCTCCTCGGCCCGGTCCAGCACCTGCTGCAGGCGGAGCGCGACCGCGGCGCTCCGTACACCGTCGCGACCCGCCTCTCCGAGCATCTCGGCGATGACCTGCTCGGCCACCGTGCCGAGAGCACGCAACTCCGGGTCGCCGACCGCCTGATCGTTGAGGTACTGGTCGGCTCGGCCTTTGGCGCGGCTGGTGTCGGAGCTCTCGTCGGACCAGAGCGCGGCGCACACCAGGCCGAACGGGATGCTGTCCTCCACTCGTCCGGCCTCGATAAGCGCAAAGACCGGGCGGGTGGCACTGCCGGTGCGCTCCACCAGCCAGGTTTGCAGGCCGGTCCGCTCCTCGGCCTGGAGGTTTGTGAGGGCGGCGGTTGCTTCCGGTTCGAGCGTCCACCGCAGCAGTGCGGCGCCGTCGAGGTTTTCGGCGTCGCCGTTGGCGGTGTTGAGGCCGAGTCTGGCCGCGGCGAGGCAGCTCAGCGCCACGTCACGGGTCAAGAGCGTGCCGGACAGTTTGGGCCAGCCGGTGCTGGGCATCGCGTCGATCAACGCCGCCCCGGCCCATCGTTCGTTTGCCAGCCGCGGGTCGATGCGCTGCGCGCCGAAGCAGTCCGCGATCAGCGACCAGGGCTCGACGGTGATGACCCGGTTGCGGAACACCTCGCTGAGGATGCCGTGACCAAGCTCGGTATCGGTCAGGTCGGTCAGGATGACCAGAGGTTCTGGGGTATCACCGGCGAGGTGCCCGACGAGTTGGTCCCAAACGGCCAATGTCGATACGGCTACGGCCACCCTCAGTCGGATGCCGTCAGCAAGTACCAAGGTCGGCTCGGTGGTCCACTGCGGCTCGGCGCGTAGCAGGATCACCGGAGCAGGCCCATCAACGGTCCGTCTATGCCGCGCGAGCTGCTGTTCAACTTTGCGGGTCAGCGCCGCTGGCGTGATACGCATGACGCGGGTCCGAGTGGCGTCGGCTGTCGTCATTCGGTCTCCTCCCATGTCACCGTGAACCGTTTGTCCGGCTTGCTGTTGATGATCTGGCGGAGTTCGTCAACGACCGCGGCCACGTTCGCCGCAGTGACGTCGTCGCGCCTGGTGGCCGTTCGGTTCGGCGGAGGCGGCGGAGGCGTCGGCGGTGGCGTCGGCTTGATGATGGCTCGCTTGAGCAGGACCGAAGTCTTGGTCTTTGCGGTCGTCAGCGCCGGTGCCAGTTTGATCCGTGTCGTGAGCTCGTCGGAGCGGGCCACGGTCCGCAACTCTTCCAGGATCTCCGCGCCTTCACGGTCGAACGGCGCCGGAAGCTGGGTGATGAGTTCGAGGTTGCTCCAGTCCATCTGGTCCAGCGCCTGGGCGATCGTGGCGGCCGATCGGATGCTCACTCCGCACCGGTCCGCAGGGCCACCCAGGTCCGCGGTTGCCAGGTGCGTGATGACGTCGACGGTGCTGGCCCGGGAGTGCAGCCCGTCGAGCAGGTCGGCCGCGGCCTGCGCCGTCTGCAGCCGCCCGGTCTCGGCGGAGAGGTCCAGTGGTTGGGCGTGGTCCTGCAACTGCCGCAGCAGCCGGTGGGCGTCGTTGCGGTACCGCCCCGCCTCTGAGGAGATGTCGCGGACCAACAATGCCACCAACCGGCCCCGTCTCGGCCCGGGCGTCGTCACACCGAACAGGTCCATCGACCGGCGGACGGCGGTTTGCCAGTGTTCCTCCGACGGCAGCGCCTGCTCCCGCAGCGTGAAGTGGTCCCGGATGCCCGTCAGGTCCGGAGGCGGGTTCAGGACACCGCCCTGCAGCAGCCACGCCCGGTCGGTCTGCTCGGCGAAGCACATCAGGACCAGCCCGGCGACACTGCGGTCCAGGCCGTACGGCTGGGGCTCGTCAAGCCACCGCAGCAGATCCGGCACCTTGAGGTCGCCTGTGATGGCTTCCTGCGCCACCTTCTGATGGAAGTGCTGCACCCAGTGCCGGCCGAGGACGAAGGCCGACTCGTGCATCTCACCCAGCCGCAGGGGGTTGGCGATCCGTCGCACGGTCAGGCGGTCCTTGCGCTCCACCTCGACACGGCCGTCGGGCGCGTCGATCGCCTGCCGGACAACCTCGAGCACCATCTTCAACTCGGTCGATCTGACGATCGTGCCGTTGCGGTCAGGGTCGAAGTCCGGGTGGGCCGGGAACTGGCTGGCCAGCATCTGTTCAGCGAGGGCCTGCAGAGCCTGCTTGAACGCCGCACCGATCGGCAGCGTCGGCTGCAAATTGGAAGCCAGCGACAGGACGTGATCCTGGTATGAGGTGACCACGTCGTTCGACTGCTTCGCGGCCAGCCCGTATGCCTGGCGCAGGAGCGTGCGCATGCGACTCATCAGCGCGTCGCGCTGGCTGCGCAGGGTGTCGTTCGCCCGGCGGCGGTCATCCTTGCTGAGGTGCTGCGCGTGGCTGTCGAACCGCTGGCCGCTGAGGACCGCGTCGATGATGACCAGCCGGCCCAGATCGTTGAGCCGGTCGGCGGTGAACGCGGCCGGGATCCAGCACACCGTCCGCGGCGAGATCCGTTCGGCGAGCCGGTGGACCCGGTCGCGGTCGTCGGCCGGGCTGTGGTTTCCCTCATCGAACGGGTAGTCGATGATCAACCGCCAGGCGTCGCCTTCGAGGGGGTGGAAGGCATCGTCGCGGATATTGTTCTCGTCGCGGACATTGCCGTAAATCATCTCGATCTGGCGCCGGCTGCCGCGCCACGGCAGTTCCGCCGTGTCGACGTACTGGCCGGACTCGGTGACGCCAAGCTCTTCCCACAGCAGGCGTTTCACCATCAAGCGGCGGTTGCCTGGCTTGTCGAAGTGGTGCGCGGACTGCAGGACGCTGTCCACGTCGACGCCGACGAGTTCCAGCGACACGACAGGGTCGTCGATGCCGAGCTTCTTGATCTCGCCGAACTGGCCGGCCCAGTCGTCGATCTTGCGCATGACCTGGCCGACCTCGCCACCCGGGATCGGGCTGGTGATGCTGCCGTGATTCAGCGCGGACAGCCGCCGAGCAGTCAGATTCCGCAACGCCGGTACGGTCGGCGCCAGCGCCGAAAGCAGCAGGGTCTTGATGATCCGGTCGTCGCCGGTGAAGACCCGGACCCGCCCGGCGAGGTCCGCAGGCACGTCCCCGCCTCGGCGTACCCGCTCGACGTCGTCCTCGCCGATGCCATAGACATTCAACAGATACGGCCGGAGGCGTCCCTGGTACAACCGTTGCGCCGTCTCGAACTCGATCTTCAGTTTCTCGGTGAACGGCTGATCCCCGCCCCGGCTGATCACCTCATACAGGTCACCGAGCGGCACCAACTGCCCCAACCGCAGATCGTCACGGCGCTCGACGAGCAGATCCCGCATCAGCTTCAGCGCGGTGCGGGAACGCTGCAGCGCACTAGAGACGTGCACCAGCGTGCTGATGAACGCCGGGCTGAACGGATAGGTCGCCCTGAATGATGGGAGATCGGCGCCTTCAGCACCCATGAGCGTGTCGAAAACATCCCGACGTACCTCTTTGGTGGTGCGCTCGAACGCGTCGGCGATCTGCCGGTCGCCCTCGTCGGAGAGCGGCTTGAGCAGGCGTTGCCGCGCGATGTCCGGCAGGTTCCGGTCCTCGAGCGTGATCAGCTCGAACCGGCCGCTGGCCAGGTTGAGCGTGTCCATGAAACCGAGCTCGGTCGCACCGGTCACATCGGTGCCGACCAGCTCCCGCAGGTCACGCTGCCGAGCGATGAAACTGACGATCGGGATCGGCCGCCGGACGTCACCACCCTCGACGAAGTTCGTGATCTTCTGAATTTCCCGGGCGACGAACTTCTCGTCGGCGATCGAGTTGGCCAGCCACAGGATCAACTCGTCCAGGAAGAGCACCAGACCGTCGTAGCCGAGCGACTTGGCGTGCCGACTGATCTCCGTCAGGCCCCGGTCGAGGGAAACGAAGCCCTCGGCGTCCTCCTGGGCGTTGGTGAAGAACCCCTGGTTCCAGGTTTGCAGCAGGTCGTTGACGAGCTTCTGGCGACCCTCGTCGTCGGGTGATGCGGCGAAGGCCGCGTCGAGCTGCTGCGACGTCCACGCCTCCTCGTCACCCCACTCGTCATCGCTGCCGGGCAGCCCACTGATGAACGCCGGGTCACCCATCGTTTTGCGCTGATAGCGAGCGCTCTCCAGCAGGGCGTCGGTCCGGTGTACCGCCGGAATGGGTGCGTCGGGGTGCAGCCGCCGGATGTGCTCGACGTAGCCGCCGAGGACCTTCTGCTCCAGCGACTTGGCGCCGATCAAGTGGAACGGCACGAGCAGGAAGTTCTTGCCTGACAGCCATTCGTCGTGCTTGCCGAGCAGCCGCGCGAACTCGTCACGCTCGCGGGCAACCTTCTCACCGCGCAGCAGCGCGTGCAGCACCGCCATGAAGTGCGACTTACCCGCGCCGAACGAACCGTGCAGGTACGCCGCCTTCGACCCGCCACCGAGCGCCCCAGCGATCAGGTTGAGCGCCTGGTCGAAGTTGTCCACCAGGCGGTCGGTGATCACATACTCCCGCAGGGTCGCCTGCGGGTCGGTCACACCCTCGACGAGCTTGAGGACGAAGTCACTCTGGCTGGACCGCTCCGGAATGTGGATCAGTTCGCGGAGCAGCGGCGGGGTCGTCGATGCCATGGTCGTCACCGTAGCGTGCCGGTCACTGTCGATACATGACCCGCTCGGCGGATCATCATGTCGAGAAGGTCACGCCACGTCCGGAACGGTGGTCAGCAGCCAGGCGAGCGGCTGTGCACCACCGACGACAAGCTCATATTCGCCGGTTTCCGCGTTGAGCGTGTGCCGATGCACGGTCGTGCCGCCGTCCCGTTCGACGAACCAGTAGTGGGGGATGCCGGCCTTGGCATACTCGGTCTTCTTGATGATCCGGTCGACGACCTCCGAACCCCTGGACACGACCTCGACAGCGAGCAGCAGCCCGTCCGTGCCCGCATAGCTGGACCGGGCCCGGCGCGGTGGCCGGCCCTCCGCCCAGACCGACAGGTCAGGCACCCGGCCGCCGCCGACGTCGATACCGCAGTCCACGACGACCTGCTCAGGCCCGTAGCCATTGGTGAGGAACCAGGCGAACATCCGCGTCACGAGCAGCGCGTGATCGGGATCCGCGGGTGGCATGACGGACAACACTCCCTCGAGGCTGAGCTCATAGCGGTGGTTCTCATCGGCAGCAGCCATCGCGGCAAGGTCGTCAAGGGTCACCTGAGTGGGCATCTCGGCACCCACGGTCTCGGCGCTCATCATGCCTCCCTCTGCGGTACGCCCTCCGAGGCTACAACGGCACCGGCACTCATGCGGCGCCCCCGGCCTTTCGCCCACGGGTGGCCTTGACCGGCCGCCAGCTCGTGAGAGCCTCGTCGGTGAGCTGCAGCCGACCGGTGATCTCCGACAGAAACGCGTCGTAGACCTCCGCGGGGGAGCCTCCGTAGAGCGGGTCGAAGTCCCCGTGCCACTGTCGCACCCACGGGAGCACCTCACGGAGACCGGCGAGCAACGGCGTCAACCGATCCGTGGACCAGGCTTCGGTCTGCTCCCGGTCCACGATCAGGGTGGCGAGGGCCTGCGCCTGCTCGCGGTGATCCCAGCCGGCCCAGCCCAGCAGCAGCGAAGGATCACCGTCAGGGCTCGCCAGCGGATAGGAGATGAACCGCTCCTTCGGTACGTCGAGCTTGCCCCGGTTGCGCCAGTAGCTGGGCTTCAGGAAGTCACCCGAGCCGTACTTCGGCGGCACCGGAATCGTGTCCCGGATCTTCTTCTTAGCCCGATCATCTTCGGCTGCGTCCTCGGCACGCTGTAGGTCCCAGACGGCTTCCCAGTCGGTACGTTTATCAAGGCCGCTGCCCTTGTATCGCAGCGCGGCCAGGTACGGAACATGCTCGTCAGCGACCAGCTCGGCGATTATCTTGGCGAATTCCTTGCCCGGCGTGTACAGGTCCGCGACGGCGAGCACGTCCGCATCTCGGCGCAGCTCGTCGGCAAGCTGGCTCGCGGTCAGCGGGCGCGGCTGCTCCATCCCATCAATAGAGTGGAACCACAACTCACGAGCCTCGCACCGATCCAGCAACCAGCCCCGCAACGCCTTATCCTGCGTGACTTCCCAGCCCTCGGTCGACCAGCGACGCTTGCACTCCGGCCGCTCAATCAGCCCAATGCTCCGGTTGGACTCAATAACGGCGATTCGGCGTTCGACAACGGCCCGGTACTCCGGTGACCAGTGCGCGGGCAGCTCAGTCATGGGCGTGGAGCCGTGCCGAATGAACCACTGCGTCTCGGTCTCGACAGCAGCCAAGCGGCGGGCGAGCACGATCTCGAACGCCCGCTCACCGAATTGCAGCTCCGGCACTGAGTCCTCCGGTGCGCGAAGATCATCGAGCAGTCCGTAGAGGGAGTAGACCTGCCAGTCCAACTCTTCCTGCTTGGCGATCATCGTCGCGCGCGTGGCGAGCCATGCCGCTCTCGCGTCGGCGAGACGCTTGCGGGTCGGAGTGGCAATCGAGGCAACGGTTGACGGGTCTAATGCGGTAAGACGTTGTGCCAGTGCGTCCAGTTGGGTCGCGAGTTCCGTCGGGTAGACAGCAGGAAGCGGAAACTCCTGCAACTTGGTCCCAGTGAACTCGTAGAACCTCTCCCAGTCCTGGCTTTTGAAACCCTCGTTAACGCCCTGACTGCCCTTGTCATGGCTGACTTGCTTGAGCCAGAAACACGCAGTGGAACTGTTCAACACTCCGACCAGTCGAAGATGCTCTTCCTCGTCTGCCCCCTCCGGAAGCTTGATTACCGGCGCGGAACGATTGAAGACTTTCCCGCCGCGGTCAAGCACAAAATGGTTATGTGTCGCCACAAAGGCAAACGCAATCGTTGCAGGGGCGGTAAACCTTTTGGCGAAGAACATACTGTGGTCGAACCAGCGAAGACCACGTTGTTCTGGGGTTTGCCCGAAATCCACACGGTTTCGAAGCCAGGTTCGAGTTCGCCAGTAGAATTGCTCTTCGCTGGCTGTGATTGGCCTCGGATTGCCGTCAGCGGTGTATGGAAATGCTGTCGATGTTTCGGTAGTAAGCGAATAGTCGCGTACCTGTTCACCTAGAACGACAGGAACGGTCGAACTCGTTAGGCCGTGCGTTCTTGCGGAACTAGTCGACAGATAGTACGCGTCATCTAGACCGGTGTGTGTAGTGCGTCCGATCACCTCCGAATTTTCTATCAGTTTTCGCGTCTGTTGAGTGAGTATTTGCAATAGAGTGTTGGCCCCGCCGCCGGCAAGGCTCCATGGGAATGCTGCGAATTCTTTTCGATCTATGTCGGCGGTGCTGATCCATTCGCTCTGGGACTTCGGCAAACTGGTCTGATTGAGAATCGATCTCCAGACCTTTCCTTCAGCCGGTACGGCTGGTGTGTGAGGCTCACCTTTAACACCAAGCACGGCACGGATGGTGGTTCTCGTGGGTCTTTCTGTCGGACTTCCGATCAGGATGACCGTCGGAGTGCCGTGACCCGGAATAAACGCACCTGATGTGTCAATGATGTGAGTCAGCTCCGTTCTCTTGGCGAAGAATTCCTGGATCAGTTTTCTGCCAAATTCGCGCTTCATAAAGGAATTAGAGGTAATCTGGCCTACGAATCCCGCACCTCGGCCGTCGCCTGCCGGCAGTACGGCAAGTTCAAAGAAGCGTTGAGCAAAAGGTACGGTTAACGCATACTGGCGATGGCAGGCGCTATACATCCTGCGGTAGCTTTGGCTGGCTTTCTCATCGCTTACCGTAATGTATGGAGGATTTCCCGCGACGGCGTGATAGCGGCCCTCGCGCAAGATTTCAGGAAAGTCTTCGAGATCCTCAGTTGCGTAGTGGAAGTAATTCTGCGCGTCCTCTTCGTCGAAGAAGTAGGACGACCCGTCCTCTTGGCGGTCTTTAAGTAGCGAGTCGCCAATCGCAACGTTTACAGGAAGGGTATGTTGAGCTGCGGACGTAAATGATGAAAAGCCAGCGTGCTGCAGTCCTGAAATAATCAAGCGGAAACGCGAGATCGCGACAGCAAACGGATTCATATCTACGCCATGTACAGCTTCCATGGCAAGCCGTACCCGCTCGTACGGTTCCTTGCCAGCCTGCTCCCACTCCTTTAGCAGCCGGTGGAAGGTACCGAGCAGGAAGTGCCCAGACCCGCAGGTCGGGTCGATCATCTTGACGACGTCGTAACCGAACTCCTCGATAGCCGGTGTCAGTGTAAGGTCAAGGATGAACTCCTCGACGAACTCCGGCGTCTGCAGTAGCGCATATGTCTTTCGTGCGCTTTCCGAGAGGTCCTGATAGAGATCGCCGAGGAAGCGCGTATCCCACTCCGAGTCTGTGAAGTCGTGGATCAGCGCGCCGTCGTCGCCGCGCTGGCGCCAGAAGGCAATCAATGCCTTCGCGGCGTCTGCCGAGACTGGGATCTGATAGGCCGCGTTGTGCCGCTTGTCGAAGAGTAGTTGCCCCGCCTGCGTCGATCCGATCGAGCCGAACGCCTCGAGGATCCAGTGCCGGTCCGTCTCGGCCGGTTTGAGTCGAAAGAAGTCCTCCTGCGCCTCCTCGGCGTGGGTCATCCGCTCCACCGAGGGTCCGGTCAGGTGCGCCTGTTCGAGCAGTCCGTTGTCCTCACAGAACCGTACGAAGACAGTGCCGAGCACCCATGCGGCGGCGGCCTGCGTTACTCGCTCGTCCCGCCACGCTGCCCACGTTGCTGCGGTTCGACCCTGCTTGAAAGCCCGCTGGTACTCCCTGTCGAGTCTTTCGAAGACCTTCGGCGTGGTCGTCACCTGCTCGCGCAGGTCGGTTTCCAGGAGTTTGACCTGCTTCTTGAGGTCGGCGAGCAGCAGTTGACGGTCGATCACGAGGCGTGGGCTCCACTTCGGTGTTCGTTGGCCACCCAGGCGTCGGGCAGCGGGATCCACTGGTTGTCGGCGACCGGCACGACCGTGCCATCGAGGCGGGGCAGTGCACCCGGGTCTTCGACCGGGCAGAGCAGCCAGACCGCCCCGGTGCCGGCTTCGGCTTGGGTGGTTAGTTCGTGCAGCAAGTCCATGGCGCCGTAGCGGGCCAGCAGGGAGGCATCGTGCAATAGCAGCGGGCTGCCCTCGGCCATTTGGCCCAGTAACTGCGGGCGGATCGCCGTCCAGCTGGTCTTGACGTACTCGGAAAGCTTGATGGCATCTCGCGAGCCCGCCGGAGCAGTGTCGGCGCGTAGCACGGTCTCCCAGCTGGGTTTGGGTTTTGCGGTGACGAGTTCACGCAGGGCGGTGATGAACAGGGCCGCGACGTTGACCGGGCGGGCGCCGAATCGGTTGGTGAGGTCGCGTTGCGCTGGGATCGCGCGGTCCAGCCGAACGGTGAGCGCTCGGAACACTCCTTCGCGCGCGCTGTCGAGTCGTTCCTCGGCGCGGAGGGCTGCGGCGAGCTCGGGGGAGTCCACGACGGTCCAGTGCGCGCCGGTGAGGCGTGTCGAGCGACGCCGGTTGGCCATGGACGCGGACGACGAGGCGACCGAGCGCGGTGGCACGTACTGCCCGTCGCGCCACTGCAGTTGGAAACCCGCGTCGGCGAGCAGCATGTCCAGCTTCGGATGTGACGGCAGGGGCGTCAGGTCCGGGAACCGGGCGGAGACCCGTTGCTGGATCTGCGCCGGTCTCAACCCGACGGGTAGGTCGCCGAGCGCCGGCGGTACAACACCGGCCTGTGCCAGCCGGAGGGCACGGACCGGGTCGAGGGTCTTCGAGTAGATCTCCAGGCGGGGGCTTGCGGCGGCATCCTTCGACGCGACCGCGGCGAGCTGGACTAGGCGGCGCTCGTCCGGCGCGGCGCCGGCCGGTGGCGTGACCGCGGCGAGTTCTCTGAGCACGGTAGCGGGGCTGGGAAGCACATCGAGCCCGGCGAGCCGGTCGGCGACGGTGCCGAGCGCGTCGGCATAGTCGAGCAACGCGGGCGCGGATGGCGTGTCCGGGCTCTCGTCGGGTCCTACCTCCAGCGCCACCAGTAGCGTGTCGCCGTGCCGGCGGGTCTTGAGCCGAGGATCTTCGACGACGGTGTCGATCTCGACCGCGCCGCGGACCGCCGCGGTGGCCAGCGCAAGGCGCAGTTCGTCGCCGGTACGGGCCGAGCCTCGCCGGCTGAGCAGCACGGCGGCGAGCTCGTCGACGCCCATCACCCGGCCGTTCTCACCGAGGATGGTGAGGAGCTCGGCGCGGACGTCGGCCATCACAGGCTCGACGGCCCAGCGTTTCCGTTGCTTGATGAGGATCTGCGCGACCCGCCCGGCGGTGACCTGCACCTGCTTGGCCACCAGCGGCTGCTGCGGCCACACGGGAAGCTTCGGCAGCACCCCCGTCGCGTCCGGCAGGCCCAACAACAGGCGGATCGCCTCAGCCTCCGTCGTCGGTTTTCCCTGCTTCGGTACCGCGGGCAGCAGCAGCGACGCGATGGCATCGAGGCCGACGCGGGCCAGTTCGCCTTCGGCGGGCCCGGCAGCGGCGATCTCCTGCTTGGCGGCGGTTCGCTCGGCGGTGGCCTGCGGGGCCGGCTCCTGCTCGCCGAGGCGGGTCCGCCAATCCTTGATCCGGCGCTGCAGCTCCTGGCGGGTCTTCGCGCCCATACCGGGAAGGTTGAACAGCACCTTACCGGCGAGGCCGAGCAGCTGCCCGACGGTGGTCGCGTCGAGCCGGTGCGCAGCCGAGATGGCGCGGGGGCTCAGGCCGGCGGCTTCGAGGGAGGTGGCCCGGGTGGCGGCGGCCGCCGCCGCATCCCGAGTGCTGGTGAGGATCGCGAGATCGGCGGTGTCGTCCTCGGTCTCGGGATGCTGCGAGCCGACCGGAACGGCGGCGTCGGCCTTGCGGAACACCTGGAGCCAGGCGTCACGCATCTCCTTCAGCGTCTCGTGCCGCAGCTTGTGATCGCGGTTCAGGGCGCGGCCGAAGAACTCGACCAGCCCTTCACGGATTGCCGGGTCGAACGCTTCGCCTGCCAGGGTCACCGGACCGTCGGTGAACTGCGGCTCGGTCACGCCGTCGCCCCATACCGGCAGTTCACCCGAGGCCATTTCGTGCAGCGTCACGGTCATGGCGAAGCGTTCGGCGTGGGCGTCGTAGACGGGTCGGTGGACCGTACCGATGAAGGGGTCCAGGTATCGAGGCGTCCCGGCGGTGGTCTGCTTGACGTCGGTCGCGGCGAGCGAGAAGTCGAACAGGACGAGCTGCTTGGTCCGGTTGGGTCGCACCCGGATGGCGATGTTGTCCGGCTTGATGTCGCGGTGGTAGACGCCCTCGCCATCGAGGAAGTCGACGGCGCCGAACAGGTACTCGCTGAAGGTCTCCAACTCGTCGACGGTGAGCCGGCCGTCCTCGCGGAGCTTCCGGGCGACGGTCAGTTCGCCGGCGTGCTCGAGCACGAGGACCGTGCGTCGTCCGAGCGGGATCGCCTCCTGCCGGGCCAGCCTGATGATGCGCGAATCGACCAGTCCCCGCAGTACCGCGGCCTCGTGGTCGAGCCGGGTGGCCTTCTCATCGGACAGCGCGGCCTTGAGGACCACGAGGGTTTCGGAGGTCGAGCCGAGGTTGCGGGCCAGGAATGCCCGGCTGGTCGATCCGGTGCCCAGTCGGCGAACGATCTGCCAGTCGCCGTAGACGTCGCCGCCACGGGCTTCGAGCAGGTCCGGCTCATCGGCCGGCTCGACCGGAGGGTGTACCGAGACCGATACAGCCGCCGGCTCGGGTGCGGTCATCTCGTCCTCGACGAGCTCCAGCATTTCGAGGAACTCCGCGACGGTGGCCAGGCGCTGCGCGGGTTGGGGCGCCGTGGCGGCCTGGACGACCTCGTCCATGAACTCCGAGATCGAATCGGCGTCGGCTGATGGGCGCAGGCCGTTGTCGTTGGCGAGCCGGGCGAGCAGCTCGGCCCGGGTGCCCGCGGGTGGTTTCCCGGCCAGCAGCAGGTAGGTCACCGTGCCGAGCCCGAAGACATCCAATGCGACCGGGTCAGCCTCCGGCGCGGCGATCTCTGGTGCGAGATACCCCTGGGCGGACTGTTCGATATGGGCGTTGACGTGGGCAGTGGGCGAGACCAGCAGCGGGTTGGGCGCCGATGAGCCAGCGTTGGAGTCGGTGCTGCGGCTGGCGGTCTGCCAGTCGCTGATCTGCAACTGCGGACGCAGCCACGCCTCTTCCTCAGTACCGCGTCGTCGCGGCCCCGGCATGACGAGAACGCTGCGGGCGGACAGCGCGCGGTGGTGCAGGTGCCGACCGTGCGCGTAAGCCAGGGCCTCGCTGAGTTGACGCACCATGCCGACCCGGGTCTCAACGTCCAGCTTCGCGCCATACTGCGCGAGGTAATGGTCCAGCCGTAGGGATCGAGGGTCGTAGCGGAACACCAGCGCTGGTCCGGCCTCGTGCTGCTCCAGCGCGTCGACCTGCACGATGCCGGGGTGGTTGATGCCGTGCAGCGCCAGCATTTCGCGTTTCGCGGCCCGGTCGATGCTGGCCCGCTCGGACTGCACGGCGTTGCGTTCGACAAGATAGATCCGGACCCGCCGGTGCTCCTTATCGAGCTGGCTGTGCTTTGCGAGATGGTCCTGCCAGGTCGGCCCCTGATCGATCGGCTTCGCGGCGAGCTGCCACGCGCCGATCTGGTAGTGCTTGCGGCTACGGGCGATGCCGACCTTCTTGAGCAGCTCGGGCAGCGCCTTGGACATGGTGGGTGTCAGCCGTCGGCGTTCATCAAGGGGCGGTCGCTGCAAGAGATCCGCGCCGATACCCGGCAGGTGGTGCTGGCCTGTGCCTTCCGGCCCGTACACCCAATGCAGTTGGTTGTCCGACAGGGCGATCTGCAGGCTCGGGACCGACAGGAACACCGCCGCCTGGATGAACGGGACCTTGCCGCCGGTGCCCGCGGCCCGGTCGAGGAGTGACCGGAGCCGTTTGGCCTTGGAGTCGGCGAGGTGGAGCGGGTTGTCGAAGGTGCGCGTGCCTTCGCCGCCACCCAGCAGCCAGTTGGATCCACTGTTGGTCAACCGGCCACGGAGGCTCTTGATCTCGATCAGATAGAGCCCGCTCGGCGCCGCGACCAGCAGGTCCACCTCGTAGACGTGCCCGGTGTCAGCGGTGAACGTGAAGTTGGACCAGGCCCGGTACGGTTCGGCATCCGGTAGCAGGTGCTGGACATGGGCCAGAGCCTCCCGTTCGTGCGTGAACTGCGAAGGGGTGACGGTCGTCCAACGACCCTCCTGCACGGCGGGGAACCTCTTCTCGACGGTGAGTGAGCACCTGATCGGCCCGATGAGTCTAGATGGTGACCTGGTCGTGCCTGATCAGCCCGTCGGATGACGTCGGATCACCTTCGGGCGGCTTCCACCTGTGCGGGCGAGTACTGCAAGCGGAACACCTCGGTCCGCCGATCCGAGATCCGGTAGATCAGGATGGTCGAGAGAAGATCCTCTTTTACCATTCGTACCCTGGACCGTTCGAGTTCGCTGTGCGAGATCCAGTCGTCGAGGCTGGCCGGCAGGTTGAAGTACAGCCGATATGCCTGGTCCCGGTCCGTTGGGGTGATTTCCCAGGATGCTGTCTGCCCGGCGCTCGGTCGTCGCACGAGCCGGATCTGATGTGTGGGCCGACCGCGCGCATAGTCAAGGAACGCTTCCACACTGCCCGGCCGTGGCGCGGTCATCGTCAACACAAAGGGCGCGGCGGGGAAGCCGAGCAGCACCTCGTTCTGGCCTTCGTTGATCAGTTCCAGTCGCATCTGTTCTGCCAGGGCGATGATGAGGTGTTCGACATCGCTCCAAAGGGCCGTCTCGCCAGATGGTGGAGGCTGCGCTTCATTCGTTCCGAGCGCCGCGCGGACGGCGTAGCGAAGCAGGGGCAGCGGTAGCGGCTTGACCGTTGGATGTTGCTGTCGTACCTCATCTTCCAGCGCTTTCACCTGCTTCGCAGCATTGAAGACGGCAGTGCGCAGCCACGCGAACGGCAGCCCGGAAAGATCGACCAGGGAGATCTGGTGAGCCAACGCGTAGGTCTGGGCGGCGGATGAGAAGCCAGCTGTGGAGAAGAGCGCGTAGGTGTACCGGTACCGGCGGTGCGGGCGGCCGTTCGGCGTCGTGCGGCTGAAGTTCTCGTTGATGTCGTGGATGACGCCGTGGGCGTTGCGTATGTCCCGGATGTCGGTGACTGCTTCGCGGAACTTCGCCTCGACGAACAGGCGGATCGGTAACGAGAACGGCGGGACGAACGAGAGCTCCCCGAGGGTGTCGGCCTGGTGGTCGGCGCCGCGACCGTGGACCCGGAGCCCGTTGCTGCCCCAGGCCAACTCCGGATCGAGCTCGTTGTGGACCAGTAACTCGTAGCCACTACGTCGGAGAAGCCAGGCAAGCGCCTCTTCGAGCAGGTATCCGCGGATCGCAGCCTCCGTAGCCATGCCGGGCACAGTAGACCAAGGCGGGTTGTTCTTGGTCGATGCCTATGTCACTTTCGTAATCGACCGCATTCAGTATTGGCATCACCAGAGAGTGAGTTGTGCATCGACGACCGGTGACGAGGGTTCGCCGGAATCCGGCGTGGCGATTTGCCCGACTGCATTCTGCCGCCGTACCGGCGTAGGCGAGGAGCAAGTGCGCGGGTGGATGCTGGCGAAGTCCGGCGAGGAGCTTGTGCATGGCAGCGCCAGCCGTGCCGGACGTGCCGATCCAGCAATCGCGTACCAGGCGGGAGAAGGTCTCCGGATCGATACTGCGCTCAGTGGGAAACCGAAGGATCTTGTCGCCGCAGGACTCGACCGATGTGACGAAGGCGCACGTTGAGCATTTCCAGGCGTGGGTGATCGAGACCCGCTCCGCGGTGACCGCCTTGAACAAGCACAAGGGATTGCAGCAGTTTTTCAAGTACCTCGTCGAGAGTCCATTCACGGGTGGTGTCGTGAATGGAGGATGGTTACGCTGCCGTGGCGGGTGTGGGTAGCCAGGGTTGGCCGGTCAGTGCTCGGGTGATCGCGTCCAGGACGGTCAGGCCGTGGTTGCGGGTGGTGGTGAGGTAGGAGTTGATCAGGCACCAGCGGTTGAGGGTGGCGTGGGTTTGCCAGTAGCCGGAGACGGCTTGGTGTCGTTTGGCGGGTTTGACGCCGCGTTCGGCGGCGTTGGAGGTCCAGTCGACGTTGAGGTGTGTGGTGAAGTGCCAGACCTGGTCGGCGTGGGTGGCGAGCCAGCGGGCGAGGGTGTAGCCGGGGTGGTTGCCGTCGTGCCAGTCGCGGTGCCGGTTGTGGACGATGCCGCTGCCGACGGCCTTGTCGTAGCGGTCGCGTAGGTCGACGAGCAGGTTGGGGTCAAGAGCGGTCTGCTGGGCGGCTCTGGCGGTCTCGGTCGCCGTGTGTGCGTCGGTCAGGGCGTCGGTGACCTGCCTGGTCCAGTGCGATTGCAGGGTGCCGGGGCCGAGTTTCGCCACCCCGCGCAGCGGCGTAGGACGTGTTGCACGCACTGCTGGATACCGGCCAGGACCGCGTCGACACCAGTGATCAGCCGCTGGTAGGCGCCATAGCCGTCGACGATCAGATGCCCGGTGAAGCTGCGCAGGCGGCGGTGACGGTGTCGTAGCTGCGGGAGGTCAGCCCGGTCAGCCAGGCCAGACGTTCGTCCGGGGTGCGGGTGGCCAGCACGTGCGGGCTGCCGGGGATCAGTTCGCCGGTGTCCGGGTCGATCGCGGGAGTGACGACCTGCACCGGGGACTCGTCGGCGGCCAGGACCGGCTCGGCCAGCTGGTTCGTGCGCCGGACGGAAGTTCGATTCCCTTCCGGTCGGCGATCACTGGTCGGTCAGGCGGCCCTGTCGCTGGGAGGCCCGTGCGCGAACGGCGGCCACGAACATGTCGTCGATCTCAGACCCATCCACATCGCTCAGGTCGTTGTAGTCGACGTATCGCGGGTACACGAGCCAGCAGCCGCGGATGCCTGCGAGCAGGTCTTCGAGGAGGTCTCGGGACGGTCGCTGCGGGTCGAGCAGGGTAAGTCGCACCTGCCTCGCCGGCGCGGATGCCGCCCGCCGCTGTGCCTTCCTGATGTTCTGGATGGCGGGAGCCGTCTTGGGGAGCAGCCCCTCGGCAACCAGCATGGCGTCCTGGATGAGGGTGGCAACGACGTTCAGCGGTGAGATCTGGCGGTCCAGCAGCTCCAGCACCGTGATAGGCGTCTGTTGTGGGGTCGCTTCGATGGTGTCGGCTTCCTGGATCACAGCGGCCGGTGGGACGCCGAGGTGCTCTGCGACGACTTCCGCAGCGGCGTGCAGCCAATGCGCGGCCGCGACGGCGGCAGATGTCGGGTCGATGGACTGCAGTAGTTCATCCGGGTTGAGAAGACTGCGGTGCAGGAGCCGGTCGGCCGCAGCGACCTGTACGGGCGAGGCGTCCGGGCGGATCAGGGAGATCGCTTGCTGAGCCCTCCCGACGAGACTGCCTGCTTCTGCGTCCGCGACTGCCGCGAGCTCGAACTCGATGTCGCCTACGACCGCGTCGGTGACGGCCTTGGTGTCGATAGTGTGCAATGCCCTGCCGACACGGTGGGCGTTCTCCTCGACCAGGTCGTACGAGACGATGAGCACATCGTCGATGGGGAGGTTCGGGTCCCGTACCGTCGACGTCACGTCGCCGAACAGGGCTCGCGTTTCGCACCGCTGCCAGCCTGCGCTGCTTCCCTCGTCAAGGTGCGTGTCCATGGACGGGTGCGTGTAGCGGCGCCAAAGCGCGGCGGACAGGCCCGTCAATGCCGCTGCGAGCGCGCCGACGTCGTGTGCCGAGATGCCGGACGGCAACACCGCGACCACGTGCGTGGCGTCGGCAAGGCCGGTGCTCCAAACGGCGTGAAGTTCGCTTCGTTGCACGTCGATGGCATAGCGCGTCATGTGTGTTCGTCCCCGTTCGGTTGCCGTCCGGCGTAGCTGGTGGATCGCGGTCGATGGTGCTCGGCGACTTACCGGGCAGGGAGGTGCCAGAAGGTGGCACCCTCCACCGGTTCGGGTGCAGGTGCGGCGAGCGGGTGATGTTCGCCGGTGAGGGCGGCGGTTGCGCGGGCGACCTCGTGCAGGTCCGCGCGGACGTAGGTGGCGGTGGTACCGGCGTCGCCTCGGCCGTTGTGGCCGGCGAACGCCTTAGCAACGGCATATCCGAAGTGGCGCTCGACCCAGGTCAGCGTCGTGTGACGGATCCAGTGGGTGCTGATCTGCTGGGTGGCGACCCACGGAAGGTGCCGGCCCGCACGAACCCACAGGTGGTCGTACCGGCGGCTGGTGATCGGTTGGCGGTGGCGGTAGCGCAGCAGTTGGCCGTGCGGTGCACCGTCGCCGCGTTCTTCCGCGTGGCGGAGCAGGTGGCGCATGAGGGTGGGGGAGACCGGCTGCCACCGGACGGTTTCGCCTTTCTCCCGGAGCCGGATCAGGCATTGCCCGTGATCCAGATCGACCGGCCGCAAGGCCAGGCCGCCGCCCCTGCGGCAGGCCGTCTCGGTGTGCAGGCGGATCAGCAGACTGTCGAGCTCGGGATCGTTGCCGGTCGTCGCCGACACCGCGACGATCTCGGCCAGTTGAGCGTCGGTGAGCGCGTGGCGTGGACTGGCCAGGCGACGCGGTTTGGCAACGCGCTTCGCGGGATTGTCAGCCTCCGCAAGAAGGCCATCGGCGACGGCGTGCTGATACAGGCACCGCAGCGCTGAGATGACGTGCTCCGCCGCGGTCCGGCCGCCGCGGGAATTCGCCCGCACGACGGCGGTCGCCTTCGCCTGCTCGGACAGGGCCTTGATCTCCAGCGGACTGGGCTCGTCGAGCCGGCGGTTTCCCCATACTTCCCGTACGCGTCGCCAGTACGATCCGTACGCGCTGCGCGTGCCGGGCGTCACGGCCTCCGCGACCCGGTCGATGTATTCAGCGAACGTCGGCATCTCACGAGGCGCGGCGTTACTGAGCAGCTCCTCGGGCGTGATGCCCAGCCGTGTCAGCAAGACCCGCATCGTGTCCAACTCGGCGCGTTTCTGGGCCGCCGGCGACGCGGTCATGCCGCACCCCGGTCACCGGGAAGGTCGTGCGTCCGGAGTATCGCGTCCAGTACAGGGATCGGGTAGACGACCAGCAGGTCGTACTCGGGTCGCGCGACCAGGAGCACCCTGTCGCCCGCGTTGATGCTCAACGCGTGCCGCACCGAGGCCCGTAGCCGGAGATGACCTTGCCGGGTAATGGCGTGCGGCCCTTCGGCGCGTCCTTCGACGATCGCCATCGTCGGCGTGATGTGGACAGCGATCGGGTGGCCGGGCAGCCAGGCAAGAGCTTGCAGTCCGGAGCGGTCGGCGAGCCGTCCCCGAACGTCGACTGCGGTGACGACGTAGATCGAGCTGCTTCCGGCAGGCCGGGCGTCCAGCCGCGCCAAGGGCAGCCCTGATGCAGTGGCACTGGCGCCACCCTCGTGGAACATCTTTATACGCACCGCCCTCGCAGATGAGATCACCTCGTCGCCCCAGCCGGCCGAGGCGACGATTCGATACTGCCGTAGTACTCGACGGCAGGGGAGGTGTCACCACGTGTGCCCACGTGTCGCCGTGGTGGCCCGCCCGCACGGTTGCGGACAGGCCACCACGGAGCGGTCAAGCGTCGGACAGCTGCAGGGGGTGCTGTTCGCCGGTGAGCGCCGCGAGTGCCGCCGCGACTTCATGGACGCTGGCGCGCACGTAGGTGGCTGTCGTTCCCGTGTCACCGCCACTGGCGGCGTGACCCGCGTAGGCGCGTGCGACGGCGTAGCCGAAGTTGCGCTCCACCCAAGTCAGCGTCGTATGCCGCAACCAATGTGTACTGATCTGCTGTGTCGCCACCCACGGCAGCTGCCGGCCGATCCTGACCCACAGGTGGTCGAGGCGGCGGTAGGTGATGGGGTCACCGTTGCGGTACCGCAGCAGCTGCCCCGAGGCGGGCGCGTGGCGTTCCTCCGCATGTTGCTGCAGGTGCCGCATCAGGGTGGGGGAGACCGGCTGCCACCGGACAGTGTCGCCCTTCTCCCGCAACAGGATCAGGCACTGCTCAGGATCCAGATCTGCGGGTCGCAGCGTGAGCGCTCCGCCGCGCCGGCACGCCGTCTCCGTATGCAGACGCAGGAGCAGACAGTCGAGGACCGGATCGTCACCGCTGGATGCCGCTACGGCGTTGATCTCGACCAGCCGCGCGTCCGGCACCGCACGCCGGGTGCTGGGCAGGCGGCGGGGCTTGGCGACCTTCCTCGCCGGGTTGTCGGCTTCGGCGAGGTGGCCGTCGGCAACGGCCCGGTTGTAGAGGCAGCGCAGGGCGGTGATGAGGTTCTCCGCGGCGCTGCGTCCGCCACGCGCGTTGCGCCGGGCGACGACATGCGTCTTGACGTACTCCGCCAGACGCTCGATGTCGGAGGGTTTGATCTCGTCGAGACGTCGATCGGCCCACTGGTCCAAGACCCGGTTCCAGTAGCTCCGGTACGCTCGGCGGCTGCTGTCGGTGACCGCCGCCGAGACCACCGGAACGTACTCGGCGAACGTCGGCGCCGGCGTACGGGCGTCGACGAGCCCCAGCAGGTCGGCCGGGGACACTCCGAGCCTGGCGAGCAGCAGTCGGGCGGCGTCCAGCTCGGCGGTGCCGGCCGTTGACGTGGTCGGTTCGGGGGTCATGCAGTGTCACCGCCCAGCGTGGCGTGCGCCTGCGTGATCATCGCGTCGAGAGTCGTCGGCGGGTGGATGACCAGCAGTTGCTGGTCTGGCTCGGCGGCGAGCAGCACCTTGTCGCCGGGAGCGAGGTCGCACCAGCGTCGTACCGCGACCGGCAGTTGCAGATGCCCGAGCCGGTTGATGCTGAGCACGCCCTGCTGGTCGGACCGCACCAGGACCAGACCGAGGTGCGCCTTGACCTCCAGCCGGGTGCCCGGCGGCCAGCCCAATGCCCGGAACAGCGCGCCGTCAGCGATTCTGCCCCGGTTGTCGACCGCGGCGAGCCCGTACACCGTCGAACGGGTGCGACGTGCCTGAAGGTCAGCCAACGGCAGCACGCGTCGCTGCGCGAACCGGGTCGACGGTGCGCTTGACGGCGCCATTGAGGACGGAATCACCGCCGGGATCGTGGCACCGCTCATGGGGTCCACCCACAGTTGCGGGGACCGTTGAGACGTAGCGCGAACGCTACAAGCGAGTGTCGGAAGGCACCCGAACACTCGCCCGTCAGATGTGGCATGTGTGCAACGTTTGTGTGTCGAAGGGGGGACTTGAACCCCCACGCCCTTGCGGGCACTAGCACCTCAAGCTAGCGCGTCTGCCATTCCGCCACTTCGACCTGCTCCGACCATCCTACCCGGTCACTTCCTCACCGCCCGGCTGGCCGACGGAGACGTTACACGGTCCTGGAAGATCTTGGCGAATCGGGGGGTGCGACACGCGAAGGGCCCCGGCGGAGGGGATCGCCGGGGCCCTGTTTCGCCTGGGTGGCCGGTTGGGGGAGCCGGCCACCCAGGGTCAGACGTTGAAGATGCTCACGCCGCCCGGGCCTACGAGTAGCGCGACGACGATGAGGATGATGCCCCACAGGATCTGGCGGCGCAGGAGTGCGAAGACGCCGGCGATGCCGATGATCACCGCGATGATCCACAAAAGGGTAGCCATGATGGTTTCGTACCTCCGGGGTGAGATCGATGAACGCGAGTCAGCTCGCGAGGTCCTCGGGCCAGGTGGTGCGGCGGGTGAGGACGTCGCGGACCTTGTCGACCACGGCGACGGCCGGGTCGACGAGCTTGTTGAGCGGGGGTCGTGCCGGGGTGTTGGGGTGGGGGCGGGTCGGTGCGGCCCCGCGGGCGATCAGGACGCGGTTGCCGAGCCGGACGAGCTCGGTGTCGCTGCACTGTTCGCGCAGACGGGGGAACACCTCCTCGCCGGTACGGTGCGCGTGCGAGCGGACGTGCGCGGCGACCGCGTCCAGGGCGGCCTGGTAGGCGTCGTCCGCGGCCGGGGTCACGTGCAGTCGCTGCAGGGCCAGGAGCAGCTCGGCGTCCGCGGCGACCTCCTGTGACGCGATCGGGTCGCCGTCGGGCAGGACGGCCTTGACCGTCGGGTACAGGTACTGCTCCTCGGCCGACAGGTGCCGGGCGAGGGTCGCCACCAGGACGTCCTCGATGTCCTGCGGCTTCGCCGGCTCCTGCTCACGGGGGGTCGTGAGCCGGTCGCAGAGCTGGGTGAGCTGCCGGTGGTCCTCGTCGAGGAGATCGAGCATGCTGCGGCCGCCGAAGTCGACGTCGTCGTCCTCGATGCCCCCAGGAACCGGTGGCAGCGGCGGCAGTGGCGCAGCGCTCACGTGGACCCTCCTCGATCGATGTGCTGGTGCGGCTTCGGTACCCGACGCGCAACTTCTTGAAACGAGGGGCTACCCGCCAGTACGCTACTATGCACAGCTATCGATGGATGCCCAAGGAAAGGGGCCGCCATGTCCATCACCGGGCGGGGACTGACCGTCCTCGCCGCCACCGTGGTCGTGCTGCTCGGGACCGCCGTCCCCGCGCACGCCGCACCCGGGCCGCCACCCGGATCGATCGCCGGCATGGGCGACTCCATCACCCGCGGGTTCAACGCGTGCGGATGGTTCGCCGACTGCCCGTCACGCTCCTTCAGTACGGGCAGCACCCCCGCCGTCAACAGCCACTACCTCCGGATCCGGGCAACGAGTCCAGCCATCGACGGTCATTCGTACAATGACGGCAGAAGCGGCGCGAAGGTCGCCGACATGGCAGGTCAGGCCCAGACCGCTGTCTCGCAGCGTGTCGCCTACGTCACGATCCTCATCGGCGCCAACGACGCCTGCACCTCGTCGGAGTCCTCGATGACGACCGTCGCGGCCTACCGCGCGGCGCTGGACACCGCGCTCGGCACACTCAAGGCCGGGCTGCCCGACGCGAAGGTCCTGCTCATCAGCGTGCCCGACATCAAGCGGCTCTGGCAGGTCGGCAAGGACAGCTCCGGCGCCCGCACCGCCTGGGGGCTCTTCGGCATCTGCCAGTCGATGCTGGCCAACCCGACGTCCACGGCCGCGGCCGACACGGCACGCAGGGACCGGGTCCGTCAGCGTGTGATCGACTTCAACGGTCAACTGGCCTCCGCGTGTACCGCGTACGGCCCCAACTGCAAATACGACGGCGGCGCGGTCTTCGGCTACGCGTTCCAGCTGTCGCAGATCTCGACCTGGGATTATTTCCATCCCAACACGTCGGGCCAGGCGGCGCTCGCATCGGTGAGTTACGCCGCCGGTTTCGGCTGGTGAGGTGCGTGTGGTCCAGTGAGGTGATCTCAACGAGATTGCGGTAGGTACCGGTATTCGAAGTGGGTGAGATGGAGCGCTGCGGCGATGATGTCGCCGAGTGCGCGGGGGCTG
>NZ_JBEXDG010000035.1:0-100771 GCF_040605635.1 Dactylosporangium sp. NPDC005555
AGGACCCTCGACAAGTCCTATCTTCCCAGCTCAGACGGCACCTGTTCCCATTCGACCCAGCATATGGGCAGCCCTTAACGAAAGACCCGGGCTAGTGGCACCGTGTCGCATTGACGGGCCGCACCGCACCCCGTCCGCACTCGGCTCGGCGAACGAGGCATTGCGCCGAGAGCGCCGACACCTTGGCAGCGACCCCGGCGCGACTGATTGCGGATGTCGCGCAGGTACCTGTGAGGTCGCGCGGCTATGCTGTGGCAGCCGTCATCCGGGCAGGTCTCATACGACCACCGCTTGCTGCCGTCGCCACCTGCAGGAGAGACATGACCTCGGTTCGTGCGCGTGCATGGGCGCTGTTCGACAGAATCGTCGCTACAGCCTCCGAGGACGGATACGCGACGCCCTGGCACGCCCGACCGGACGCTCCGGCGCAATACATGCCGGACTACGGCACGCTCCGGCGCCTGCTGGGCGTGCCGCTGATGTTGTCGGCGAACAGTCAGTCCGGTGTTCCAGCTCTTGCGCTGGACGTATGGGTGGCGTTCGAGCTCAGACGCTGCGGACTTGAAGCGGACGCAGTATGGCCCCGGGCGCAGGCCCCTCGGGTGCTTCCTACGGAGATCCAGGCATTGTTGCGAGCCAGAGATCTGCCGGGCGCTCTCAGAACCGAGCTCGCAGCACACGTCGCCGCGGGCAGAGGCGTAGGCAGCGCAAGCGCGAACATTCTTGGCAAGAACTATGTCAAGCAGGTCGACGTTGTCGTCAGCGCCTGGAACACCGGACCTGAACTGCTGATCTCCACGAAACGGATGGACTCGTCATTCGGGAAGAACGCGGCAAATCGCGTGGAGGAGAGCTACGGCGACGCCAAGAATCTTCGGTTGCGCTATCCGCAAGCCGCACTCGGTTTCCTGTACGGGCTGCGGGCAACGGCGTTCACCCTCGAGCCGGAAAAGGCGGAGTGGCTCGTTGACCTACTGACAAAGCTCGGCCAGGAGGACGACGCTTACCACGCCGTCGGTCTGATCGTTCCCGAGTGGGAGGCCGCACCGGATGCCGACTCCGCCGACGACGGCTCCGCGGACCCGCTGGTCGCCGCAGGTGTCCAGCGGGCACCGGTCGACGCCGGCGAGGCGGCGGACATGCGGGAAAATGACCTTGACACACAGCTTTCCAGCCTGCCTGCGGTACAACTGCGTTTCGACCACGTGCCCCCAGAACTCGACCCGGCACGCTTCTTCGACGTCATGGTCCGTCGTGTACTGAAAAGCAGCCCGATCACGTTCCATGTCGAAGCCAGGCAGCGACTGAAAGCCGCATCGGCCGACGGCGAACGGTAGCGCCACGGATTTCTACTGCGGCATCGTGTCCATGCCGTAGGCGCTCAACGCTGCAGCCGTCGCGGCACCGCGGTCGCGGTCGGCGAACGCCTTCCTGAGCGCATCCTTGACGTCGTCGCCGATGTCTCCGGGTCGAGGTGCCCGAACCCGCCGAAGGTATTGGGCCTGGAACCGTAGGGTACGGCCACGCATTTTCACACAGTATGCGGCTACCTGTCGCTCAACGACTTCGGACAGCAGCAGCCCTCCCAGCACCTCCAGATCCCAACCGTCGGACACCAGGTAGTAGAGGTTGTGGTGCGGGTAGTGGCCGCCGGGCTCCAGCACGGGACTGGCCCTGGCCTTGAGGTCTTCCAGAAGCAGTTTGGGCTTCTTGGTCACCGACATCGTGACCCGGTCGATCGTGCGATACCAACGTTGCTTGTTGTTCTTGGCGACCGCACGGCCACGAACTGCGGTCCCATGACGGCGCAGATACTCCTCAAGCTTCGGCCATGCTTCGAGGTCGACCAGTCCGTCCTCGTCCCAAGGGTTGACGAGATAGTGTCCGGTCCACGCGAAGGTGCCCGACTTGATGTCGGCAGGCATGGCCAGTTGCAGCATCCGCTCCGGTTCCGCAGCTGTGGCGTCCTGGGTCACATACACCGCGTCCGCGCCGGTGGCCACTCC
This sequence comes from Dactylosporangium sp. NPDC005555, assembly GCF_040605635.1. Classification (NCBI taxonomy): domain Bacteria; kingdom Bacillati; phylum Actinomycetota; class Actinomycetes; order Micromonosporales; family Micromonosporaceae; genus Dactylosporangium; species Dactylosporangium sp. NPDC005555. The sequence goes on from NZ_JBEXDG010000035.1 coordinate 2,007, forward strand.
GATCCGGATCCGTGTGCCTGTCTCCTCGTCCTCCAGCACTGGGAGCCGGTCGCCGAGATCTTCCAACCATGCCAGTGTCGCAGGACTGCCATCAGGCCACGATTCGGTCGTGGTGTGCCAGTGCGGAAGGCGAGCAGCGACGGCAGAGCGTGTCGCGAACGGTGTCGCGTCGTTGCGTTTCGCCGCCCACTTCATGAACTGGGCGGCGCCGTCCTCGTTGAAGTCGTCGCCCGCGTCGCCCGCGACAACCTCACCCTGGACGCCCCGTCGGATGATCGTCACCGCCGGATAGGCCGAGACGTCCTCCTCGAATGCGGCGACGCCGTGCATGATCAGACAGGTGTCGATGGCGAACTCGCCTGTGACGACCTTCTTGCGCAGCGCTCGGCCGTATTGGTTGCGCATCCACCGATCGGCGCAGATGTACCCGAGTCGCCCATCGGGCGCCAGCAGGTCCAGAGCCCGCTCGAAGAAGCCGATGTACAGGTCTGCCCTGCCCGTCATGGTTGGGCACGCCTTGCGGTATGCCGTAAGCGTCTCGCCTGGAAGATCCTCGATACGCACGTAGGGTGGGTTGCCAACCACGACGTGGACTGGACCGTCGGTCACGTCATCCAAGAGGAAGTCCGCGCGTCTGATCCATGTCGACGCGAGGTGCCGCGCGGCGGACTCCGGGCAGCCCTCGTCACGCAGGCGGGCGATGACGGCCTCCTGACAGGAGGCGACATGACGCGGCTGGACGTCGACAGCCACGATCGCGTTTCGCAGCGTCGACCATGGGTTCGTTTGACGATGAATGGCGCGGGAGGCAAGCAGACGCTCGAGCGCGACCATGAGAAACGCGCCACCGCCGACGGCCGGGTCCAGAAGGGTCAGTGCGGCAAGATCTTTCTCGACGGTGTAGTCCGACAGGTCGAGGATCAGCTCCACCACCCAGCGACGCGTGAACACCTCGCCATGCTGCGGTAAAGCGCCTGCTTGAACCCCGGGTGCTACGGCCGGGCCCTCCGTCGTGATCGCCACACGGCCACCGTAGTCCAATACGACGGCAACTCCCGGCAGCATGCGGTCTGCGTCACCGAACCGGCGCGGTAAGCGACGAGGCGAGACTGTCTGGCGGCCGGACGACTGCATGGGCTTGTGGCGGCACAGTAAAGTGCCGGGATGCTTAGCCGCTGGGCAGGACCGTGACTCCCGAGCAGCACAAGGCAATCGAGACGGCCTTGAAGGACTACTGGGCCAGCAGGCGCGCCGCCAAGGAGAAGCAGCAGCAGGACGGCTTGATCGACGACACGGGGGAGCGCTCCACCGCAACCTCCGGAGTTCACCTGGACAGCCTTGCCGCCCATCTCGCACAGGTCTGCATCACTGCCGGCGCACCCGCGGACCAGGTGTTCTACAGAACGCCGCAGGGCGCGCGAGCGGCCGGTCGCCCCCGCAGGCGACTGTCCGGCAGAACAGCGATCACTTTTCCTGGTTACTTCCGGCCGACCAAAGAGTGGGACCTGGTCGTCTACCACAGAGAGCGGCCGATCGTTGCTGTCGAGCTGAAGAGCCAGAATGGCCCCTCCTACAGCAACAATGCAAACAATCGGGTCGAGGAGGCGATCGGCAGCGCCGTCGACCTGAAGCGGGCCTGCGATGCACTCCTCATCCCGGGGCGTCCATGGCTTGGCTACGTGTATGTCATCGAAGATGATTTGACCTCCCGGCGGCGCGGCGGGTCGACCGAGAGTTCGATGTACCCGCGGGACTCTGTGTACGAGCACTGGTCCTACGTCGACCGGGTCCGGCTTTTGTGCACAAGACTGGTCGCGGACGGCTACTACGGTGCTGCGTGGGCAGTCGCGACAAGCCGGCCCGACTGCCCCGGCACTCCCGAGAAGCCGACCAGGTGTCCGCAGCTGAAATCGAAATACCGAGACGACCCCCTCCCCATAGAGGGTCTTTCGGCACCGGACCATGCACACGAATTCGCCTGGTACGAGCTCGACACCACCAACCTCGGACACGCCAATTTCGCGGCAGCATTGGCAGAACAGGTCGGAGCCTTCTACTCCCCCGGCGACACGGTGATTGTGTCCGAACCCAAGTTGTTCTGACACACCTCGCACCTACGGCAGGTCGTGGGCCTGAGACACTGGGCCATGACGACATTCGGCCCTTCCGACGACCTACGGGACGCCCGCTTCACCGACGCGGACCTACGAGGTGCCCGCTTCACTGGTTCGGATCTGTCCGGCGCGATGCTGCGCGGCGTCGAGCTGCAACGGGTGGAGCTCGACTCGCCGTGGCTGTTCGAGGGCGGCAACGTCCTGCTCGTCAACGGCGTCGACGTGCTGCCGTTCGTCGAGGCCGAGCTCAACCGCCGATTCCCCGGCCGCGCCGAACGGCAGGCGGGCGATCCGGACGGGCTGCGGGCGGCCTGGGCGGCCGTCGGGTCGACGTGGGCGGCGACCGTCGAGCGGGTCGCGGCAATGCCCGACGGCACGGTCGACCGGCCGGTGGACGGCGAGTGGTCGTTCGCGCAGACGCTGCGGCACCTGGTCCTCGCCACGGACCTGTGGCTCGGCAAGGCGGTCCTGGACCTCGACGAGCCCATGCATCCGATCGGCCTGCTGTATTCGGGCGCCGAGTTTTCCCTCCCGCCCGTCACACCGTCCTACGCCGAGGTCCTGGAGGTCCGGGCCGGCCGCATGGCGATGGTCGGCGAGTTCCTCGCCACCGTCACGCCCGAGGTGCTCGCCGAGCCGCGCCGCAACCCGCACGCGCCCGAGCGCGAGGAGACGGTGCTGCACTGCCTGCACGTGATCCTCGAGGAGGAGTGGGAGCACCACCGGTACGCCGTCCGTGACCTGGACGCCGTCACTTCTTGAGCAGTTGCTCAAAACATGGCAGACTCCAGTTGAGCGATCGCTCAACACCTGGAGGCGTCATGCTGCAACCACCTCCCCTGACCGGCGTCGTCGAGCGGCGCCTGCTGGTCAACTACCGGACCGACCCGGACACCACCGCCCGGCTGCTGCCGGCGCCGCTGCGGCCCCGGCTGGTCAACGGCTGGGCGGTGGCGGGCATCTGCCTGATCCGCCTCGGGCGGCTGCGGCCCCGGCACATGCCGGCGGTGGTGGGGCTGCGCAGCGAGAACGCCGCGCACCGCATCGCCGTGGAGTGGGACACCGGCGCCGGGACCCGGAGCGGGGTCTACATCCCCCGCCGGGACACGGGCTCCCTCGCCAACGCGGCGCTCGGCGGGCGGCTCTTCCCCGGCGAGCACCACCGCGCCCGGTTCGACACCCAGGAGACGGCGTCAGACCTGCGGGTGGCGTTCGCCAGCACCGACGCGACGGCCCACGCGGACGTGCGGGTCAGGGCGGCAGCGGGCTGGACGGGCGGCGAGCTGTTCGCGGACCTCGGCGAAGCGTCCGAGTTCTTCCGCCAGGACACCGACGGCTACTCCGCCACCGGCGACGCACGCCGCCTGGAGGGGCTGCGGCTGGGGACCGACGCGTGGAGCGTCGAGCCGGTCGAGGTGCTCGATGCGGCGTCGAGTTTCTTCGACGACCGGGCCCGCTTCCCGGCCGGCACGGCGACGCTGGACTGCGCGCTGCTCATGCGGGACGTGCCGGTCGTATGGGACCCGCTGCCCTCGATGCGGGTGGCGGCAATGCGGGTGGCGGCGTGAAGGTCGTCGTCGCGGGCGGGTCCGGCGGGCTCGGGCGGGCCGTCTCGCGGGACCTGACCGGCCGCGGACACGAGGTCGTCGTGCTGAGCCGGTCGCCGGCCGCGCCCGGCTCCGGCCGGTGGGTGCGCTGGGACGGCGGGACCGTGGGCGACTGGGCCGGTGAGCTCGCCGGCGCCGCGCTCGTCAACCTGTGCGGTGCCCTGGTCGACCGGCCGCCGACCCCGGCGAACGTCGCGCTGCTGACCAGGTCCCGCGTCGACCCGACCCGGGCGCTCGTCCGCGCCGCCGCCCTTGTCGAGGTGCCGGTGTGGATACAGATGAGCACCCTCGCCATCTACGGCGACGCCGGCGACGCGGTCCTCGACGAGGCCGCGCCCGTGGCCGCCGGGCCGCCGCAGATGGCCGGGGTCGCGACCGCCTGGGAGGAGGCGGCGGCGGACGCGCCCGCGGGCCGCCGGGTCGTCCTGCGCACGGGGATCGTCCTGGAGTCCGGCACCCCGGCGATGCGGCGCCTGACGGGCCTCGCGCGCTGGGGGCTGGGCGGCAGGGTCGGCGACGGACGGCAGTGGGTCAGCTGGCTGCACGTCACCGACATGCTCGCGATCGTGCGCCGCTGCCTCGACGACGGTGCGCTGGGCGGTGTCGTCCACGCGACGTCGCCGCGGCCGGTGCGCAACGCCGAGCTCATGGCCACGCTCCGGCGGGCACTGCACCGCCCGCCCGCGCCGCCGACGCCCGCGCCGCTGGTCCGGCTCGGCGCCCGCGTGCTGCGCACCGATCCGGCCCTGGCACTCACCGGCCGTCGCTGCGTCCCGGCCCGGCTGCTGCGGTCAGGCTTCGAATTCGCCCACCCCGAGCTCGGCGGCGCGGTGGCCGACCTGCTCACCACGCGCCCGGCCACTCGCGGCTGAGCGCCCGGAGCCCTCGTGGTCGGCCGTGGCGGGCACGGTCGTCAGTACACGGTGAGTCCGGCAGCGGTGAAGGTGTCGCGGACCCGGGTCAGGAGAGCGCCGTCAGGGGGCGGGGTGTCGCGGAGCGCGAACGAGACGCCGAGCCTGTCGTACTTGGCGGCGCCGAGCCGGTGGAACGGCAGGACGTCGACGCGTTCCACATTGCCCAGCCCCGCGGCGAACCCGGCGACGCCGTCCACGTCGGCCGGGTCGTCGGTGAGTCCGGGGACGAGCACATATCTGAGCCAGACCCTGGTGCCGCGGACGGCGAGGCGCCGCGCGAAGTCCAGGGTCGGCCCGATGGGACCACCGGTGAGGCGACGGTAGTGGGCCGGGTCCCACGACTTGATGTCCAGCAGGACGAGGTCGGTGACGGCGAGCAGGTCGTCGCCGGCCCGCGCGCCGAGCGCGCCGGAGGTGTCCAGGGCGGTGTGCAGGCCGAGCTCCTTCGCCCCGGTGAAGAGCGCACGGGTGAACGCGGGCTGCAGCAACGGCTCACCGCCGCTGACGGTCATGCCGCCGCCGGTGGTCAGGACGAACGCGACGAACCGTTCGACCTGTCCCATGACCGTGCCGGCGGTGGTCGCGGTGCCGTCGCGCATGCGCCAGGTGTCGGGGTTCTGGCAGTACAGGCACCGCAGCGGGCACCCGGCGAGGAACGCCACGAAACGGGTGCCCGGCCCGTCGACGCCGGTGGAGACGTCCCATGAGTGCAGCCGGCCCGGGACCGGACGCCACCAGCCGGGGGGAGCGGTGGCGGCGTCCGGCCGGGTCGTCCCGTCCCGGGGGGCAGAGGACGGGGCGGTCACATGGTTCATGCCGAACCGTGGAAGGTGCGGTTGACGACGTCGCGCTGCTGTTCGCGGGTCAACCTGACGAAGTTGACCGCGTACCCGGAGACCCTGACCGTCAGCTGCGGGTACCGCTCGGGGTGCTCCATCGCGTCCAGCAGTGTCGCCCGGTCGAGCACGTTGACGTTGAGGTGGAACCCGCCGGCGCCGGTGTAGGCGTCGAGGATGCGGGCCAGGTTGACGACCCGTTCGGCGTCGGCGCGACCGAGACCGTCGGGGGTGACCGTGCTGGTGAGCGAGATCCCGTCGCGGGCCGCCGGGTAGGGCAGCTTCGCCACCGACAGCGCCGAGGCGACCATGCCGTGCGTGTCGCGGCCGTTCATCGGGTTGGCGCCGGGCGCGAACGGCTCACCGGCACGGCGGCCGTCGGGCGTGTTGCCGGTGTGCTTGCCGTACACGACGTTCGAGGTGATCGTGAGCACCGACTGGGTGTGGATCGCGTCGCGGTAGCTGGGATTGGCACGGACCTTGTCCATGAAGGTCTCGACCAGCCACACCGCGATGCTGTCGGCGCGGTCGTCGCCGTTGCCGAAGGCCGGATACTCCCCGTCGACGACGTAGTCGACGACCAGGCCGGTGGCGTCGCGGACCGGCGTGACCTTCGCGTACCGGATCGCGGCGAGGCTGTCGGCGGCGACGGAGAGCCCGGCGATGCCGCAGGCCAGGAACCGGCGCACCGGATAGTCGTGCAGCGCCATCTCGATCCGCTCGTAGGCGTACTTGTCGTGCATGCAATGAATGATGTTGAGCGCGTCGACGTAGGTGCGGGCCAGCCAGTCCAGTGTCCGGTCGAACGCGGCGAGGACGTCGTCGTAGCGCAGGACGTCCCCGGTGACGGGCGGGCTCGCGGGTGCCACCTGGATGCCGCTCATCTCGTCGCGGCCGCCGTTGACGGCGTACAGCAGCGCCTTGGCGATGTTGACCCGCGCGCCGAAGAACTGCATGTCCTTGCCGACGCGCATCGCCGACACGCAGCAGGCGATGGCGGTGTCGTCGTCGCTGTAGCGGCGCAGCAGGTCGTCGTTCTCGTACTGGATGGCGCTGGTGTCCATCGACACCTTCGCGCAGAACAGTTTGAACGGCTCGGGCAGCGCCGGCGACCACAGGACGGTCAGGTTCGGCTCGGGTGCCGGACCCAGGTTGTACAGCGTCTGCAGATAGCGCAGCGACGTCCTGGTGACGAGGGTCCGCCCGTCAGCGGACATCCCGCCGATCGACTCGGTGACCCACGTCGGGTCGCCGGAGAACAGCTGGTCGTATTCGGGGGTCCGCAGGAACCGGATGATGCGCAGCTTCATGACGAAGTCGTCGACGAGCTCCTGCGCGCCGGACTCGGTCAGCGCTCCTTCGGCGAGGTCCCGCTCCAGGTACACGTCGAGGAACGTCGAGGTGCGGCCGAGTGACATCGCCGCGCCGTTCTGCTCCTTGGCGGCGGCGAGATAGGCGAAGTACAGCCATTGCACGGCCTCCCGCGCGGTGCGGGCGGGGCCGGCGATGTCGTGGCCGTAGCCGGCGGCCATGCTCTTGAGCTCCTCCATGGCGCGCAGCTGCTCGGCGAGCTCCTCCCGGTCACGGATGACGTCGGCGGTCGCGGCGTGCTCGTCCAGCGACGCCTTGTCGCGGCGCTTCTCGGCGATGAGGAAGTCGACGCCGTACAGCGGGACCCGGCGGTAGTCGCCGATGATGCGTCCCCGCCCGTACGCGTCCGGGAGGCCCGTGATGATGCCCGCCCTGCGGGCGGCGAGGATCTGCGGCGTGTACGCGTCGAACACGGCCGCGTTGTGCGTCTTGCGGTACCTGGTGAAGATCTCCCTGACGAGCGGGTCGAGCTCGTAGCCGTATGCCTTCAGGCCGTTCTCCACCATCCGCAGCCCGCCGGACGGCATGATCGCCCTGCGCAGCGGGGCGTCGGTCTGCAGGCCGACGATGAGCTCGCACTCACGGTCGATGTAGCCGGGCGCGTGGGCCGTGATCGACGCCGGGGTGTGCACGTCGACGTCGTGGATGCCGCGTTCGCGTTCCTGCGGGAACATCGCGGTCAGCAGCCCCCAGATGTGGGTGGTCCGCGGTGTCGGGCCGGCCAGGAACCCCTCGTCGCCGTCATACGGGCGGACGTTGGCCCGCACGAACCCCGCCACGTCGACCTGGTCACGCCACGAGCCGCCACGGAAGCCACGCCAGGCGGCGAGCCCGGCAGTGGTTTCGGCGCTGATGGTGGTCATCGGATCCTCCAAAGCTCTTTCCCGCTGCGGTGCAAGCCTTGCCGGGCGCGGACGGAGGCGGCAGGGCCGGAAGTCCCGCCGCCCCGGGACACCGGTCACGTGGCACCGGTCAGAACATGACCGGTGCCCGGTAGCCCTGCGGCTGGTCGCCGGTGTCGTCCACATCGAACGACAGGTGGCTGACGACGTCCACGACACCGTCGACCCGCTCGATCCGCCGGACGAGCGCCGGGACCAGCGACCCGCGCTCCACCTGCCCCAGCAGGGTGACGATGCCGTCGTCGACCTCGACGCGGAGCTGTGACCGGTCGACTCCGACAAGGTCGTCGACGGCCTCTGCGAGGATCTCGCCGCGGATCTCGGCGTCGGTGCGCAGGAACACCTTCAGCAGGTCCCGCCGGGTCACCATGCCGATGAGGCGGCCGAGGCCGTCGACGACCGGGAGGCGTTTGAGCTCCGCGCCCTCCATGATCCGTGCGGCCGCGACCACGGATGTGGTGCTCATGACGGTGACGGCGGGGGCGTTCATCAGCTCGCCCGCGGCGGTCGCGTGCGCCTTGCCGCGGGCCTGGCGGGTGTGCCGGTTCTCGAACAGTCGCAGATGGTCGTCGTCGCCGGCGAACTCGATCTTCGGCACGAGGTCGGCCGACGACACCACACCGACGACCCGGTCGTGCCCGTCGACCACCGGCACGGCGTTGATCTCATGCGCCTCCAGGAGGTCGACGATCTCCTTGAACGGCGTGTCCTCCTGCACCGATATCGCGCCGATCGTCATCACGTCGGCGACATTCCAGCGTCCCATTGCCCGCCTCCTGCTCACTTCCACCGCTGTCTGCTGACCCGACCGTACGGCTCGCCGGACACCCGGCAGCAGGGCACAACGGCACCTCCGCGGGTGCCGTTCGACCGGCCCGCGCAGCCGGGTCCTTCGACCCTGTCCGCGGCCGGAAACCCGTGCCTAGCATCGAATCGGACCCTTTGGAGGTGCGCTGCGACAGATCCGCGGTCTCCGCGACCGGCTCCGGCAGCCGTCGACCCCGACAAGGAAGGGCATCATGAACACACAACGCATCGTCGTCGGCTACGACGGATCCGATGAGGCGGGCAGAGCGGTGGACTGGGCCGCCGACGAGGCCGCTCGGACGCGGGCGCAGCTGCAGATCGTGCACGGCTACCACGTCTCATGGCCCGGCGTGTACTACGACGTCACGGCCGAACTGATCGAGGCCGTGGAGCGGGCCGGCGAGCAACTCGTCGCCGACGCCGCCGCGCGTGTCCGCGAACACCACGACGGCCTCGACGTCGTCGGCGTCGCGATCGAGGCGCCGGGCGCGGCGGGCCTGCTCGGCGTGAGCGAGACCGCCGCGCTGCTCGTCGTCGGCAACCGCGGTGCCGGCGGCGTCAGCAACCTGTTCCTGGGCTCGGTGAGCCAGCAGGTCGCGACGCACGCCCGCACGCCGGTCGTCGTCGTGCGCGGGCACTGCGACGCGGTCACCGGGCCGGTCGTCGTCGGGGTGGACGGTTCAGCGTCAGCGGAGGTGGCGCTGCGGCTCGCGTTCGACGCCGCCGCGCGGCGGAGCACCGAGGTCGTCGCGATCCGCGCCTACGAGCCGCCGTCGACGGTGCTCGTCCCACGGGACGCCGCCGCGGAGGTGGAGCGGGCCGCGCTCGAGTCGTCCCTCGACGGGTGGCGGGAGCAGTACCCCGGCGTCAAGGTGCAAGCGCTCGTGACCGCCGGCAGGGCCGCGAAGGTGCTCATCGGCGCCTCACACACGGCGCAGCTCGTCGTGGTCGGCAGCCGCGGGCACGGCGGCTTCACGGGACTGCTGCTGGGCTCGGTCGGGCAGCAGCTGATGCAGCACTCGGAATGCCCGGTGCTGATCGCCCACACGCCCGCGGCCAGGTGAACCGTCCGCGCCCGGCGGCACGCGACCGCCACCGGGCGAACGGCAAGGTCCCGCCACGGCGGGACCTTCGCCACTGCGCAGGCCACCGGTGGCGCCCCGGTCGAATCATGACGACCACGGCAACGCACCCCGCACCCCGCGGCCCGCGGCCCGTGGCCCGTGGCCCGTGGCCCGTGGCCCGATCATCGTCTGCACGTCGACCCCGGGCGCCACCCGCACAAGCTCCTCATGGACCCTGATCCGGCGCCGGTCTCGGCACACGGGCCGAAAGTCCTCCGATCGCGGGCACCTGGCCCGCCGACCGGTGGACACCGGTCGGCGGCGGGCGTGGACGTTCGGCGGTCGCCGCTGCCGGGCCGGACCAGACACTATTGGTGACACAGAGTGTTCTGCCGGATACCGATCGGGAAGCGAATGTCGAACGTCATACCTGAGGTCATGGATGTCCACGTCGGCCGGCAGGCGATCTACGACCGGCAGGGCGACATCGCCGCGTACGAGCTGCTGTTCCGCAACGCGCCGGGGGCCAGCTCCGCGACGAACGGCGGCGCCCTCGCCACGAGCCAGGTGATGGTCGCCGCGTTCACCACCGTCGGCCTGGACGAGCTCGCTGGCAGCCGGCCGTGCTTCATCAACCTGACCGCGGACTTCCTCCTCGGCGAGCTGCCCGTGCCGTTCGCGCCCGAGCACGCCGTGCTGGAGGTCCTGGAGACGGTCGACGTCGACGACCGGATCGTGCAGGGCGTCGCCGCCCTGGTAGACCGCGGCTACGTCATCGCCCTCGACGACTTCGTGTCCGGCTCCGGGCACGAGCGCCTGTTCGGCCTGGCGAGCTACGTGAAGGTCGACTTCCTCGGCACGACCGCCGAGCAGCGGCAGGCGATCCTCGACGTGCGGGCCGCGCACCCGCACCTGCGGTTCGTCGCCGAGCGCCTGGAGACCGCCGACGACGTCGCCGAGGCGCACGCCCTCGGGTTCGAGCTGTTCCAGGGGTACGCCCTGAGCCGCCCGGCGGTCGTGTCGGCCCGCACGCTGAGCGCGTCGCGGCTGCGCTGCGTGCACCTGCTCGGCCTGCTCATGGCGCCGGACGTGGGCCTGGACCGGATCGTGTCCATCGTGTCCGGCGACCCGGCGCTGAGCTACCGGATGCTGAAGGCGGTCAACACCGCCGCGGCCGGCACCGCGCACCGGGTGTCATCGGTGCACGAGGCCGTCGTCATGCTCGGCGCCGCCCAGATCCGCAACTGGGTGACCCTCATGCTCATCGGCGACCTCACCGAGGCCGGGGAGGAGCAGACCGCCGACATCCTCGTCCAGGCGCAGCTGTGCCGGCTGATCGCCGAGAGCGCCGGCCTCGCCGGCGACGAGGCGTTCACCGCGGGCCTGCTCGACGCCGTCGCCGGGCTGCTCGGCATGCCGGTCAGCGCCCTCGCCGGCTCGCTGCCCCTGGCGCCCGCCGTCAGCGATGCGCTCCTGCACGGCACCGGTCCCCTGGGCCACGTCCTCGCCACCGTCCAGGCCCACGCCCACGGGACCCCGCCGCCGGCCGGCTCGGACGGCGACATCCTCGGCCAGCACTTGGCGGCCCTGGCCTGGGCCACCCGGACGGCGCAGGCGATCCGCTCCAACTGAGACCCACCGGCCCGGGCGGCCCGCCCGGCAGACACCGGTGCGCCGCCGCGGTCAGCGGCCGCGCGAAGCGGCGACCGTCAGCGGGGCTTGGCGACGGTGAGCAGGACGGCGGCGTCCTCGAGGGCTTCCAGGCTGTGCCGGGCGTCGGGGATCACGAGCAGGTCCCCGGCGCCGCCCTCGGCGCTGCCGGCGGCGCTGGCGAGCCGGACCCGGCCGTGCAGCACGTGCAGCGTCGCCTCGCCCGGGTTCTCGTGCTCGTCGAGCCGCCGCCCGGCGGCCAGGGCGATGAGCGTCTGGTGCAGGGCGCTGCCGTGGCCGCCGTACAGGGTCTGGGCGCTACGCCCGCCGGCGGCGCCGCGGGCGGTGGTCAGGTGCTGCTCGACGAGGGACGGCAACGATGACGGGTTCATGCGGGCTCCTGTACTCGGCGGGCGAGGGTGCTCATCTTGACGGCGGTGTACACGGCGGCGGCGAGGGCCACGTCCGACAGCAGCATCAGGCCGATCGAGTACGAGCCTTCCACCCCGTACACCCAGCCCATGATGAGCGGAGGGACGAACCCGCCGAGCCCGCCCGCGGCACCGACGACGCCGGTGACGGCGCCGACCTTGTCCGCGGGCGCGACCTTGCCGACGAGGGCGAAGACGGCGCCGCCGGCCCCGGCACGGCACATACCCCTCGGTGATCAGCCGTGCTTCGCTGTGGACGCGCGCGATCCGTCCTGGCGGGCCGGCAGCAGCGTGACGACCTCGTCGACGTCGTCGAGGCCGTCCGTGCGGTGGGTGATGAGCAGGACCGCCCGGGCCCCGGACGCGGCGAGCAGGTCGCGGGTCAGTTCGGCGGCGGTGCCGTCGTCGAGGTGTTCTGTCGGCTCGTCGAGGATCAGGACCGGGAAGTCGGCCAGCAGCACGCGGGCGAGCGCGAGCCGGCGGCGCTGGCCGCCGGACAACGTGACACCGTGCTCACCCACGGGCGTGCCGAGTCCGGCGGGGAGGGTCCGGACCCAGTCCAGCAGCCGCGCGGCGGCCAGGGCCGTCTCGAGCTCGGCCGCGGTCGCGGCGGGGCGGCCGACGCGCAGGTTCTCCTCGATGGTCGTGTCGAACAGATACACGTCGTCGCCCAGGTATCCGACGGTGCGACGCACGTCGTCGCCGCGCAGGTCGCGGATGTCGACGTCGTTGAGCGTCACCCGCCCGGTGAGCGGATCGAGCCATCGCAGCAACAGTGCCGCAACCGTGCTCTTGCCCGCGCCGCTCGGTCCCACGAGCGCGACCCGGCGGCCCGGGCGAAGCGTGAGGGACACGTCGCGGAGCACGACCTGTCCCGGCGTCCAACCGGCGGACACCCCCTCCAGGCGGACGGTCGGCGGGCCGTCCGGCAGCGGCACCGGCGCGGCAGGGTCGGGCGCCGGGTCCGCGGCGACGGCGATCTCGGCGAGCCGCCCCAACGCGGAGCGGGCCGCGGCGAGGCGCTGCGCGGCGGCGGGGATCGTGCCGACGGTCTCGAAGACGGCGAGCGGGGTCAGCACGACGACGGCGAGCAGCTCGCCCGGCAGAGCGCCGGCCCGGACCGCGACGGCACCGGCGGCGAGGCCTGCCAGGACGCTCAGCCCGGTGCATGATGCGGTGACCGCCGCCGACACGCCGGCGGCGGCGCCGGAGCGGCGGGCAGCGGTGAGCAGTTGCCGGTCGGTGCGGTCCAGCGCGGTCAGCGCGCGCCCGACGGCGCCGTGCGCGATGAGGTCGGGCAGCCCCTGCAGCAGATCGACGGTGCCGGCGGCCAGCGCACCACGCAGCGGCGCGAGCCGGGCGTCGGCACGACGGACGGCCGCCGCCTGCACCAGCGGCACCCCGACCGCGACGGCGAGCAGGCTCGCGGCGAGTGCCGCGCCCGCGACCGGCAGCAGGTTGCCGATGAGCAGCACCGTGGCGGCGCCGGTGACGGCCGCGACGGCGATGGGCAGCAGCACGCGCGCGATGACGTCGAGCACCGACTCGACGTCGTCGACGAGGCGGGCGACGAGGTCGCCGCGGCGGAACGCGGTGAGGCCGGCCGGCGCGAGGCGCTCCAGCCGCCGGTACGTGCGGACCCGCAGCCCGCCCAGTACGCGGAGCGCGGCGTCGTGGCCGGCGATCCGTTCGACATAGCGCAGCACGCCGCGGCCGATGCCGAACGCCCGGACGGCGACGATGGCCACCATGAGGTGCAGCACCGGCGGGTGCTGGGCGGCGCGCGAGATGAGCCACGCCGAGGTCGCCATCAGCCCGACCCCGGCACCGGCCGCACCGACCCCGGCGAGCAGGGCCAGGCCGAGCTGACCGGCGGCAGGCCGGCACAGCCGCAGCACACCGGTGATGAGGCCGGCATGGCCGCCGCTTTCCTGACGGCCCGCGGCACCGGTGGCGTGACCGCTGCGGTGCCGGCGGGACACCCGGGCGCCGTTGCGAGGTGCCCTGCCGGTCGGCGTTTCGGCGCGGCCCGCGCGGTCGACGGTGGTCATGCCGCCACCGCCGTGCGTCCGACCGGGATGCTGCGGTCGGCGACGGCGATGAGCGCCGGCCGGTGGGCCGCCATGATGACGGTCCTGCCGGCGGCGTGGGTGCGGATCGCGGCGAGGATGCCCGCCTCCGTCTCCGCGTCGAGGTTGGCGGTCGGCTCGTCGAGCAGGACCAACGGGGCGTCCCGCAGGAACACGCGGGCCAGCGCGATGCGCTGGCGCTGCCCGGCGGACAGGCCGGCGCCGTCGTCGCCGAGCCTGGTCGACATCCCCTCCGGCAGCGCGTCGATGAACTCCAGCGCGCCGGCCTGCGCCGCCGCACGCCGCAGCGACTCCGCTGTGGCGCCGGGTGCGCCGAGGCGGATGTTGTCGGCGATGGTGCCGGTGCTGAGCCAGGGCCGCTGCGGCAGCCACGCGACCCCTCGCCGCCACTCGTCGGGGTCGACGGTCGTCAGGTCGTGACCGCCGACGGTGACGCTGCCGGTGCCCGGGGCGGCGAATCCGAGCAGCACGGCCAGGGCCGTGGACTTGCCGCAGCCGCTGGGACCGGTCAGTGCGACCACCTCGCCGGGGTGGATCTCGGCGGTGAACGACGGCAGCGACGCGTCGGACCGGCCCTCGTGGCGGACGACGACGTTCTCGAACCGCATGGTGCCGGCCGGTGGGGGTGCGGTCCCGCGCGGCGGCAGCGGCTGTTCGAGTATCTCGAACACCGACGTGGCGGCGGCGAGTCCTTCGGCGCTGGCGTGGTAGTTGGCGCCGACCTGGCGCAACGGCAGGTAGGCCTCGGGGGCGAGGATCAGCACGAGCAGCGCCGTGGCGAGGCCGAGGCTGCCGTCGACGAGGCGCAGCCCGATGCCGACCGCGACGAGCGCCACGGACAGCGTCGCGAGCAGCTCCAGGACGAGCGATGACAGGAACGCGACCCGGAGTGTGCGCATGGTGGTGGCGCGCTGCTCGGCGCTGATGCGGGCGATGATCCCGGCCTGCCGTTTGGCGCGTCCGAAGATCCGCAGGGTCGGCAGGCCGGCGACGACGTCGAGGAAGTGGTGCGACAGCCGGGCCAGGAGCCGGAACTGGCGCCGGTTCGCCGTTTCGGTGTGCATCCCGACCAGGGCCATGAAGACCGGGATGAGCGGCAGGGTGACAGCGATCGTGCCGGCGGCGACGAGATCCGCGGGCGCGATACGGGCGAGCACGACGACCGGCACCAGGGCGGCGAGGACGAGGTGCGGCAGATACCGGGCGAAGTAGGCGTCCAGCGCGTCCAGCCCTCGTGTGGCGAGGGTGGCGACCTCGCCGGTGCCGGTGCCGGCGGCGCCCGGCCCCAGGGCCGCGACGTGGGTGAGGAGCCGCGACCGCAGCTGGCGCTTCACGGCGGCCGCCGACCGGGCGGCGGAGACCTCCTGCGCCCAGGCGACCCCCGCCCGCAGCACGA
The DNA here is from genome assembly GCF_040605635.1 of Dactylosporangium sp. NPDC005555. NCBI lineage: Bacteria > Bacillati > Actinomycetota > Actinomycetes > Micromonosporales > Micromonosporaceae > Dactylosporangium > Dactylosporangium sp. NPDC005555. The sequence goes on from NZ_JBEXDG010000035.1 coordinate 17,189, forward strand.
CGACGGCGGCCAGCCACGCGAGGGTCGGCGCGATCCGGGCCACGTCGGCGCCGTGCAGGTAGACGGCGGTGATGCCGTCGGCGAGGAGGGTCGCCTGCGCCACGACCAGCGCGGCGAGGGCGAGGCCGAGGACGACGGACAGTGCCAGGTAGGTGCGGGTCGCCCGGGCGTGGCGCAGCAGACGCGGGTCCAGGGGCCTCACGGGCGGGCCGCCGGGATGTGCTCGACCCGCAGCCGCCGGCGGAACACCCAGTAGGTCCACGACTGGTAGCCCAGCACGATCGGCGTGAAGCAGACCGCGACCCAGGTCATGACCTTCAAGGTGTAGGGCGTGGAGGACGCGTTGGTCACGGTGAGGCTGTCGCCGCTGGTGAGGGTGGTCGGCATGACGTCGGGGAACAGCGTGACGAACAGGGCGGCGACGGCGAGGACGAGGGTCGCCCCGGTGGCCAGGAACGCCCATCCTTCCTTGCGGGCCCGTGTGGCGAGGACCGCACCGATCAGCGTCGCGGCGGCCGCGGCGGACAGCGCCCAGCCCCACGCGTCGTCGTGGGTCAGCTGTGTCCACAGCAGGAATGCGGCGGCGACGAGCACGGCGGGCAGGCTGAGCCGGAACGCGAGGCGTCCGGCCCTGGCCCGGACGTCTCCGTCGGTCTTCAACGCCAGGAACACGGCGCCGTGCAGCGCGAACAGCGACAGGGTCGTGAGGCCGCCGAGCAGTGCGTAGGGATTGAGGAGGGTGAAGAACGTGCCGACGTACTCGTGCTCGGCGTTGATGGGCACGCCTCGGACGATGTTGCCGAACGCGACGCCCCACAGGAGTGCCGGGACGAGGCTTCCGACGATGATGCACAGGTCCCAGCGGCTCCTCCATCGCGGGTTGTCGATTTTCCCGCGGTATTCGAAGGCGAGCCCGCGCAGGATGAGCGCGACGAGGATGATCAGCAACGGCAGGTAGAAGCCGGAGAACAGCGTGGCATACCACTCCGGGAACGCGGCGAAGGTCGCGCCGCCGGCGACGAGGAGCCAGACCTCGTTGCCGTCCCAGACGGGGCCGATGGTGTTGATGAGCAGGCGCCGCTCCCGCTCGTCGCGGGAGAGCACCGGCAGCAGCATGCCCACGCCGAAGTCGAACCCTTCCAGGAGGAAGTAGCCGGACCAGAGCACAGCGATGAGCGCGAACCAGACGGTGGTGAGTTCCATTGTCGTTTCCCTCTAGTACGCGAACGCCAGCGGACGGTCTTCGTCATCTTCGTCGTGAGGTACGACGATTTCGGGTGCTCCGGCCCGGGCGTACCGCAGCATCAGCATCAGTTCGACGACGGCGAGCGCGCCGTACAGGAGCGTGAACACGATGAGCGACGTCGCGACGGTGCTCGCGGAGACCGCCGGCGACACGCTCTGCGAGGTCTTGAAGATGCCGAAGACGGTCCATGGCTGGCGGCCGACCTCGGTGAAGATCCAGCCGAACGAGTTGGCGAGCAGGGGCATGGCGACGGTCGCGACGGCCGAGGCCCACAGCCAGCGGCTGTCAGGCAGCCGCCCCTTGCGGGTGCGCCACAACGCGACCGCGGCGACGGCCATGGCGAGGACGCCGAACCCGATCATGAGGCGGAACGACCAGTAGGTGACCGGCACGTAGGGCACGTAGTCGCCGTCGCCGTAGCGTTCGGCGTACTGCCGCTGCAGGTCGTTGATCCCCTCCACCTCGCCGCCGGGGCTGCCGGTCGCCATGAACGACAGCAGCGACGGGATGCGTACGCTCGCGACCTCCTCGCGCCCGTCGAGCGAGCCGATGGTGAAGATCGAGAACGAGGCGGGCTTGTCCGTCTGGTACAGCGCCTCGGCCGCGGCCATCTTCATCGGCTGCTGCTCGGTCATCACCCGCGCCTGCAGGTCACCGGTGATGAGGACACCGACGCCGGCGACGAGCACCACCCAGGCGCCGAGTCGTAGTGCCGGCCGGAACACGTCGGCCTGGTTGCGGCGGCGCAGGTGCCAGGCGCTCACGGCCAGCATGAACGCCCCGGCGGTGAGGAAGCATGCGGTGACGGTGTGCGGAAACGTCACGAGGGTCGTCGAGTTCGTCAGGACGGCACCGATGTCGGTGAGCTCCGCCCGGCCGCGTTCGGCGTTGAGCGTGTACCCGACGGGATGCTGCATCCAGGAGTTGGCGGCGAGGATGAAGTACGCCGAGAGCATGGTGCCGATCGACGCGAGCCAGATCGCCGCCAGGTGGACGCGTTTCGGCAGCCGGTCCCAGCCGAAGATCCACAGCCCGAGGAACGTCGACTCGAGGAAGAACGCCAGGAGACCTTCGATGGCCAGCGGGGCGCCGAAGATGTCCCCGACGAACCGCGAATAGGCGCTCCAGTTCATGCCGAACTGGAACTCCTGCACGATGCCGGTGACGACGCCCATCGCGAAGTTGATCAGGAACAGCTTTCCCCAGAATTTCGTCGCGCGCAGGTACTCCGGGCGTCCGGTCCGCACCCAGGCGGTCTGCAGCCCGGCGACGAGCGCCGACAGGCCGATGGTCATCGGCACGAAGAGGTAGTGGTACACGGTGGTGATCGCGAACTGCCACCGCGCGAGATCCAGCGCGTCCATGCCCCGATTCTCATGAGCCGGCAGGTGCCGCATCAGGGCCGAACGGCACGTCCGGGCGGGACCGTCGGGCCCGTGCCCGCGCGACGGACCCTGACGCGGCAGCGCGGCTCACCGACCCGGTGGTTCCCCGGTGTCGATGACGTCGCGGGACGGGCGGCGGGGGCTCGGCGGGAGCGGGGCCGGTTCGGGGCCGATCCCGGCGCGGAGCACGAGTTGCGGATGGCCCGCGGGATCGACGAGGCCGGCGAGCAGTGCCCGGGCGCCGGGGATCTCGACGGCGCTGCTCATCGGCGACGCGGCCAGCCCCTGGGCGGTGGCGGCCAGCCACACCGCGCTGGTCGCTTCGCCTGCGGCGAGCCAGTCCGCGCGACGGTCGTGGTCCGTGACGATGATCAGGTACTCGGTGTTGCGGTCGTCCTCCGAGCCCGGATCGAGGGTCGCCTCGCCGCCGAGGTCGAAGTCACGCACCGGCACGGGCCGGGCAGCGGCTGCCGGGACGGTGTCGCCCGGGACGCCGTCCGCGCTGCCCGGCTCGCGGTGCGTCCACGCGTACTGTTCGACGACGCGCCGCTCGTCCTTCGCGCCGATGACCCGAGCGCGCTGGGTGGCATGTGCCAGAAACTCGATGTCATCGGGGGTCATCCGGTACAGGCGGGCGTGTTCGGCTTCGGCCGCCGCGCGCAGCACGGCCAGTTCGCCGGCGTTCACCGCGCGGGTGGAGCTGAACCGGCGCCGGTCGCTGTGTCGCCGTCGTATCGCCCGGTACGCGCTCGCGTCGTCAGGGCCGGCCGGTTGTGGCCGACCGGCTCGTATCCGGGCGAGGAGGGCCGGATGATCGGGGTCGGGCAGGCGATCTGTAACAGGTTCGAACCCGTTGGCCGCCAGGGTCACCCGGGCGTGGTGCAGGGCGGCGCCGCAGCTGAGCGTCAGCAGCCGCCCCTGGGGGTCTGTCGCGCCGAGCTGCCGGGTCGTGTCCGCGTACAGGTCGAGGGCATCGTCGTGGATGTGCCACCGCCAGGGCTGGGTGTTCAGGATCGACGGCGCGTGGCCGGCTTCCTCGGCGGCTCGGTGCAGTGCCGTTGTCTGCGTCGGAAACGCCGCGTTCTCGTGTGTCGTCGTCATGGCGGGGCCTCCAGAGTCGACGGGGTGGGCAGCCCGATGGCGGCGTCGATCCGGCCGGCGAACCAGTAGTATCCGTCGCTGTCGCGGCTGGCCAGGTCGCCGGTGCGGTACCAGCCATCGGCGAAGCACTGTTCGTAGCGGGCGTCGTCGTGCAGGTAGCCGCGGAACATCGACGGCCAGCCGGACCGTAGGGCGAGCTCGCCGACCGCGTCGGGCCGATCGATCACGGTGACGGCGCCGTCCCGCACCCGCGGGCGCCCACCTCCTTCGGGGTGCAGCAGGCCGACCTCGACGCCCGGCACAGGCAGTCCCATGGCGCCGGGCCGGATGTCCACGCCGGCGAAGTTGCTGATCATGATGGCGCCCGTCTCGGTCTGCCACCACGTGTCGTGGACGGGTTGTCCGAGCGCCCGCGTTCCCCACAGCACGGCCTCGGGGCCGAGCGGCTCGCCGCCCGAGGCGATGAACCGTAGTGCTGACGGATCGCGCCGCGCGGCCGGCTCGGTGCCGTGACGCATCAGCGTCCGCACCGTGGAGGGCGAGGTGTAGCAGACAGTGACCCGGTGCCGGGACACGTTGGTGTGCCACCGGTCGGCGTCGAGGTCACCGGCGTCGACCAGGACGGTGACGCCGTGGGTCAACGGGGCGATGATGCCGTAGGACGTTCCGGTCATCTCCCCCGGATCGGCGGTGCACCAGAAGACGTCGTCCGGTCGGAGGTCGAGGGCGTAGAGCGCGGTCGCGTGGTGCGCGGCCACCGCCTCGTGTGCGTGGAACACGCCCTTGGGCGCTCCCGTGGTGCCGCGGGTGAACTGCAGCATCGCCGTCTGCTGGGCACCGGTGGGCGGCACGGTGAACCGGTCGTCCGCCGCTGCCGTGGCCTGCTCCAGGCTGATGCTGCCGGCGGGCGGCCGGTCCCCTTCGACCAGCACGTGGCGCAGCGCCGGCATCTCCGCGCGGACGGGTGCCACCTTCCGCTCGTACAGGTCGGCGGTCGTGACGAGCGTGGTCGCGTCGCCCAGCACCATCCGCCGCCGGATCTGCTCCGGCGCCAGCGCGCAGGACAGCGGCGACAGCACCGCGGTGTACTTCAGGGTGCCCAGCGCCGCGACGTACAGCTCCGGCCCGGGATCCAGGAGTGCGAACACGCGTTCGCCGGGTGCGACGCCGAGGGCGGCGAGCGCGTTGGCGAAGCGGTTGGTCTGTCGCATCAGCTCGCCGTAGGTCACGTCCCGATGTCCGCCGCGACGGTCGAGACAGCGCAACGCCACGGCCTCCGCGCGACCGTCCTGAACGTGCCTGTCGACCGTTTCGCGGCCGATGTTCAGGCCCTGTCCGTCGGGCCTGCCGGCCAGCCAGCGTTTTGCCGCCGACCAGGTGAAGTCGTGCCGTACCCACCGATAGTCGCTGAGATTGGCGCGGGCCACGACGGTCGCGGTCTTGGTGATCGGTGTGTACGCCATCCGGGCTGCTTCCCCTCGACGAACCGATGAAACCGTGGCGGCGGTGCCCTGCCGCAGGCCGTGGCGTCGGCCGCTACGGGCCGCGCGACGCCGTGATGCTTCGCGATGCCTGGTGAACGACCGCGACCGGACAGATGGCGTGGTGGACCAGGGCCCGGCTCACGGAGCCGAGGATCAGCCTGCTGAGCCCGCCTCGGCCATGTGCACCGACGGCGAGCACCTGGGCACCGGCCGAAGCGTCGATGAGTGCTCTGCTCACCCGGCCGGAGACCGTCTCGAAGCGGGTGTCGACGCCGGGATACCGCTTCCGCCAGCCGGCGAGTGACCCGGCGAGCACGCACCGGTCCGCGTGGTGCAGGTCGTCCGGGTCGTCCCCCGGCGGCGTCGTGTCGCCGGGTTCACCCGCCTCCGGGTGCCGGTGGACGTGCACGACGGTGAGGCCGGCCTCGCAGGCAGCGGCCTGCTCGAACCCGAACGCGAGCGCATCCTCACCGGAGCGGGATCCGTCGATCCCCACGACCACCCGGCCGGCGTTCGGTCCGTCCCGCCCGCCCCGGCTGCCCGGTGGTAGCAGCCCGCGAACCACCAGCACCGGGCAGTCGGCGTGCGCGGCGAGCTGCGTGACGGTGGAGCCGACGAGCAGCGCGCCGAAGCCGCCGACGCCGTGGCTGCCGACGACGATCAGCGCGGCCTGCCGGGCGGCGTCCAGCAGCGCCGGGACGGCCGGCTGGAGCGCCGTCACGTTGGTGACGCGAAGGTCGGGCCGCACCTCGAGTGCCTGCTCCGTCGCCTCGACGAGGACCTGTTGCGACACCTGCCTCGCCTGCTGCAGGTAGCTGTCGTTCTCCACCTGGCCGGTGAACTGCCGCGGGTAGGCGAACTGTTGCCAGTCGAACTCGGCGTGCAACAGATACAGGCGCCGGTCCCGGCGTCCGGCGTCAGCCGCCGCCCACCGCACGGCCAGAGCGCTGCCCGGTGCGCCGCCGACCCCGACGACGACGCTTCCGGGTTCGATCGACGGGAGGTTCATGGCGACGTCCTCCATCCAGTCCTGGCGCGGTCGCGCGGGCCGTCGGGTGTGCGGGCCTCCACCTCAGTCGCCGGCCGCTCCGGGTGGCTCCACCGGCTCGCCGACGACTTCGACGACCTCCACGGCCGCCCGCCTCGGCGCCCTCCGCGGCGCGGCACCCGGCTCGGGGACACCGATCCGGACGCCGACGGCGGGATAGCCCACGTTGCCCAACATGCGTCGCAGCAGCAGCCGCGCGGTGCGAACCTCGACGAGGTCACTCATCGCGGATGTCGCCAACCGCTCGGTGGTCGCTGTCAGCAGGACCGCGGACAGCGCCTCACCAGCCACCAGCCAGCCCGCCGGCTCGTCCATGTCGGTGACGATCAGCCCGTAGGTGGCGCCGCGGTCCACCGGCTCGGCACCGCTGTAGATGCTGGGGCCGACGTCGGCGCCGGTGAAGTCGCGGATCGGCACCGGCCGGGCACCCAGTGCCGCCATCGTGTCCAGCGGCACGCCGTCGCCGACGTCGATCCGGACCCCCGTCCAGGCGGCGAGCTGGGCGCGGTACGCGGGGTCGGCGCGCTCGGCGGCGGCGGCGTGACCGGCGGCGACGGTCATGGTGGTGCGGTCCTGCGGCCCGATGAGCTGCAGGTGCGCGCCCGCACCGGATGCGGCGGCGCGGAGGCGGTCAAGGGTCCGCTCCGGGATCCTGGTGTCGGCGAACGGCCGCCGGTCGGTGCGCCGGACCATGAGGGCCCGCCGGAGCCGTTGCGCGTCCGGTGACCATTCCTGAGGGCCGGTGCAGCGCAGCGTCGCCAGCAGGTCGGGGTCGTCGGCACGGGGAAGCCGGTCGACGGCCACGCCGACGCCGTCGGCGGACAGCGCGACACGGGCATGGTGGAGGGCGACCCCGCAGCTGACGGTCAGCAGCCGCCCCTCGGGGTCGACCGGGCTCAGCTGCCGGCGCCGGTCCGCGCGGAGCTCGGCGGTGTCGTGCTCGATGCGCCAATGCCAGGGTTGGGTGTTCCAGATCGACGGTGCCCGCAGGGCGGTCACGGCCGCGCGCGCGAGGATGCGGCTGACCGGTTCCACCTGGATCGCCGCGGCGGGGTCGGTGTGTCGGATCGCTGCCATGAGGAATGTCCCTCCCGGAGTGTCTGCCCGGACCCGGTCCCGGGTTCTATGGCGATTGGACGGGTGCCAGCGACGGCTCCAGTTCCGGTTCGATGCCGTGATACACCGGGCAGGGCGGCGTACCCCCGCCGTGCACCATGTCAGCCAGCGCCCGCACCATCCCCATGCAGGTGTCTTCGACGAAGTCGAGACCGAGCTCGCCCGCGAGCTCCCGTGCCCGGTGGTTGGTGATGCCCAGCTGCAGCCAGATCGCTCTGGCGCCGACAGCGGCAGCTTCCCGGACCAGTTCCTCGGCTTCCTCGGCCGGCCGGAAGACCTCCACCACATCGACCTGTTCCGGGACGTCCGCCAGCCGCGCATAGGCGTGCTCACCGAACAGCTGCTGGGCGTGCGGATTGATCGGGACGACCCGCCAACCCTGCTCCTGCAGCATCATCGGCACCCAGTGAGCGGGCTTCTGCGGGTCGCGGGAGGCTCCCACCACCGCGATCGTGTGGGCGTCGGCAAGCACCTGTCGTGGTGTGCGCATCGCACTCAACTCCTCGCCGTGAACATGATCAGCGACACTCCAAATGTGACACGACGCCGGCGCGTTGTTCAGTGCCGGAAGTCCCGGATCGGTGGCAGGTGAGCGGCACGGCCGGGTGGCCGGCGGACGGCCGTCATGCCGCCGCCCAATGCGCGGTGCGGGGATCGCGGCGGCTGCGCGGCCGGACGGTGCCGTGCGCGATGAGGGCGGGACAGACGATCGCGCGCAGCACGCGGTGCATGACCGAGGGCTTGGGAGGCTGGACCGCGTCGGTGGGGCATCGGGTGCCGAGCACCATGAGCATCGCCCACTGTGAGGCGGTGCTCAGACCTTCGACCGGGTCGCCCGGCTCGCTGCGCAGCTCCATCTCGACGGCTGGGTGGCGCGCACGCCATGGTTCGGCTGCCGCCATCAGCGCCTCGTGCACGGCTGCCTCGTCAGCGGTCAGATCGGGGCCGTGGTGCTGGCCGTCGCCCGGGTGCCGGCCCGGAAGCCACAGCTGCGGGTGCTGCCAGGCCTGGATGACGACCAGTCGCCGGCTGCGGTTGGCCGCCTCCTCGAACGCGAGTCGAAGCGCCCGGTGAGCCGAGTCGGAGCCGTCGAATCCGACGACCACGGGACCGGTCCGGGGCAGCACCGCGAACGGGTCGGCCCAGCGTTGTGCCCCGTGGACCACCAGCACCGGACACTCCGCGCGCACACAGAGCGCGGCACACACGGAGCCGAGCGGCGCTGCCGCGTTCTTGTCGCGGCCGTGGCTCGCCACGACGACCAGCCGGGCGTGCTCCGCGTAGCGGCGCAGCACGTCCGCCGGGGCGCCGGTCTCCGTCACGCCGGTCGCGCAGACGCCGGGCCGCCACCGCACCGCCTCGTTCGCCGCCCGAACGGCGATGTCGGCACGCTCCGCCGGCGCGTCGCCGGTCGGCAGCGCGGGGTCGAACGCATGGACGGCGAGCAGTTCCCGGGTGTGCTGGCAGGCTTCGTCCGCCGCCCATCGCAGCGCACCGATGCTCTCCGCGGATCCGTCCACGCCGACGACTACGGGTCCGTACTGGTAACCCATGCCGGCTCTCCCTCCTCTTCCGTCAGGTCCGTCCGCTCAGATCCATGCGGTCGCTGAACGGTCAGGCGAGATGTACATGCGTGTCCTCGTGGTGGATGAGCACCGGGCACGCCGCACGGTGCAGCAGATGCAGGCCGACCGAGCCGAGCAGCAACCCGCTGAGCCCGCCGTGCCCGCGGCTGCCGACGACGACCAGTTGCGCGTCCTCGGACCGGTGCGCGAGCACCCTGCCCGCGTCGCCGTCGACGCCGTGAAGCTCCCACCGCACGTCCGGAAAGCGGTCGCCGACCGCGGCGACAAGGCGGGTCGCCTCATCGGTCAGCGACCGGCGGACCTCGGCCACGTCGTACATCAACGGTGGCGTGCCGATCGCGGACGGTGTCGGTGGGGTCTCGATCACCCGCACCGCCAGCAGCGGGCAGCCGCGCTGCCGCGCCTCGGCGAACGCCGCGGTCACCACCTGCGCTGCCCGCGGGTCACTGTCGACGCCGACGAGCACGCCGCCGGCTGGATGGACGCTGCCGCGGACGACAGTGACCGGACACGTCGCCTGCGTGGCGACCTGCCGGCTGACCGAACCGAGGACGACCGCCGTGGCGGCGTGCCGGCCGCGGGTGCCGACGACCAGCATGCCGGCCCCGGCACCGGCGCGCAGCAGGGCGGCCGCGGGGCGATCCGGCGTCGCGGTGGCTTCCACGACGACACCTGGCGCCGCGGTCGTGGCTTCCCGCGCCGCGACCCGCAGTACGTCATCGGCGACTTTCCGCGCTGGTTCGGATGTGAATGCCGTCAACGGGGCCGGCCGGTGACAGGCCATCACCATGCGCAGCGGCACGCGGCGCCGATCGGCCTCGGCCGCCGCCCATCTGACGGCTGCCAACGACGGTTCCGCGCCGTCCACTCCGACAACGATCGCCGCGCACTCCACGCCGCTCCCCCGCTTCGTACAAGAGGGTTCACGCTTCCGCATGCCGTACCACAGGCGACGCGTACGGTGCTGCGACCGCGTTCAGATCCAGCCTGATCCGCCGGCACCGGCCGTGCCAGCGCGGCACGGCAAATCACCCGCGCCGGGTGAGCTGCGCGTTTGTTGTGCCCCGACCCCGCGAACGGGTCCGGCCGTGACGCCTCGCCGATCGGGTGGTCCCGCCGCGGGACCTCAGGACACCGGCCCGCCCACCGGGTTCTCGTCGTCGGCCCGGGGACGCACGTGGGCGTCGGGTCCCGGGAAGACGAGCGCATCGTGGCCCGTGTCGAGCCAGTGCACCCTGTACGGCGGGGTGTGGTCGGCGTGGCTGATCTCGGTGATGACACCGACTCGACGGCCGGCGCCCAGGTGAGCACTCTCGACGATCAGCCGGTCTCCGATGTTGGCCCGCATGATCGGTTCCTCCTCTGCTCACACCCGCAGGCGACCGCCGCGGGTTCGTCGTGTTGTTCTCTTGGTCAACCGTGCGCCGCCGGCCGTGCCGATGCCAGGGTCTTCAGGCCCTGCCCGGGGATGAATCACGGCACCCTCCTCAGGGTCCTGCGGCCCTGGCACCGCCGCCCGTGCGGCGGGATGGTGGAGGTGAGGCCCTCCGGGTCCGGACGGCGCTCGCGCGTAACGGAGGAGGTCGACGGCGATGGCCGAGGTGGAGTTCAACCAGGTGAGCAAGCTGCCCGCCGCCGATGACGTGCCGCCGCAGGCGGACCACGGGTTCCTCGTGCTGGTCGGACCGTCCGGCCCGGGGAAGGAGAACCCGCCATGAACGCCGAGGAACGGCTTCAGGCGGCCTGCCGGATCGGCGTCGGGTTCGCGGAGTCGCCGGGTGGCCTCGCCGCCCTGTCGTGGGCGGTCGAGGAGACCGCGACCCGCGGTGCGACGCTGACCGTCTGCCATGTGCGGCACGGCGGCGACCCGCACGGCGCGGCGCCCGGCCTCGCCGAGCTCGAACTGACGGACCCCGCGCTGGCCCGGCACATCAGGGCCGCGCGGCAACGCCTCGACAACCGCTCCACCGTGTGGCTGCCGCACGGCGACACGGTGGAGGCGCTGCTCGACCTGTCCTGCCGGGTGGACCTGCTCGTCGTCGGCGCGCACGACCGCGGTGACCCGCTGCACCACGCGGTGCCGACCAGGCTCGCCGCCCGGGCGGCCTGCCCGGTGGTGGTCGTACGCCCGGCACCCGGCCACCGCGGCGGCCCCTTCGCCGGTCACGTCGTGGTCGGCACCGACGGTTCCGCGGCGTCCGCGGCGGCGCTGCGTGCCGGGTTCGCCCACGCCGAGCTGCACCACGTGCCCCTGGCCGTGGTCGAGGTCGACGGCCGCCCGGCCGGCGACGACTACTGGGTCGACGACCGGTTCCTGGAAACGCACTTCGCCACGGTGCCCGCACCGCTGGAGTCGCTCGCGGGCCAGGTGGAGCCGCTGATGACCCGGCACCCCACGGTCGCCGTGAAACGCGGCGTCTACGGCGGCGACCCGGTGACCGGGCTGCGCCGTGCCGCCGCCGGAGCCGCGCTGCTGGTCCTCGGACGGCACGGCCGGCCACGGCCCGCGGTGCTCCGGCTGGGCTCGGTGAGCAGGGAGTTCGCCGAGCACGCCGACGGCGTGGTGGAGATCGTTCCCGAGAGCTCGGCGCGCTGAGGCCGGCTGGGACAGCGGCACCCGATCGGTCACCCACCCGCACAACCCTGGAAGGAGTTCCGTGATGGAGCACAAGCACGACGTGGTCGTCGGTGTCGACGGCTCACCGGAGAGCCTGGCGGCCGTGGACTGGGCCGCCTGGGACGCCGCGCGGCGAGGCCGCCGGCTGCACATCCTCCACGCGTATGCGTGGCCCGTCGTCTACCCACCGCTCGCCGCCTACCGGACACCCGCGCTGGACAAGGTCGTCCGGGACGCCGCCGAGACCGTCGTCGGCGCCGCCGTCGCCCGCGCGCGCACCGTCGCGTCCCAGTTGCCGATCACCACCGCGACACCGTTCGAGCCGGCCGGTGCCGCGCTGGTGCACGCCTCCGAGTGGGCCGGCACCGTTGTGGTCGGCAACCGTGGCCTGGGTGGGTTCAGCGGCCTGCTGCTCGGATCCGTCGGTGTGCAGGTGGCCACGCACGCCGCCTGCCCGGTCGTCGTGGTCCGCCCGGGCGACACCACCGACGCCGGCGAGGCGGACCGTGTCGTCGTCGGCGTCGACGGGTCCCACGACGCCGACCGCGCGATGCGGTTCGCGTTCGAGCAGGCGTCCTTCCGCGGTGTCGGGCTGACCGCGGTCCACACCTACATCTGGCCCGACGCCACCGGCCCCGGCGACATGCTGCCGCTCGTCTACGACACCGACGACCTGCTCGACGACGAACGACGGGCGTTGGCCGAGTCCATCTGCGGCTGGGCCGACAAGTACCCGGACGTCGACGTGCGCCGCCGCACGGTGCGCGGCGGTGCCGCGATGGTCCTCAAGCGCCTCTCGCACGGCGCCGAGCTGATGGTCGTCGGCTCCCGGGGTATGGGCGGCTTCACCGGGCTGCTGCTGGGCTCGGTCAGCCAGGCGCTGCTCCACCACGCCGCCTGCCCGGTCGCGGTGGTGCGGTAGCCCGGCGGGCGTGGGGTGCCGCCGTCCGTCGCGGCGATCAGGTCGGCGGGATCAGGACGGCGGCACCCCGGACCCGGTCGTCGGCGAGGTCGGCGAGTGCCTCGTCCGCCGCCGACAGTGGGTACGGCGTGATGCTCACCCGCAGCGGGTGCTCCTGCGCGAACGCCAGGAAGTCCCGGCCGTCCTGGCGGGTGTTGGCGGTGACGCTGCGCAGCGTTCGTTCCTGGAACAGATGGTCGGTGTAGCGCAGCACCGGAATGTCCGTGAGGTGGATACCGGCCACGGCGAGGGTGCCGCCACGGTCGAGCGCCGACAACGCCACCGGCACCAGATCGCCGACGGGGGCGAACAGGATCGCGGCGTCCAGCGGCTCCGGTGGTGCGTCGGCGGCGTCACCCGCGGACGCGGCGCCGAGCCGGAGCGCCAGCAGTCTGGCCTGGGCCGAGCGGGTCAGCACGTGAACCCTCGCGCCCTGTGCGATCGCGACCTGCGCCGCCAGGTGCGCCGACGCACCGAAGCCGTAGAGGCCCAGGCTTCCTCCCGCCGGAAGCTCCGCCCGGCGCAGGGCCCTGAAGCCGATGATCCCGGCGCACAGCAGCGGGGCGGCGTGGGCGTCGTCGTAGCCCGGTGGCAGCCTGTACACGAACGCCGCCGGTGCGACGCAGTGCTCGGCGAAGCCGCCGTCGGCGTGCCAGCCGGTGTACCGCGAGGACGGGCACAGGTTCTCCGACCCGGCGCGGCAGTAGGCGCAGGCACCGCAGGTGTGGCGCAGCCACGCCACTCCCACCCGCTCCCCCACCCGCAGGTCGCCGGCGTCCGGTCCCAGCCGCTCGACGTCGCCGACGACCTCGTGGCCGGGCACCACGCCGGTCCGGTACGGCGGAAGGTCACCTTCGGCCAGGTGCAGATCGGTGCGGCAGACCGCGCACGCACGGACCCGCACCAGGACCTCGCCCGGCCCCGGCTCGGGCACCGGCACCGACGTCATCCGCAGCGGGCGCTGCCCGATGGGGCCCGGGCGCTCGACCCGCCACGCGGTCATCCGTTGGGTCATCCGGCCCTCCTGCCCTCCCGGGCGCACACCATGCACGCCCAGGCACAGGCACGCCCGGGTCCGCGGGGGCTGGGCGTGCATGGCCCGCCGACGGGACCTACGTCCCGTGCCGCCGTGCCCGTCGGACCTGGCTGACCTCCGACGGGACGGGGATGGTTGGTGGTGGGGACGACGGTGGCCGCGCGTGCCGCCCGCGACGCTCACCCGGACCCGCTCGCGTGATCGCGTCCCGACGACGGCACAGGAGCCCGTGTGCGTCGGCCGGCACATCGGCGGGGCACGCCTGAGCGGCCGCCGCGCGGACCTGCGCCCCGGGACCATCGGCCCCTTCCGGTCCGCGCGGCGCCGGACGACTGTGGAAGGTGCACCGCCCCGGTACGACGTGAAGGGAGGCCGTCATGGCCATCATCGAACGGCCGGTGATCGTGGGCGTCGACGGTTCACCGGCCGCGCTCGGAGCCGTCCGCTGGGCCGCCGACGAGGCGGTCCGGCTCCGCCGCCCGCTGCGCGTCACGCACGCTCTCGGTGTCCCCGGCCCTTCCGAGGAGATCACCGACGAGCAAGGGCTGGTCCTGAACGCCGCGGTCGAGGCCCGGCACTGGTATCCGGGCCTGCGGGTGACGACGTCGACGTGGTACGGGCGGCCCGCGCACGTGCTGCGTGAGCAGTCCCGGCACGCTGAACTGGTCGTCGTCGGCAGCCGCGGGCACGGCGGCCTCCACTCGCTGTTCGTCGGCTCCGTCGGCATGCACCTCGCCCGGCACGCGCAGTGCCCCGTCCTGGTCGTGCACCACGCCGAACGCTGGGCGGGGCCGGAGTCCCAGCTGCCGTCCGGCCCGCCGGTCGTCGTCGGCGCCGACGGGTCCGCCGGCGCCCTGACGGTGATGGAAGCGGCGTTCGGCGAGGCGTCGGCGCGCCGGGTGCCGCTGGTCGCGGTGCGGGTGTGGCAGCCGCCGTCGAGCCGGCTGGTCCGCCGGACCGACCCGGACAACCTGGCCGCCGAGCTCGACGCCGACCTGGAGCGGCTTCGGGCGAAGGACCCCGCCGTCGAGGTCGAGATCCGGGTGCGGCAGGGCGCGACGGTGCCGGTGCTGCTGTACGAGGCGCGGGACGCGCTGATGATCGTGCTCGGCGCCCACGGTCTCAGCGGCCTCACCGGCATGCGGCTCGGCGCGGTCACCCAGCACGTGCTCGAGCACGCGGACACGCCGGTGCTCGTCGTCAGGCACTGACAGCCGCACGCGCCGCGGCCGGCGGTTCGGAACTCCCGTCGGCGGGGAGACGGCGGTCCTGTCCGACCGGCGTGGACCGTCGCACGCCGCAGCCGGACCGCAGCCGGACCGCCCAGAAGGAGGATTGCGATGGACGCACGGATCGTCGTCGGATATGACGGATCGGTCGAGGCTCGTAACGCCGTCGACTGGGCCGCGATCGAGGCCGGACGTACCGGCTCCGAGCTGAACGTCGTCCACGCCTACCAGCTCGCCTGGCCAGGCGCGGAGTACGACGGACCGGTCGAGGAGCTGACCGCCGAGGCGCAGGATCGCGGCGACGCACTCATCGCGGAGATCGTCGAGCAGCTGCGAAGACGCGGCACCGGCGTCAGGGTCGCCGGCACCGCGGTCCACGCCGCGCCCGCACCGACGCTGATCGACCTCGGCGACGCGGGCGCCCGCCTGATCGTCGTGGGCAACCGCGGCCGCGGCGGGCTCACCCACCTGCTGCTCGGGTCGGTGAGCCAGCAGGTCGCCACCCACGCACGTGCCCCGGTCGTCGTCGTACGCGGCCAGGCCACGGCCGGCGGCCCCGTGGTGGCCGGCGTCGACGGGTCCCCCAGCTCCGACGCCGCGCTGGGCATCGCGTTCGAGGCGGCGCTGCTGCGCGGCACCTGGGTACGCGCCGTCCGCACCTACACGCGACCCACGGTCACCGCACTGCCGTACACCATGATCGAGACAACTGAACGGCAGATGCTGGAGGCGTCGGTGGCCGGATGGAAGGAGAAGTACTCCGACGTCACGCTGGAGACACGGCTCGCCGACGGCCGCCCGGCGCAGGTGCTGCTGGAGGCGTCCCGCACCGCCGAACTCGTCGTCGTGGGCAGCCGAGGTCATGGTGGGTTCACGGGTCTGCTGCTCGGCTCCGTCGGGCTGCAGCTGATGCACCACGCCGAATGCCCGGTGCTCATCGTCCACGCACCTCCCGCTTCCTGACATCGGCGTCGCGGCAGGCAACCCTTCGCCGGTGACGAGACGCTCCAGCCGTGCCAGACCCGCGGGTACCGTTGGACCGGACACGCCTTCACCCAGAGCAGTGGCCCGCGGAGCTTCCCGGTCAACGCGTCGGTCGCCGGTGGACGGCACGGTCTCACACTTCGGGTGCACGACCGGGCCGCGGCGGGACGGGATCGCATGGCCACCGGTGCGAAACGACGGCGCCGAAGCTGGATCGTCGGGGTCCGGCCCAGGTCGCGGGATCCTCGGAGGTGACGCGTCGTCACGCGACACGACCAACGACCCGACTGGAGGACATCATGGCCACAACCAGGCGCTGGACGGTGGATCTGTTCATCGGCGAGACCGACGGACGCACCTACGCCGAGGCCCGGCTGCACACCAGCGACGACACCCACCTGCTCGGCGTCGGCCGGGCCCGCCTCAACCCGGCGGACGAGAACGTGCCGGAGATCGGTGACGAGCTCGCCGTGGCCCGCGCGCTCAACGACCTCGGCCACCGGCTGCTGCTCGCGGCGGTGGCCGACATCCAGGCCCTGACGGACGAACGCGTGCAGCTGCGGGCGTGACCGCACACCGGCCGCGTCACCGCCACCGGTAGGGCAGCACGATGTCGACCAGCGGGAGTTCCTGGACGCGGCGCCAGCCCGCTCCGGCCGGCCGGAAGCCGCGCGTGGACAGCCACTCCCCCAGCATGCGGACGGCGTCGTCGACCTCCTCGGGGCGCACCCCCACCGCCATGATGGCCGGGCCGCCCGGAAGACCGGACGCGACGACCTCCGCGCCGTCCTCGATCGGCTCACCCACCAGGTAGCCGACCTCCACCTGGACATCCTCCGCGGTGTCCAGGTGCCGGACGAACGACGGCCCGATCGCGGACACCCGCTGCCGGCGCAGTTCATCGTCGAGATGCCGGAGCGTGCGTGCCAGACCCGCCCCGGTCCCCACGGACGCGGCGTCCAGGCGGACCACCGCCGTGGGCCGGGCCTCCAGGTCGACGGCACGCAGCCGGTACCCTGTCGCGGACTCGCAACGCGGGGATTCGAGCACCACGATGTCCTCCCAAGTCTCATGTCCGCGCGCTGCCTGCGTGTCGCGGATCCGGCTCACGGCGCACCCGGTGCGCCGCCGCGGCGTGCATGTCGGACACCTTCAGCCTGCTCCTGTTCCCGGCCGCGCGACCAGGGCCGATCGGCCTGGTCGGGTGCGGTCGGGCACGGTCGGACGCGGTCGGGCACGGTCGGGTCTGGACGCTTCACGGCACGATCTCAGCCGACGGGCGCCGAGGTCACACCGTCCGTAGTGATGATGGTCCGGGTGACCGGCGCTCCGGCCGCCGTGCCGCGGGCGGGTCGTCCGGCCTCCCAGCGCTCGACCCGGGCGCTCGCTGGGAGGCCCGGGTCGCGGCGGTTCGGGTGCGGGGGTGTCAGGCGGTCACGAGGCCCTCGCCGGGGTCTTCCCGGCCGGCTCGGGGACCGCGAAGCCCCTGGTCGAGGGGGTGGCGGCGGCGTGGACGAGACCGGCGGCGCCGAGCAGGAGCAGCAGTCCGGCGGCGAAGTAGGCGACGAGCGCGGCCTGGCCGGCCTTCACACCGAACTCGCTGAACCCGTACGAGGTCAGCAGCAGCCCGCGCAGCGTCTCACCCTTGAACACGGTCTCGCGTGCCGTGGTGATGTCGGTCAGCTGCTTCTGCAGGTCCGCGGCGGCGGGGTCGTCCTTCGGCAGCGCGGCGATCTTCGCCCGCAGGTCGGTCTGGACGTCACCGATCTGCGCGTACGTCTTGCCACCCGCGATCGACTTGAGGTGCAGGCCGATGAACTCGTTGGCGTAGCACTCCGCCTGCTTGCCGGTGGTCAGCTGCTGACCGGCGTACCTGACCAGGCAGGCGGACTCCTTCTCCTCCGCCGTCAGGGTCGCCGCCGGTTTGAACGTGACCTGTTGCTGGCCGAGCTGGTCCCTGACGTAGTCGTTGGCGAAGTTCGCGTTGCTGGTCAGGACGAAGCCGGCGACCAGCAGCAGCCCGGCCAGGACGACGAGGCCGAGACCGACGAGGATGTCGAGCGTCTTGCGCTTCATGGCGTGCCCTCCAGGGGCTTGATCGGTCCGTCGATGTGCTGACAACAGCCTCTGGCACCGCGCCGATCGGCCACAGAGGACAACCACCCGCATCGACGGGACCTACGTCCCGCCCCACCAGGGGCTTCCGGCGGCGGCGACGGATCGGGGCATCCGTCCCGCCGTGACGGGCGCAAGGCCTCTGTCGCGGCGGGGCCCGGCCGGCCATCGCGGAGAGGAGCCGGTCGAACAGGGCGCTTCGGTGCCGAACGACTGGGACGTCCCGGGACTTTCGGCCTGCCTGTGCCGGCCGTTCCGGGTGACAATGGACCCATGATTCGGGTTTATCTGCTCGACGACCACGAAGTCGTCCGGTTCGGCCTCCGGGAGATGTTGGAGCGCGAGGGTGACATCGAGGTGGTCGGCGAATCCGGGTCCGCCGTCGAGGCCACGCACCGCATCCCGGCGCTGCGCCCCGATGTCGCCGTGCTCGACGGGCGCCTGCCGGACGGCAGCGGCATCGACGTGTGCCGCGACGTCCGCTCCGTCGACCCGTCGATCAAGGCACTCATCCTGACCTCGTACGACGACGACGAAGCGCTCTTCGCCGCGATCATGGCCGGCGCGTCCGGGTACGTGCTGAAGCAGATCCACGGCACCGACCTCATCGACGGCATCCGCCGGGTCGCCGCCGGCCAGTCGCTGCTGGATCCGGCGGTCACCACACGGGTGCTGGAGCGCATCCGCAAGGGCCCCGCGCAGCCGGACGAGCTCAAGGACCTCACCGACCAGGAGCGCAAGATCCTGGTGCACGTGGCGGAAGGCCTGACGAACCGGGAGATCGCCGAGCGGATGTTCCTCGCGGAGAAGACCGTGAAGAACTACGTTTCCAGCCTGCTGGCGAAGCTCGGGCTGGAGCGGCGCACCCAGGCAGCCGTCCTCGCCTCGCGCCTGCTCGGCAAGCACTGACCGGGGGCCGGCGACCGTTACGCCGGTCAGCCCGCCGCCGATCGCCGCGACGATCGGCGGCGTCGCCGGGCCGGTGCTGACCGGTGAGCCGCTACCGCCCCACGCCGGTTCGCGGCTGCCGCCGCTGGGCGCCACCCGCCGACCGGGCCGCCGTGCCCTCGGCGGCGGCCGCCACGACCAGGAACCAGCCCACCAGCGTCGTCCAGACACCGTCGAGCATACCGAAGACCATCAGTTCGGCCAGCCCGGCCAGGACGAGCGTCAGGCCCAGCACGTGGCCGGCCCGGGCGGCGGTCAGGGCGGCCCGCGCACGATCTCCGTGCCGCCACCACAGCGCGGCCCGCAGGATCCGGCCGCCGTCGAGCGGGGCACCGGGCAGCAGGTTGAACCCGGCGAGGATGAGGTTGATCATCGCCAGCCACAGCAGGACGACGACGACGGCCACCGGCCCGCGGACGGCCGACAGCAGCACCGCCGCGGAGCCGAACCCCACGCCCGCCGCGACGCTCGTCAGCGGGCCGGCACCGGCCATCAGGAGGTCGGCCCGGGCGCTGGGCGGCTCGTCGCGGAACTCGGCCATGCCGCCCAGCAGCCAGAGGGTCACCTGCTGGACCCGGACCCCGAAGTGCCGGGCCACCAGGGCGTGCGCGAGTTCGTGGGCGAGCAGCGACACCAGGAACAGCACCGCACCGGCGGCACCGAGCGGCCAGGCGACCGGAGCGGCGGTCCCCGGCGCCCGAGCCGGCAGGACACCGGTGGCGAGGCTCTGCGCCAGCAGCACCATGATGACCAGCACCGACCAGTGGACGCCGACGGCGAATCCCGCGACGCGCCCGAGCCGCAGCGTCTGTTTCATGTCCCACCCGTCCCCGGTGGACGATGCCTTGGAGCAGCACGGAGCGGTTTCCGCCGTGCCCGGCACATCAAGTCTCGCGCGCCGGCGCGCTGGACGGCAGAGGCTCAGGACCCGGCGTGCACGACAACCGGCAGGCCCATGCGCTGCCGTGGGAGTGCCGCGGTGCTCATGACAGGTGTGCGGCGTCGAGGGCGGCCTGCAGCGACGTCCTGTAGCCGTCGCTGGTGACGGTGGCGCCGGAGACGGTGTCGATGTCGGCGCTCTGGGCGGCGATGGTCTCCCGCACCAGGACCGGCAGAGCGCGGGCGTTGATCTGCTTGTCCTTGCCGTTGCTGTTCGGGTGGACGGGCACCGACACGGCGGTGATCCTCCCGTCGGCGACGGTGATGCTCACCTGCACGTCGCCCCACCGGGTCGGGGCCACCGAGCCCCGGTAGGTCGTTCCGGCGGCCGTGACCGTGCCGCCGCTGCCGTCCGCGGTGCCGGTGCCGGTGCCGGTGCCGGTGCCGGTGCCGGCGGCCGGACCGGCGGCCGCGGACTGCGCACCACCGGCGGCGCCGAGGCTCGTGCGGTAGCTGAACAGGAGCACGACGGCGGCGACCGTGGACAGCAGCCAGAGGGTGATGCGACGCAAAGAAGGCTCCTACCAGGCGAACTGTTCGGTGTGGACGGGGCCGGCGCCGGCGGACCGGGCCGCGTTCCGGGCGGCGGCGGTCCAGGCGTCAGGGCCGCACACGTACACGTGCGACCCGGCGATCCGCGGCGCGTAGTGCCGCAGTGCCGCGACATCGTCGGTCCCGGCGAGGGCGGCCGGCAGCCACGACGGACGGCCGGCGCGGGGGCCGAGCAGGTACACGATCCGGACACCGCGATGACGGGCCAGCCAGTCGAGCTCGGCGCGGAAGGCGACCTCTGCCTCGTTGCGGGCCCGGTAGATGAGGGTGGCCTGGCCGGGGGCGTAAGACAGCTCGCCGAGCAGGGCCAGCAGCGGGGTGACGCCGATGCCGCAGGCCAGCATGACGACCGGGCCGCCGGTGTACCGCTCGCCGGTGAGCCGGCCGTACGGGCCTTCGATGAGCGCCCGGGTGCCCGGCCGCAGCCCGGCGACGCGGGCGCTGCCGTCGCCGAGGTCCTTGACGGTGATGCGCAGCACGCCGGTGTGCGGGGTCGCCGACAGCGAGAACGGATGCGCGCGGGACCAGCCCGGCCCGTCCAGGAACCGCCACTGGAAGAACTGCCCGGCCCGCACCGGGAGCCGGTCCAGGGCCTGACCGCGCAGGTACACCGAGGTCAGGCCGGCGCCCTCGGAGACGACCCGGTCGACGACGAGCCGGTGCCGCCAGTTGCGCCAGGCCGGCAGGACGAGGCGGTAGAGCACGACAGCGCCGGCCGAGGCCACGTACAGGGTCCACCAGTAGACGCGCGACCACGGCGAACCCACGAAGTCGGTGCCGGTCCAGAGCTGGTGCGGCAGGGCGAGGCCGACGCCGAGATAGGCGTACAGGTGCAGCAGGTGCCACGACTCGTACCGCAGCCGGCGCCGCGCCGCCCGCATCGACGTCACCACGACCAGCACGAGCAGGAGCGTGCCGGCGGCGGCCAGCAGCATCCCGGGATAGTCGACGACGAGGTCCCACAGCTCGGCCGGCACGTTCACGTGGGCGGCACCCGCATAGCCGACGGTGATGAGCACGACGTGCGCGAGCATCAGATGGAACGAGGCGAACCCGGTCCAGCGGTGCCAGCGGGCCAGCCGGTCCTGCCCGAACGCGCGCTCCACGACCGGTACCCGAGCCATGAGCAGCACCTGCAGCAACAGCAGATCCGAGGCGAGCAGCCCGGTCAACCGGCCGAGCGGGTCCGTCCACGACTCCGCTGTGGCCCGCACCCCACCACCCGCGACCCACAGGGCCGTGACCACGAGCAGGCTCCCCCACGCGACGGCCCCACCGGCGTCCACCCACCACCGCGGGGTGACGCGCACGGCACGGGCCGGCACAGCGAGGGTCGTCGTCATGTCCGCAACCATCGGCCACGAACCTGTGAACACCACCCGGCAACGCTAAAAATCTCCTAAGAGCAACGTGCGGGCGCCGACGGGCCGGCCCGGCCGGAGCCGCGCCGCTCCGAAGGTGATCTCCAGCGGTGGTGGGCCGACGCAATGGACGCTCCGCATGATCAGCGTCGTGGTGCTCGACCGCTGTGGAGTCAGGCTCCCCAGCCGGTAGCCGCGGATCTCGGCGGTGACCGGGTCGAGGTAGACGTCGATCGGGTCGGCGCTGCTGCCGTCGGAGAACCGGAACTCGTACACGACTGCGCCACCACGGCCGCGCAGCTGCCCGAGCACCGTGACACCGGGCAGCATGGCGAGGACACGGACGACGGCGGCGCGTTGTGCGAGGCCGAGGGCGCGGACACCGGTCAGGTCGAGCAGGACGGCGACAACAGCCGTCGAGCCGCCGCCGGGCGACGCGATCGCGGTGACGGCCTCGGCGAGCCGGCGCGGGTCGGCCGGTATCGGATCGGTGCCGGGGCGGCGCGGTCCGCCTGCCGTCAACAGCGCTGACGCCGGCGCGGGGTGCCGGTAGGACCCGCTCTGCTCCAACAGGAGCCCGGATCCGTCCGGGTCGATCCACCGGATCGACGTCGTCCTGACGGCGGGGCGGCCGGGGGTCCGATCCCAGCGGACAACGTGCAGGCATCCGGCGGCCCCGGGCTGTCCTTCGGCCGCTGCCGACCGGGCGTGCTGGGCGATGTCGACCAGCAGTCCCTGCGGTGTGACACCGGCCGGCGCGACCGGCGGCGACACCGTCGCGCCCCGTCCGGCCGCACCGCCCCGCGCGTCCACGTCTGTGCCCGCGTCCGCGTGCCCGGAGGCGGCGACGACGGTCAACGATCCGAGCAGCGTGGCAACCGCGAGCGCCGCAGCCGGCAACCGCTGTGCCGTCCTCACCTTGCTCATGCTCCCCAATCGATCTCGACGCCCCCTCGGCCGGCGCCGGTCTTTACAACTCTCGCCGTACGCCACCATCCGGCGCACCGGATGCATGACTGATTTACACGAATTGCTAGATCTGACCGTGGCGGCGCGGCCCCTGCTCATCGGTCCATTCAGCCGCAACGGGTGAGATCCGGGTGGGACGGTTCGATGCGACCCGCGATCGGGCTTGGACGATGGTGGACTGCTGGCGGAGGTGAACCATGACCGACGCCCGTGCGCAGCGCCAGTGCGGCAACCGTGCCGGTGACATCGAAGATGCTCATCCGGGGACTGTCCGACGCCGGGATGGCATGCGTGCCACGCGCGGCCCGTTGGGGACGTTGCGGACGGAACCGTCGGTGCGGCACCCTCGTGGCGACAGGCCACGGGGGTGCCGCTTCAGCACCCGGCCGCCGTCGTCATCGACCGCACCGCCTTCCAGGACCGTCCGGGCATGATCTATGTCATCGGATCCGGTCCGGCCGGCACCGCCGCGGCCGTCGCCCTGACGCGGCAGGGCCTTCACGTCACCGTGCTGGACGCGGGTCTGACGCTGGAGCCGGATCGCGCATCGACCGTCGCGGCGATGGCCGCCCTCCACCCGGCGCAGTGGGCGGCCGACGACGTGACGGCGATCAAGGCCAACATGAGCGCCGGACCGAACGGTGTTCCGCTGAAGGTCAGTTTCGGCTCCGACTTCCCGTACCGGGAGGCCGACCGGCATCTTCCGGCGCGCGCCACGAACGTCGGCGTGGTGCCGTCGTTCGGCCGGGGCGGGTTCGGCAACGTCTGGGGCGCGGCGGCGCTGCCCTATCTTCCGGCGGAACTGGAGTCCTGGCCGACCGGACCCGGCGGGCTGGGACCGCACTACGAGCAGGTCCTGTCGTTCGTCGGCCTGTCCGGTGCCGACGACGACCTCGCGGAGCGGTTTCCGACGTACGCTCCCCAGCTCGAGTCGCTACCGGTGAGCCACCAGGCCGCGGCGCTGCTGCGTGACCTGCGCTCCAACCGCGACGCGTTGCACGGGCAGGGGTTCGTGTTCGGCCGGGCCCGCCTCGCCGTCGCCAGCCGCAACGCCGACGGGCGTCCATGCCAGCGGTGCGGCCTGTGCATGTTCGGCTGCCCGTACGGACTGATCTACAACCCGGCGCGCACCCTGCAGGAACTCGTCGCGGAACACAAGGTCACGTACGTGCCCGGCGTGGTCGTCACGAGATTCACCGAGCGCGGTGGGGCGGTGCACATCGAGGGTCGGGACCGCCGTACCGGCGAGGTGGTGCGCCATGTCGCCTCCCGGCTCTACGTCGCCGCCGGCGTGCTGTGCACCACCAAGCTCTATCTCGAATCGATCGGCGCATACGACCGGGAGATCGTCGTCCGCGACAGTCAGTACTTCCTCCTGCCGATGCTGCGCTATTCGGGCGTCCGCGGCGTATCCGAGGAACCGTTGCACACGCTGTCCCAGGCATTCCTCGAAGTGTTCGACCCGGAGCTTTCGGCCAACAGCGTGCACATGCAGATCTACACCTACAACGAGCTCTATGAACGGGCGATATCCGCTGCCCTGCGCGCCGCGCATCCGGCATTCCGGCCGATCTCGGCGGCGTTCCTGCGACGGATGCTGCTGATCCAGGGATATCTCCATTCGGACGTGTCCGGTGAGATCGGCCTTACGCTGCGTCCCGACGGGGTGCTCGATCTGCGGGGCCGGCGCGGCCCGCACACCCGCGGTGTGCTCAAGAAGCTCGTCGCGAAGCTGCGCCGCAACCGTTCCCTGCTCAGGGCGGTGCCGTTGGGCCCGGCGATGAAGCTCGGCGAGCCCGGGCGAGGCTTCCACTGCGGGGGCACGCTGCCGATGCGCCGGCAGCCGGCCGAGTTCGAGACCGACCCGCTGGGCCGCCCGGCCGGCCTCGAACGCGTGCACCTCGTCGACTCCAGCGTGTTTCCCACCATCACCGCCAGCACGATCACGTTGACGGTCATGGCGAACGCATATCGCATCGGCGCCCATCAGGAGGCGCACCGGTGACCGCGACGGTCGCGGTCACCGGCGCCTCGGGCTACCTCGGCTCGCGGCTCTGTCAGACGCTGGCCGGCATCGGACAGGTCGCCCGCATGGGTCGCAAGATCCCGTCCGCCCGGTTCACGTTCGGCGGCGGCACCAGCGCCGGCTTCTTCCGCCGGCACAGCGTCACCGCGCTGGTCCACTGCGCCTGGGACTTCACCCTGCACAAACGCACCGATCTGATGGCACGCAACGTGGGTGGCTCGATCCGGCTGATGGAACAGGCCCGCGCCGAGGGCGTGCAGACGATCGTGTTCATCTCCACCATCAGCGCGTTTCCCGGCTGCAGAAGCGACTACGGCCGGGCCAAGCTCGCCGTGGAGGCGGCGGCGCACCGGCTGGGAGCCCTGGTGGTGCGGCCGGGCCTGATCTTCGGCGACCAGCCGGGCGGCGTGGTGGGCGCCCTCGACGCCCTGGTGCGCACGCTGCCGGTCGTCCCGCTGATCGGCAATGGCCGGCAGGTGCTCTACCCGGCGCACGAAGACGACGTCGGCGCCCTGATCCGCCGTCTCGTGGTCCAGCCCGCCCTGGTCGTGCCTGGCGCGCCGGTGACCGCCGCGCACGAGCGCGGCTGGACACTGCGGGAGATCCTCCTCGAGCTCGCGGCCCGGCACGGCCGCACAGTCGGTGTGGTGCCGGTCCCGTGGCGGTCGGTCTGGTTGCCGCTCAAGACCGCCGAGCTGCTCGGCGTCCGCGTGCCGTTCCGCAGCGACAGCGTCGTGAGCGTGCTCAACCAGAATCCGTCCCCCGACTTCTCGCCGACCCGCTCCATCGGCGTCCCGTTCCGCGAATTCGTCCGTTCTACAGCGGGGAAGACCTGTCATGCCCAATAGTGCCGCCGTCGAGGTGAGCGTGGTCCTGCCCTGCCTCAATGAGGCGGAGACCATCGAGACATGCGTCCGGAAGGCGCTGCAAGGACTGGCCGACCTCGGCGTCACCGGCGAGGTGATCGTCTCCGACAACGGGTCGACCGACGGCTCGCCCGCCATCGCCGGTGCCGCCGGCGCAACGGTCGTCCACGCCCCGGTCCGCGGCTACGGCGGCGCGCTCATCTGCGGCATCGAGGCCGCCAACGGCCGGTTCGTCATCATGGGCGACGCCGACGACTCCTACGACCTGGCCAACCTCGGTCCCTTCATCGCCCACCTGCGCAGCGGCAGGGACGTTGTCATGGGCAACCGCTTCAAAGGCGGCATCACCGCCGGCGCCATGCCCGCGCTGCACCGCTACCTCGGCAATCCCCTCCTGTCCTGGCTCGGCCGGACGCTGTTCACTCTGCCCGGCGTCGGCGACTTCCACTGCGGCCTGCGCGGCTTCAACCGCGACCGGATCCGCGAGCTCGGGCTCTGCATGGCGGGCATGGAGTTCGCCAGTGAGCTGGTCATCCGGGCCGCGCTGGCGAAGTACTCGATCAGCGAGGTCCCCACCACGCTGCAGCGGGACGGCCGCAGTCGCCCACCACACCTGCGGACCTGGCGCGACGGCTGGCGGCACCTGCGGTTCCTGCTGGTTTTCGCCCCGAAACGCACCCTCCTCGTTCCCGGCCTGGTCATCGCGCTGGCCGGTCTGCTCGGCACCGCCTGTCTGCTCCCCGGAGAGCGGCACGCCTTCGGCGTCTCCTTCGACGTCAGCGCCCTTGTCTACTGCTCCCTGGCCGTCCTCGTCGGAGCGCAGCTGCTGTTGTTCGGCGGCTTCGCGCGGCTGTACGGCATCCAGGAGGGCATCACCCGCGAGGACAAACACGTGCGATGGACGCGATGGTTGAGCTTCGAACGGTGTGTCCTGGCAGGCGTGCTCTTCGGGCTCGCCGGACTGGTCAGCACCGTCGTCGTGGTCACCGACTGGGGCACCGCCGGATTCGGCGCCCTGGACCCTCGGGTGACCCTGCGCGTGGTGCTGCCGTCAGCGACGGCGATCGCGTTGGGCATCATCCTGATCTTCTCCGGACTGTTCGCCAGTCTGCTGTCGTTGCGACCGACCGGCCGCAACGGCCCCGGGCACCCGGCCGCGGCCGAAGCCGAGTCGGAGATCCCGGCGCAACGCCAGATCGCTGAAGCACCTCGCACCTCCCAGGTCTGAGCCGGCATCGAATGACGCAAACCTGGCTCCGGGAGCACCGCCTGCTCGCCGGTCTTCTCGCGATCGGCGCGCTGCTGCGGATCGGCATGATGCTCGCCTACTACCCGGCGTTCGGCTACTTCTACGACACCCGGGGATACATGGACGCGGCGAGCTCCGACACGCCGAGCCCGATCTGGCCGTTCGGATACTCAGCGATGCTCAAGGTGCTCGGCACGCTGACCGGGCACATCGTCTCCGTCTCCGTCGTCCAGCACGTCATGGGTCTCGCCATGGGTGTCGCGGTCTACGCGCTGTGCACCAGGCGAGGAGTGCGGCGGACCTGGTCGGCCCTCGCGGCGGCGCCGGTGCTCCTCGACGCGCGTCAGATCCAGCTCGAGCACTACGTCCTGTCCGAAACGTTGTTCTCGTTCCTCGTGCTCGCCGGCGTCATGCTGCTGATGTGGTCGCAGGATCCCCCGTTGTGGCTGGCGGGGCTCAGCGGTCTGGTCTTCGCGCTGGCCGGCGTCACCCGCACCGTCGGTCAGCCGCTGGCCTTGATGGTGGTGCTCTACCTGGTCGTGCGGCGGGTCGGATGGCAGCGCATCGCGCTGTTCACGGTGACGATGGCCGTCCCCATCGCCGGCTACATGGCGTGGTACCACCGGCATTACGACACATACGCGTTGAACAGCTACACCGGCCGGTACCTGTGGCAGCGCACCACGACGTTCGTCGACTGCACACGGACGGATTTCACGGCACGGGAGCGGCAGATCTGCCCGCCGGAGCCCCTCGGACAGCGCGAGGTCAGCGATGTGTACCTCTGGGGCCTGGACCGCGAGCACATCGGCCAGCGCTACCCGGGCCCGGGGAACGACGACCTCTTCCGGGGCTTCGCGGTGAAGGCGATCCGCGGGCAACCGGGCGGCCTCGTCACGGCGATCGCCACCGACGCGTGGCACCTCGTGCAGCCTGGCTGGCAGGCACCCGTCCGGATCGGCTGCACCACGGACCTGTGGACCATGCCGTCCGGCGGACGATCCGGCAACGAGCTGAGCGACTGCACGGCGACGCTCATGGTCACCGGCTTCGAGCCGGCGGGCGCCGGCGGCGCCGCGCCCACGGTCACGACGTTGAACAGCGCCTTGTGGGCCTACGGGCAGACCTTCGTGACGCCGCCGTCCGCCCTGGTCGCGCTCGCCCTGTTCGTCTTCGCCGCGGCGGCGCGGCGAAGACGGGCCGAGGGACGGCGGTCCGGCCGCCGGGAGGCCGCCGACAGCGTCCTGCTGGCCGGCATGAGCCTGTCCCTCCTGTTGCTGGGCGTCACACTGTCGGTCATCGACCTGCGCTTCACGGTGCCGCTGCTGGTGCTGGCACCCCTGGCGGCAGCACTGGCGGCCCATCGGGTCGCAGCCCGCCCCGCCGCCGCGCCGGCCGCCGATACGCCTTCCGGACGAGCCCGACACGGCCGCGCCGGCGCCGTCCCGGCAGGAACGGACCGTCTCCTGACGCAACGGGCGCACACCGCCGATGTCGAGGCCGCACCCGGCACGCCCACCGACCCGCCGCGGACCCGGGCGGTCCGCAATTGACGGGCCGCCGGATGCTCCTATGACTCACCCCGCACTGGGGGCACCGCCGGCGTAGGTTGGGACGTAGGCCTACGAGACGTGCGGGAGAGCCCAGCTGGGTGACAGTTGAGCTGAGAGGCTGAACGACCGGACGGCCGGACGGCGATCCCCACCACCTGATCCAGGCAATGCTGGCGAAGGGAAACCGCCTCGTAGGTCTCTCGCGGCCCTCCGGCTCGCGGCCTGGGTGCCGGAGGGCGCGCCAGGAGAGCGTGGCGCCAGGAGGGGAAGATGATCAGGGGCAACCGGGTCTTCGCCGACCGTGTCGATGCGGGCCGGCAGCTCGCCGGCAAGCTGTCCCATCTGCGCGGACAGAACGTCGTGGTGCTGGGCCTGCCGCGGGGTGGCGTGCCGGTCGCCTATCAGGTGGCCGAAGCGCTCCGGGCCCCGCTCGACGTGATCGTCGTACGGAAGCTCGGCGCTCCGGCGCAACCCGAGCTCGGCATGGGTGCGATCGGCGAAGACGGCATCCGCATCCTCAACCCGCGGGTGATCCGCCACGTCGGCGTCTCCCCCGACGAGCTGGCGGCGGTCGAGGGATCCGAGCGGGCGGCGCTGGCCGGCCGTGCCCGGCGGCTGCGCGGGGACCATCCGGCGCAGGACCTCGACGGGCGCACCGCGGTCATCATCGACGACGGCGTCGCCACCGGCTCCACCGCCAGAGCGGCCTGCCAGGTGGCCCGTGCCCGCGGCGCGGCCCGCACCGTCCTGGCCGTCCCCGTCGTACCGGCGGGCCTCATCGAGCCGCTGGAGGACGTGGCCGACGAGGTGGTCTGCGTACGGGACCCGCGACGGCTGTCGTCGGTCGGCGAATGGTACGCCGACTTCGCCGCCACCTCCGATGACGAGGTTCGCGGGCTGCTTGCCCGGGCTGCCGCCCGTCCGGAGGTCACCGAGCCGGCAACCGCCGCCCGGCCGGTCGGCCGGTTCCGCGCCCACGACGAGAAGATCGCGGTCAGCGTCGGCAACATGACCTCCACCGGACGCCTCAGCCTGCCGCCGAAGGCGAGCGGGCTGGTGCTGTTCGCGCACGGCAGCGGCAGCAGCCGCCACAGCCCGCGCAATCAGTACGTGGCGCTCATCCTCAACCAGGCTGGCCTGGGCACCCTGCTCTTCGACCTGCTCACCCCGGACGAGGCGGCGAGCAGAGCCAACGTGTTCGACGTCGAACTGATCGCCGGACGGCTCGCCGGCGTCACCGCCTGGGCGCACGATCAGCCGTGGAGCCGGGACCTGAGCATCGGATGGTTCGGCGCCAGCACAGGCGCCGCGGCGGCACTGTGGGCCGCGAGCGAGCCGCGCGCCGGCGTCGACGCGATCGTCTCCCGCGGCGGCCGCCCGGACCTCGCCGGACCGCGGCTGCCCGCCGTCACCGCACCCACGATGCTCATCGTCGGCGCCATGGACACGCAGGTGCTGGCGCTCAACCGGGCCGCACAGCGCCGGCTGCGGTGCCCCAACGAACTCGTCGTCGTGCCGGGCGCCACGCATCTGTTCGAAGAGCCCGGCACCCTGACCGAGACCGCCCACCACGCCCGCACCTGGTTCACCACCCATCTGGGCCACGCCGCCCACGCGGACCGCCCCGCGGCCTGACCGGAGGCCGGCTTCGCCATCGACCTCGACCGCCGGGCACCGGGAAGCGGCCCGCCGCCACATCGGCGCAGGGCGGAAAAAGTCGATTTCGAAGTGATGCAGATCGACGAAAACGAATGCTTACTGTCCGAGCGCGACGAACTCACCCGCGCGCTGATACCCCGTTGGAGGGACACGGCCCACTGATACGGCAGGCGGTTGTCCGCGGCCGGATGCTGCGTATTTGAACGGGGGAGGGTCGTCAGCCACGATCCAGATTCCGGAAGAGGAATCGTCGCCCTTGACAGCGGCCCATCAACCGCAGCACGCTACGCATACGACGTGGACGAGAACGACTGGCTGGATGCTGCCGAAAGAGTCGAAATGCTGGACACTCCGATCATCGTGCGCCACAACGTCGACCTGGCAACGATCGACATCGTTGCGGTCGGCCCCTGGACGTGGAAATTGCGGACCGATCTCATGACCGCGGTTCGAAAGGCAATCGTCCAGCAGCCCCGCGCGGTCCTGCTCGATCTGGCCGGGCTCGTCGACGCCGAATCCACGATCGCCTCGGCGGTCCTGCTCGCCGAGGCCCAGAGCGCCGCCAGGAACCCTCCGGTCCCTCTGGTCGTAGCAGTCAACGAGTCGCAAAAACTGCGTCTGCACTCGACGGGTGTGGCGACGCGGATTCCAGTGCACGTGAAGTCGGCGGCATCGGCATTACCAGCGACCGAGACGACGCCACCGCTGCAGCACGCCCGGCTACGGCTGCAGCCGACCGTGTTCGCCGCGGTCGAAGCCCGCAACTTCGTCGGCGAC
This sequence comes from Dactylosporangium sp. NPDC005555, assembly GCF_040605635.1. Classification (NCBI taxonomy): domain Bacteria; kingdom Bacillati; phylum Actinomycetota; class Actinomycetes; order Micromonosporales; family Micromonosporaceae; genus Dactylosporangium; species Dactylosporangium sp. NPDC005555. The sequence goes on from NZ_JBEXDG010000035.1 coordinate 47,996, forward strand.
ACGTGCAGCGCCTGGACACTCACCAACTGGCTGCACCCAGCACGGTTGATCGTCTCCGAGCTCACCACGAACGCGGTCGAACACGCCCAAACCCCGTTCACCGTGACACTGACCCTCCGCGGCCCGACCTTCATGCACATGGCAGTCGAAGACGGCTCGCCACAGTTGCCCCAGGTCCGCACCTGGTCCGGTAGCCGCACCGCACCGCTGGCTCTGCGCGGCAACGGCATGCGCATCGTCGCCGCCACGGCCGCCGCCTGGGGCAGCAGCCGCACCACGAACGGCAAGGTTGTCTGGGCCACCCTCTACGACCTGCAGCGGTAGCGCGTCATCGACTGAGCCCCCTCAGCGGGTGCTGGACCGCGACCTGCCGGTGATTCCCTCGGGCGATAGGGGGTAGCGCGGGCGGGTGAACGGCGTCGGCTTCCTCATGGTCGTTGTCGGTGCGGTGGCCGTGACCGCGGTGGCCAATCGACGCGGCTGGCCGGGGCCGCTGGTCGTCGTGGCCGTCGCGGCAGCGGTGTCGTTGCTGCCTGGCCTGCCGCGAATGGAGCTGCCGCCGCAGCTGATCCTGGCGGTCGTCCTGCCACCCTTGCTGTACTCGGCAGCGCTGGAGCTGTCGTTCGTGAGCTTCCGCCGCGACCTGCTGCCCATCGCCTCGCTCGGGGTCGGCCTCGTCGTGTTCTCCGCCGTGGTGGTCGGCTGTGTCGCCTTCACGCTGGCACCGGCGCTGACCCTCGGGGGTGCGTTCGTCCTTGGCGCGGTCCTCGGCCCGTCCGATGCGGTCGCCGCGGTGGCGCTGGGCCGCCGGGCCGGGCTGCCGAGCCGGGTGATCACGATCCTGACCGGGGAGAGCCTGGTCAACGACGCGGTCGCGCTCGTCGCGTTCCAGCTCGCAGTCTCCGCGTATGCCGGCTATCGGCTGTTCGTCGAGCAACCGATACTGCTGGCGGCCTACAGCGCGTCGGTCGGTGTCGGCATCGGGCTCGCCATGGCGGTTGTCGTGCACTGGATCCGGCCGCGGCTGCACGACCCGGCGCTGGAGACCGTGTTCGGCGCGGTGGTGCCGTTCGTCGCGTACCTCGCCGCGGACGACCTGCATGCCTCAGGTGTCCTTGCGGTGGTCGCCGCCGGATTCTGGATCGGCCACCACAGCGCTGACGCCGCGTTCGCCACCCGTCTGCAGAGCCGGCAGGTGTGGCGTACCGTCGACCTCATCCTGGAGGCGTTCGTCTTCGCCTACATGGGCCTGCAGGTCCGCCTCATCCTGCACGACGCGACCGGCGAGGGGCTGGGTCCGGCCGGGCTGGTGATCATCATCGCGGCCGTGCTGCTGGCCGTGGTCCTGGCGCGTCCGGCGTGGATCGTCACGATGTGGATGATCACCCGGCGGCGCCTGCAATGGCGGGCGGTGGCGGTGCTGTCGTGGTCCGGAATGCGTGGCGTGGTGACCCTGGCAGCCGCGGCGGCGGTCCCCGCGGTCACCGTCACCGGCGCGCCGACCCCGAACCGCAACCTGATCCAGGCGGTCGCGCTGTCCGTCGCGGTCCTGACCATCCTGCTGCAGGGTGCCACGTTGCCGATGCTGGTCCGCGTTCTGCGCCTCAGCGACGCCGCGGAACGCCGCCGGGCCGACGCCGACGTGGTCCATGCGCTCCGCGTCGCACGCCGTGCGGCGCACGAGGTCACCGCCCGCGCGGCCGCATCCGGTGACGACATCGAGGCTACGGCGGTGGCGCTGATCGAGCGGCGGATGGCCCATGTGCTGACCGCGACCCCGCACTGTCTGGCAGGTCTGTACGGCACGGTGGGTGGGGCCGAGCAGCCCGCTCACGAACTCGTGCAGCAGATCCTCGCCAACCAGCGCCGGGCCCTGATCCGCGAACGGGACCGTGGCAGGCTCGACGATGAGGTGCTGCGCGCCGTACTGCAGCAGCTGGACTACGAGGAAGCGGCGGCCAGCACAGATCTGCGGACCCGGCTCTGAATGTCCGGGAACGGCACGCTCGTCAGGTCGCGGCGGCGTCGGACGGCATCGCCAGATCGGCCGTCGTCTTGAGCCTGCTCGCGGCGCGACCGGAGTGCACGGCAGGTGCCGCTTGGCCGGTGCGGGTCTGCGGGGCGGGGCGCTCCGGCAACGGGATGGTGCCCTGCAGTGTGGTGCCGTGCCCGGGCAGGCTGATGAGCCGGCTGCTGCCGCCGAGGGCGGCGATCCTGTCGCTCAGACCGCGGATGCCCGAACCGGCGCTCGGTTCGGCGCCGCCGACACCGTCGTCCTCGACACATATCCGCAGCGTGTGCTCATCGGATACGACAACGATGCGGATGTACGAGGCGTTGGCGTGTTTGACAGCGTTGGTGACCGCTTCGGCGATGATGTAGTAGGCGTTGGTCTCAATGCTTGCCGGCAGCCGACCCTGGAGACGAATGTCCAGTTCGGTCGGCACCGATGAGCGACGGGCCAGTGTCCGGAGTGCGGCGCCGAGGCCGCGTTCGGTCAGGATCGCGGGGTGGATGCCGTGCGAGAGCTCCCGCAGTTCGTCCAGTGCGCAGGCGAGGTCGGCGCTCGTCGTGGCCAGCTCGGCGGGCACGTCGGCCAAGCCCGTGGACGCCTGCTTCTGAATCCGGCGAAGGTCGAGCAGCAACGCGAGGAGGCGTTGCTGCGTGCCGTCGTGGAGGTCACGCTCGATTCTGCGGCGCGCCTCGTCGCCGACATCGGCGATCCGGACGCTGGCGGCCGCCAGATCGCAGCGAGCTTGCAGGTTTGCCACCGCCACGCCGGCGAGGTCGGTGAAGTCGGCGGTCCGGGCGACGTCCTCTGTGCGGAGGTGTTCCTTGTCCCGGGCCAGGACGACCAGGGCGCCCCACGAAATGCCCTGCACCATGATCGGCGCACCCACCGAGGTCGTGATGCGGTGCTCGGTCAGAAACGGGTCGGTCAGCGGCGTGCCGTCGCCGACGGCGGCCAGCCACGGCCGCTGCTCGGCATAGACGTGCGCGGCGACGCCGTGCGGGTGCAGGGCGGTCCGTGTGCCGATCACCGCGGGAGGGTCTCCCCTGCCCCACGCCGCGACGACGGTTGCGAGGCCGTCCGGCTCGAAGCGCAGGAGCATCGTCGCCTCCGCCCGCAGCAGCCATCCGACCTCCTCGGCGATCGCGGTGAACACCGCGTCCGGCGGTGTACCACAGGCGACGAGCGTTGCGATCCGCCGCAGGGCGCTCTGCTCGGACACCAGCCGACCGAGACGATGATGCTGATCCTCCAGCGACACGGCCATGGCGTTGAAGGACCGTTGCAGGACGCCGACCTCGCCGGGTCCGTCCTCGGGCATGCGAGCGGACAGCGTGCGACTGGCCAGGTCGTCGGCGGTGCCGGCAGCGGCGCGGACCGGGCGGACGATCCGGCGGTTCACGAACACGGCGAAGCTCACCACGACGACGATCGAGCCGGTGAGCCCGGTCACCGCCACAGCCCTGGCCCAGACGATATCGGCGTGCTCGGCCGCCGCCTGTCGAGCCGCGTCCCTGGTTTGCATGGTGCTGAACTGTGCGAATCCCGCGTGGATCGCGTCAAGACGGCTCTGGGTGTCGAGCAGGCGCGCATCGTCGGGTCCCGCCCCTCCCGCGAGGTAGGCGCGCATCGACGGCACCGAGTCCTCGTTCAGGTAGGCGGCGATCTGCCCGTTCAGATGCTGGACGAGGACCCGCAGCGACGGGTTGCCGGCGGAGGACACGGCGAGTTGCGCGGCCTGCTGCGGGATCGCGGCACGGGCCCGCTCCCAGGACTGCATGAATCGTTGATCGCGGGTGATGATGAAGCCACGTTCACTGCTCTCGACCGCCAGCAGTGATCCCTCCAGTCGCCCGGCATCGGAAAGCGCCTGTTGCGCACCGCGGGCGGACCGGACGCGTTCGTCCAGATTCGCGGTCATGGCCATCATCACGACCAGCACCGCGATCAAGGTCGCGGTGAACGCCAGGCACATGACGATCACCTGATGGGTGAGGCCGGCGCCGAAGAACGCCGTGCGCGCCGGTCGCCTGGCCGACCTCGAGTCGGGCGCGTTCACTGTGCATCTCCACGTGGCGGATCGCCAGATCGGCCGACGCACATGACAGCCGGCAGCGGTGTGCTTTCCCCGTACACCTGGCGCTCCATACGAGCATAACGCCGTACGTCCTGCCGCTTCCGCGTGTCGCGGCCGGCGGAGCACCTGTTGTCGACGCTGCTCACGCGGGTTGTGGGACAGGAAAAGCCTTGTCGACGGCGGGTCGCAGGTGCCTACGGTGGTTTCAGCGGTGGCGGCGGTCAGGTCACCAGCGTCGCGGAGGCCATGATGGTTACGGAGCACAGTGTCGTCGTCGGTGTCGACGGTTCCCCGCCGAGCCTGGAGGCGGTCGCCTGGGCCGCCGAGGATGCGGTGCGTCGCAGCCTGGCGCTGCACATCCTGTACGCGTTCGTATGGCCACCCGTCTACACGACAGTCCCCACGCCGGTGCCGTCCCCGTATGAACTGGGATTCCAGGCCATCGCCGGGCGCGTCGTCGCCGACGCCGCTGACCGGGCGAGACAGGCGGCACCGGAGGTCCACGTCACGACCGGCACGCAGGTCGAGTCGGCCGCGGCGGCGCTCGTGCGCGCGGCCGGGCACGCCTGCGAGGTCGTGGTCGGCAACCGCGGCCACAGCGGCTTCGCCGGGCTGATCCTGGGCTCGGTCGGCGTCCAGGTGGCCGCGCACGCCCCATGTCCGGTCGTGGTCGTGCGGCACACGGACCAGCCGGCCGGCCCCGAGGCGGACCGGGTCGTGATCGGCATCGACGGCTCTCACAACGCCGACGCCGCACTGCGGTTCGCATTCGAACAGGCATCATCGGCCGGGATCGGCCTGACCGCGGTGCTGGCGCATCGGTGGCCGGGGTCCGCGCGACATACCGAAGATCTGCTGCCGCTGACGCACGGTGCCGGCGATCTGCGCGAGGAGGAACAGCGCATCCTGGCCCGGTCGGTTGCCGGGTGGCGGGAGAGGTATCCGGACGTGGACGTTCGCACGACGACGGTACGCGGGCGGGCAGCGGAGGTGCTCGTCGACCTGTCCGCCGGAGCACGGCTGCTCGTGGTCGGCTCCCGCGGCCGGGGCGGTTTCTCGGGACTGCTGCTGGGCTCCGTGTCACAGGCCGCCATACACCATGCGGCGTGCCCGGTCGCTGTCATCCGTCATTCGAAGAGGGTGAATGCATGAGCGACGGCGGCACTGTTCTTCGTGCGGGCGTGACCGTCGACCGCCGGGGCGTCCCCTCGGTCCCGGCGGTCGCCAGAGGATCGGAGGCATTGTGCAGGGCCGGTCCGACAGCTGCCGTGCTGCGGGGGGCGATGACTCCGGTGGATGCCATCTGCGGTTGGGCCGACCCTGGTTCCACGGAACCACCATGCGATGACGGAGTCGTCCGTCCGACGGTTCGTTGCCGGACGACGATCGGACACGGTCCTTTCCCCGAAGCGCCGACCCCGTTTGAGCGACCGGGGTGCCGGCGAAGACAGGCCCGGTCCCGTCGCAGTCACCGTGGCCGGGGGAACCGGCCGAGCAGATCCCCGCGCGGGCCGACGCGCAGGAGAGGTGAAGGAGCGAACAATGCTGGAGAACCTCATGGACACACCGGCCGGGGTGGACGCCGTCAGGGCCACTGGGCTGGTCCGTAAGGACGACTACGAACGCAGCGTGGTGACGCTGGTCGACAGCGCACGGCGCGACGGTCGGCGCATCCGTCTGCTGTTCGAGCTCGGGTCCGACTTCCGGGGCTTCACACCCGCCGCCGGATGGGAGGAGGCCAAGGTCGGGATCGGGTCATCGCGCACGTTCGAAGGTTGCGCGGTCGTGACCGACTCGGGTTGGATCCGGGAGACGACCCGGCTCCTGGCGTTCCTGACGCCGTGCCCGGTGCACGTGTTCGACTCCCGCGGCCGGACCGCCGCGCTGGACTGGTTGCAGTCACTGCCCGAAGGACCCGGCGTCGAGCACCACCTCATCCCCGGCACCGGCGTCATCGTGGTCGAGGTCACCGAGCCGTTGAGGGCGCAGGATTTCAGTGCTCTCGCCGCGACCGCTGACGGCTGGTTGACGACCCACGACCGGATCACCGGTATCGTCATGCACGCTCGCACCTTTCCGGGCTGGGAAAATCTCGGCAGCATGCTGAGACACGTCCGGTTCGTCCGCGACCACCACCGCAGGATCGGCCGGGTCGCGGTGGCCGCAGACAGTGCCGTGGCAGACGTCGCACCGCATCTGGCCAACCACTTCGTCCGGGCCGAGCTGCGGCACTTCGGCTACGACGACCTGGATGACGCGATCGCCTGGGCTTCGGCCGCTCCCCCGAAACACTGAGACCTGAAGCACTGCAACCTGAAGCACTGCACCTCAGGCACCGCACCAGGGCTCGACGTGTCTGCGGGCCGCCTGCCGGAGCCGCCGGAACGATCAGCGGGCGGACCGACCGGGCGGGAGCTGTGAGCTCAAGCGGCCCTGGCCGTGACGCCGACGGTGGCGATCCCGGGTGTGGTCCGCACAAGTGCCTCGGCGACCGCCTTTTCCGTGTCGTCATCGAAGCGGCCGTCGACGGTGGCGCTCCCGTCATGCACGGCGACCGGCCAACGCCGCTGACCGCCGGCGTAGGCGTCGAGGCGGCGTTGCGCCTCCCGCTGTGCGGCGTCGTCGGTCGGCAGCAGGGTCCGCAGGACGTCGCTGCGGCTGACCACGCCGATGACGTGATCCTCGGCGACGACCGGCACGGTGTGGGCGTCACGCTGCACCATGACAGCGGCGACGTCGGCGAGGTCGGCGTCCGGCCAGGCCGTCACCGGCAGGCTGGACATCACATCACGGACGCGCCGCGGCATCCCGCCTGCGGCCATCTGACGTAACACATCACGTTCGCTGATCATCCCGATCAGGGTGTCGTCGTCACCGACGACCGGCACCGCCGTGAACGAATGCCGTTCCAGCAGCACCACCGCGTCCCCGACGGGTGCGTCGGCATGCACCGTGTGGGCCGGGGTGCTCATGATGTCCTTCGCATGCATCGGTCCTCCTCAAAGTGTGAACCCGGTCAGCCGCCGTGTGGCAGACCGGCATCGTCCAGAGCCGCCCGGGCCGGCGTGGCCGCGCGCTGCCGCGCCGGGCTCTCGACCCGGTCCAGCAGCAGCACCACCGCTGTGCGCAGTCTGATCCCGGGACGGGCGGGCGGGGCATGGTTCGTGACGGCGTCACCCGCTTGTCCCCCGCCTCAGCGGCCCGGGGCGACTCCATGACCCGCTGCGGCCACACACGGTTGCGGTACCGCAACGGTTGCGGTTGTCACGGCAGCCGATATTGTCGGCTTTCGCACATGAGATCCGAGGTGAGCCGTGGCGTTATCGGTCGAGGTCCGCACCGGCTCCGACGCACAGGTTGTGATCACCCTGTGGGGCGAGCTCGACCAGAACACCGCGGCGCAGCTGCGTGACACGGTCGCCGCCGTGTTGACCGCCCATCCGCCACACCTGCGCGTCGATCTGGGGCAGGTCACCTTCGTCGACTCCGCCGGCCTCGGCGCGCTGGTCTCGGCCGACAAACGTTGTCGTCAGATCGGCTGCCACCTCGTCCTGGACGGGATCAGCGAGACGCTGCACCAGCGCCTGCACATCACCGGTCTCACCGAGGTGCTCAGGCTCAGCGAGTCACCGCAATGACCGAGGTGGCCGGGACGACGCCGCGGACCCGCCCGTCGACGGCGGGAAGCCGGCCCGGCAGCGCGATGCACCTCACGTCACGTCTGTGACATCGACATCGGCCTGCAGTTCGCGGCGTACCGCCGCGACGAGGCCGGGCAGCGCGGCGCGCACGGGATCGCTCAGGCCGACGCCGAAGCTCGTGTCGGCGGCCTCGACACCGTAGACCACCATCCATTCGGGCGATCGGCCGAGCTGCCGGCTCAGCGCCACCGCCGCACCGAGGCCGGCGCCGTTGGTGCTGCCCGCCCGGTGCCCGGCGCGCGGGTCGGGCACGACGAGGCGGTGGATCCGGCCGGGCCGGGCCGGGTCGGCGTGGATGGCGTCGACCACGATGGCGAGTCGCCGCCGGTCCCACATCGCGATCAGCGCCGCGGTCTCGCCGTCGCTCTCCGCGAGGGTCACGCCGGGGCACCCCTGCTCGCGCAGTTCACGCACGACCGCGGGCCCGACACCCTCGTCGTGCCGGAACGGGTTGCCGATGCCGATGACGACGGCGGGTCTCATGGCCACTGCCCGTTCCGCTCCACGGCGTGCCCCTCGCGACGGTGACACAGACGTTGCCGCACGGCTCGCACTCCCTGGCAGGCGCTGTGATCCGGCAGGCCGGGCCGGTGATGGGCGAGCATCACCGCGCACTTGACATTGGCACCCATCAGTCGATGACGTCCTCGACCGGACGCCGGTTCGTGTAACACGTCGTCGGCGCGTATCCGAACCGCAGGACGAGCTGCGGGGCGTAGGCACGATGCAGGGCCAGCCGCAGCTGCTCACGGACCGCGGGCACTTCGACGGGCTGCGAATACATCGCCGAAGCCAGACCGAGATCGGCGGCGCGCAGCAGCACGCGCTGCAGCACCATGCCGGACTGTACGTCGTGCACGCGATATTCGCCGTGGAAACCGAGGACGGCGATCACCGGGTGGGGTGTGGGATCACGGGTGACCTCCTGTGCGGGTCCCCCGAAGTCACGGCGGGTCATCAGTTCGGCGTCATGCGGCGCCGCGCCGCAGGCGTGCCGCCCGATGCCCTGAACGTCATCGTCGGCGACCAGGGTCCACTGGCGCAGTTCAGCGACGTAGGCGGGATCGGCACGCAGTTGCGCGTCGGCCTTCCGGGTGAGCAGCGCCACCGTCTCCAGGGCCGGCACGCCGTCGACGAGGTGCAGCCAGCCACCCTCGTCGCCGGCTGCCTCTGCCAGCTGCACCATGATGCCCGGCTCGACACGGACGTCCGCGAACGGGCTCCTGTTGGTGTGGCGGCGCAGGATCTGCCGATGCAGGCTACGTTCCAGCGGCGTGGCCGGTCGGCGACTGCCCGGCACGAGATGGACCAGCGCATCACCCGTTCCGGCGGTCCATGCCGCCGGCGCTCCGGCAACGGCGAGCGCCAGCCGCAGGTTGTAGGCGGCGGCGCCGCACGAGACGCGCGCCGCGCGTCCGTCCGGGTCGCACACCGGCAGGCCGCGACGGCGGTCGACCAGCACATCGATACCGTCGCTCGTGCGCCGGAACCTCCACGGCTGACTGTTGTGGATCGACGGTGCCCAGACGGCGTCACCGACCGCTGCCACAAAGGTGGCCTCGGACCACATGTTCACGGCGGTCATCGCGACCTCCTCGGCCAGGTCCATTGTCCTCTTCCACCATTGCCCGGGTCCTGCCGCGACGGCCAGGGCAGAAGGTCCCGATCTGGGCCTGAGCGCAGACCACGCCCCTCCGCCTGCGGCGATCTCCCGGCCGGGTTCCGCAACGGCGTGTCGCACGAAGCCGTCGTGCGGTCCGGATCCAGGGGTCCTGCACCGGCGTGGCCTCCGCCCGCGTCCTCGACCGCATCCGCAAGGGTCCCGAGCAGCCCGACGAGCTCAAGGGCCTCACCGATCAGGAGCTGAAGATCCTCCGGCACATCGCGGAGGGCCTCACCAACCGCGAGATCGCCGAGCGGATGTTCCTGGCCGAGAAGACGGTCAAGAACTCCGTCTCGAGCCTGCTTGGCGAAGCTCGGCCTCGAGCGCCGCACCCAGGCGGCCGTCCTCGCCTCCCGGCTGCTGGACAAGTCCTGACCCCGAATACGATCCAGTTGTGACCGACGATCAAGCCGACTGGCAGCCGTCGCTGCCGCTGCCGTCGCTGTCCCGGGTGGACCTCGACTCGCTGCTGCAGGAGCTGCTGACCCGCGTCGGTGAGGTCATGACCAGCCGTGAGCGGCTCCGCGCACTGCTCGACGCTGTCGTCGGGATCGGCTCCGACCTCGACCTGCACAGCACCCTCGACCGGATCGTGCGGGCCGCCTGCCAGCTCGCGGACGCCCGGTACGGCGCGCTCGGCGTGATCGGGCCGGACCGGATGCTGGTCGAGTTCATCAACCACGGTGTGACCGAGCGGGAGCGTGCCGAGATCGGGGACCTGCCCCGCGGGCACGGCGTCCTGGGCCTGCTGATCGAGCAGCCGCGGCCGATCCGCCTCGATGACATCACGCAGCACCCCCGCGCGTACGGCTTCCCGCCCAACCACCCGCCGATGCACAGCTTCCTCGGTGTGCCGGTCCGGATCCGCGATCAGGTGTTCGGCAACCTGTACCTGGCGGAGAAGCGCGGCGGTGAGCAGTTCACACAGGACGACGAGGACCTCGTCGCGGCGCTCTCCGTCGCCGCCGGCGCCGCGATCGACAACGCCCGCCTCTACGCGCAGGCGGAGCGTCGGCAGCGCTGGCTGATGGCGGCCGCGGAGATCACGTCGGTCCTGCTGGGTGAGGTGCGCAGGACCGAGGCACTCGAACTCGTCGCCACCCGCGCGCTGGACGTCGCCGGCGCGGACCTGACGATGGTCCTGCTCGCCGATAACACCGCGGAGCGGCTCACGGTCGAGGTCTCCGTCGGCGGGCCGGACGCCGCCGGCTGGTCGATCCCCGTGTCCGGCAGCGAGTTCACCGAGGTGCTCGACCGCCAGCAGCTGTCCGTCGTCACCGACCTCGGGGCGGCCGCGAGCTGGCCAGTGCTGCTGTCGACCGGCACCGCGTTGCTCGTGCCGCTCGCCGTCGGCGGCGTCGCGCTCGGCGTCCTCGTCGTCGCCTACCGCAAGGACAGCGTGCCGATCGCCGAGGGCCTCGAGCTGGCGATGGTGGAGACGTTCGCCGGGCAGGCCGCGCTGGCCCTGGAACGGGCCCGCGCGCAGGACGAGCGGGAGATGCTCGCCGTCGTCGGCGACCGGGAGCGCATCGCCCGCGACCTGCACGACGTCGTCATCCAACGGCTGTTCGCGGCCGGCATGCAGCTGCAGGGTGCCACCAGGCTGTCCGGGCAGGCCGACGTGCGGCAGCGCATCGACCGGGTGGTCGACGACCTCGACACCACCATCCGTGACATCCGCGGCGCCATCTTCGAGCTGCGCGGCCCCGCACCGCACAGCTTCCGCACCGAGATCCGCGACCTCGCCGACGAGGCCCGCGAGGCGCTCGGCTACCGGCCCGCGCTGCGCATCGACGGACCCATCGACACGGCCGTGCCGGACGCGCAGCGCACCGCCCTGCTGGCCGTGCTGCGCGAGTCGCTGAGCAACGTCGCCAGGCACGCCGACGCCCGTTCGGTGCAGATCACCGTCGCGGTCTCGCACGCCAGGCTGACGCTGACCGTCGCCGACGACGGCCGCGGCATCCCGGCCGACCCCGGCTCGGCGGGTCACGGGCTGGCGAACATGCGCGCCAGGGCGGTCGATCTGCGCGGCGACTGCACGGTCGAGCCAGCCGCACCCGGCACCACCGTCACGTGGCACGTCCCCTTGTGACGACGCGCCACGGCACCGTCAGCCCGGGCCCGCCCCGACGACGACGTCCGCGACCGGCCGCCGGTCGGTGAAGTCCTGATCCCAGGCCACGGTCGAGGCCACGGTCGAGGTCACGGTGACTCCTCGGGCTCCGGCCGCCATGGGGCGCCGACTCTTCCGGCGACGCCGACGCGGACCGCCGCGGCAGCGTGCGGGGCACGGTGCACGCCCTGCGTCAGCGCTGTCACGTCGTCGACCGGCGACGAGGCGAGCCCGGCCGTGGTGGCGCTCAGCAGCACCGCCGACACCGCTTCGCCCGCCGTCACCCAGTCTCCGGCGGCGGCGCCCGGCGTGGTGATGACGACATAGGCGGCACCGGCCGGTGAACTGCCCAGAACGTCGCTCCCGGTGAGCGTGTACGAACCGGCGCCGGCCTGCTCGGCCGCCGCCATGAGCGGTGCGAGCTGCCGGTCGCTCGGCGGCTGGGTGGTGAAGGGTCGCCGATCGCTGCGCCGGACGGCGATCGCGCGGTGCAGCGCCCCGGCCTCCGGCAGGCGCTCGATCGGACCGGTGCAGCGCAACTCGGTCAGCAGGGCCGGGTCACCGGGATCGGGGAAGCGCCGCACCTCGACACCGACGCCCTCGGCGGCGAGCGCCACCCGGGCGTGGTGCAGGGCCGCCCCGCAGCTGATCAGCAGCAGCCGCCCGTCCGGGTCGACGTCGGCCAGTTGCCGGTCCCAGTCCGCGAACAGCCCGATCCGGTCCCGGTCGACGCGCCATCGCCACGGCTGCGTTTCCCCGACGGACGGCGCGTTGAGCGCGGCGAACGTCGCCTGCGTCAGTGACCGGCCGGCGGCGTCGGCCGGTGTCGCGGCGCCACGGCCGGTGGAATGGATCGCCACCATGGCGCGCTCCCCTCGTGTCCCGGGTGATCCGTCATCCACCACGGTCCTCGCGGATCCGCACGACCGGCAGGGACGAAGGTCCTGTTCGGGAAGGACCGGCCGCTGGCCTCCCGGGTGGTGACCTTCGGCCGTCCGCCGCGCACGGCTGCGGGCACACGGCCGAAGGCCGTCCCCGGGGCTGGCGGGGACGGCCTCCAAGGACCTCTGGTCGGACGGGTCAGCCGCGCAGGTTCGTCATGCCGGCGGCGCTGATCCTGGCGAATCGCAGTGACTGGCCGGGGTCGCCGTTACCGCCGGGGGCGTTGTCCTGCTCGTAGTTCGAGTTGTGGAACCCCTTGGCGCCGATGTTGCGGTAGAACCCCTCGTAGTTGATGTCACTGCGGGGGTCGCCGAACGGGATCCACGAGTAGCCGTCACCCACGCCGGGGGCCTGGCCGGTGGCGTCGCCGTCCTTGGCGTGGAACAGCGGGTACCGCTTGGTCTGCTTGGCGACCTGGGCGGTCGGGTCGAAGATGTCCTGGACGCGGTTGCCCTCCCAGTCGTAGCGCCAGCGGTGCTGGTGCTGCGCGACGTGGGCCCAGTAGACGTCCATCTCGATGACGACGAGGTCGGGGTTGGTGACATCGAGGTAGTGCTGCATGAGCCGCTTGCCCGACTCGCCGCGGACCTGGGTCGGCGCGATCGGCTCGCCGGTGATCCGGTTCTGGGTGACGGTGACCAGCGGCCCGTCCTGGAGGAAGTTGTACGCCGGCGAGTGGTTGTGGGTGTACATCTGGATGCCCCACTGCCCCACGCTGATCTCGTTGAGCGCCGACCACTTCTCGCCCGCGAGGGTCCACGGCTCGATGTTGCGGTTGTTGGCGCTCGTCGGGTCGCTGCCGGTGCCCATGAACGGCATGCCGAGGATCGCCGCGAACTCAAGCTCGGTCTGCAGCCGGTTGTAGTCCTGGGTGGTCATCGCGCCGCCGGCGCTGCCCGGGCCGTTCCAGGTGTTCGGGACGAACCCGTGGTTGCCGATCGCCTCCAGGCCGTAGGCGTCGAGGAAACCGCGCAGGGTCTGGGCGTACGCCAGGTAGGCCGCCCGCGCCTCCGGGGTGGTGACGCCGCCCGGTGCCGGGTTCGGCGCGGCGCCGCCCGGGTTCGCGGCGTTCTGGCCGTAACCGGCGAACTCGATCTGCTTGAACCCGGCCTTGGCGAGGAACTCGAACAGCTCCACCCAGCCGCCGGGCAGCGGCACCAGCGGCCCGAGGTCGGTCGGGTCCTTGGGGAAGTTACGGCCGCCCAGGTAGCCCATCGTCGGCGCCACACCCAGCGCGGCGCTCGCGGCGATGCCGATCCGGGTCGGCACGTCACGCTGGCTGTACGTGATGGTGCCGAGCTTGCCGCCGGGGATGAGCCGGCCGTTGGCCGCGCTCGCCGCCGTGGCGGAGAAGACGGAGGCCGGGCCGAGCGGGGTGAACGCGGCGGCCGCCGTGAGACCGGCACCGGCCAATAACCGGCGGCGGTTGATCTTTCCGGACATGTGTTGCTCCTTCTACTGGTAGTGCGTGTGTTTCAGACCGGGGCGGGGTGCCAGCACTGCGGGGTGTCGCACCCCGCCCCGGTGGATGGTGCTAGGGCGCGCCGACGCCCTGACCGCCGAACTCCACCCAGTTGAGGTTGAAGAAGTTGTTCGTCGGCCCACCCGCGACGGGACGGAACACCAGGTAGATCCGGTGTGCCCCGCCGGGGTCAGTGATCGGGAAGGTCTGGCTGGCGTACGTGGTCGCGTTCGCGGTGGGCGCGATCGTGACCGTGGTCAGGACCGGCCCGTCGACCGCGTCCAGGCGGACCTCGACGGATCCGGTTCCGGCCGCGCCGCTGCCACCCGACGTGCGGAACGTCAGCGAGTTGATGGTCTTGAGGTCGATCGTGCCGTTGAGGGCGATCCAGTCACCGCTGCCGAGGCTGCCGCGTTGCAGCCCGCCGCCGGTGTCGGCGGTCGCCGCCGTGTTGGTGCCGAACTGGTCGACGGCGAACTCGAGCTCCTGCTTCTTCTGCCGGATCGTCGTCTGCTCGACCGTGGTCAGCGCCGGGATGCCGCCGGGACCTCCCTTGTCCGTGTACGACGCACTGATCACGCCGAACACGTTGCCGCCGTGCGAGACGTCCTCCTCGGACGTGGGCAGCGTCCCGGAACAGCCGTTGACCGTCGTCTCCGCGTGGCCGTGGCTGTCGTGCCCGAGCACGAACGTCACCTCGACCCGGGAGCAGTCGATCGCCCCGTCCTGCGGGTCGGTGACCGTGACGTTGAACGGGATCGAGTCACCGAAGGCGAACAGGCCGCCCTCGATCGGCACGTTGACCTTGACCGTCGGTGAGGTGTTGCCGACGGTGATCGTCGTGTTGGCCGAGGCGGTCTTGCCGCTGGAGTCCGTGACGGTCAGCCTGGCCGTGTACACCCCGTTGGTGGTGTACGTGAACGTCGGGTTCGGGTCGACCGAGTCGGTCGTGCCGTTGCCGTCGAAGTCCCAGGCGAACTTGATGGAGTCGCTCGGGTCCGGGTCCATCGAGCCCTCGCTGGAGAACGCGACGGTCAGCGGCCCGACGCCGTCGGTCGGGGTGGCCGACAGCTTCGCGACCGGTGCCCGGGTGCCCTTGACGTAGCTGAACTTCACCAGTGCGGCGTCGGGGTTGATGTTGAAGAAGCCGTCACCGTAGGTCAGCAGGTAGAAGTTGCCGTCCTTGCCCCACATCATGTCCATGGGGTTGTCGCACAGGAACGGCCGGGCGGGCGTGGTCGGTCCCGCGCCACAGCTGAGCAGATCGTTGATCTTGAAGATCCCGCCGGACGAGTCCAGACGGATCTCCCGCAGGTAGTCGCGGGTGAACTCGCCGAAGAAGATGGACTGGTCGTAGTACGCCGGGAACTTCGTCGGGTTGGGGTTGTTCGCGTCGTAGTCGTACTTGGCCGCGCCGTGCGGCCCGACGCCGCCGGTGCCGAGCTCCGGGAAGAGCTGCGGGCACTTGCCGGCCGGGCTCAGCATGTAGTACGCCGCGCAGGGCGTGCCGAGCGGGTTGGCCGCGTTGTTGTCCTGGAACGAATACCACATGTCCGGCTGCGCGATCGCCGGCGCGTAGGTCAGGCCGGTGTTCCACCGCGAGGTGTTGGCCGGGCCACGGTCCGGGTTGTTGCACTCGAACGCCTTCGCCGGGGTGTCCAGCGGCGTCGAGGTGTTGAAGTTCCACTGGTAGTACGGCAGGGTCGGCGAGTAGCACAGCGGCCAGCCGTAGTTGGCCGGCTTCCGCACGATCTCCATCCGGCCGGTGCCCGCGGGACCGCGGTTCACCTGCGGCGTCGACGAGTCGGGCGAGTAGTCGGTGACGTAGGCGACGCCGTCCTTGTCCACGGTGATGCGGAACGGGTTGCGGAAGCCCATGGCGTAGATCTCGGGCCGGGTCTTGCCGCCGCCCTCCTCGTTGCCGGTGAACAGGTTGCCGCTCGGGATCGTGTACGAGCCGTCACCCTGGACCTTGATGCGCAGGACCTTGCCGCGCAGGTCGTTGGTGTTCAGCGCCGAGCGCCGGGCGTCGACGAACGGTGCGTTGTACTGCCCGGTCGTGGTGAGCATGTCGTTGAACGGCGCGAAGCCACCGGAGTTGCCGCCACCCGCCGGGGTGTCGTCGCCGGTCACCATCCACAGGTTGTTGTCCTTGTCGAAGGTGATGTCGCCGGCCACGTGGCAGCAGGCCCCGCGGTCGACCGGCACCTTCATGATCTTCTGCTCGGACGTCACGTCGAGGGTCGGGGTCGGCCCGTCGACGAACTTGAACCGGGACAGCTGGAAGTAGCCCTTCCACGGATCCCAGACGCTCGGGTCCGCGCCGGTGGTCGGCGCGTTCGCGGTCGGCGTCGTCTGCGGGTACGGCGCTTCCTGGGTCAGCGGTGAGTAGTACACGTAGACCCAGTGATTGTTGGCGAAGTCGTTGTCGATCGCCGGGCCGTACATGCCGTCCTCGCTGGCCATGTACACGGGGATCTGCGCCAGCAGGTGGGTGGTGTTCTTCGCCGGGTCGTGCAGGCGGACGCCACCGCGGCGGTCGGTCTGCACGACGCGGCCGTCGGGCAGCACGTCGAAGCCGATCGGCTCGCTGACGTTCGGCGGCGCGGCGACGTAGTCCATCTGGTAGTTGGCCAGCACGGTCGCACCGCAGTCGCCGTCGGTCTGACCGGCCGCCCACTGGATCGCGCCGCCGAGGTGGGCCCGCAGGTCCGCCGTGGCGAAGCTCGCCGGCGTGTCGCCGAGCCCGGTGTAGAACGAGCGGCCGCCCTGGTAGTCCTTGCACCAGGTGATCGGGTGGTCGGGCCCCATCGTGCCGCCGCTGTACGTGTTCTCGTCGACGGTCGCCAGCACGTGCGAGAAGCCCCGCACGTTGGACGTGAAGTTGTACCACTGATCCGTGCGTTCCCAGCGCTCGGGCAGGTTCCCCGACGCCGGGTGCACGCGGTCCGCCACCTTGATCGTGGCCTTGGAGACGCTCGACGAACTTGCCGCCCTGGTGCCGAGGACGTCGGTGAGGAACGGCCAGTCCGTCTCGGTCTCGATCGCCGAGTGGATGCCGACGAAGCCGCCGCCGTCGCGGTAGTACGACTCGAACGCGGCCTGCTGTGTCGCGTCGAGCACGTCGCCGTACGTGTTGAGGAAGACGACCACCCGGTACTGCTTGAGGTGGGCCTCGTCGAACTTCCTGGCGTCGTCGGTCTCGATGACGGTGAACCGGAGCTGCTTGCCGAGCTCCTTGAGCGCGTTGACGCCGGCCGAGGTCGACGCGTGTTTCGTGCCGACCGCCTTGGTGAACGCCAGAACCTTGTACTGGATGCCATTACTGGCCGGTGGGGGCGCGGCGACCGCCGGGGCGGACGCCGACGCCGTCCCGACCAACACGGTTGCGACGAGCGCGAGCAGGCTGCCGTACGCGGATACGCGACGGCCTTGAGCTCTGATCATGGGACCTCCTCCGCAGGGGTGCGAGACGAACGGACCGTCGAAAGCCGCGGCACTGCGCCGCGAGCGGACGACGTCCGGTCGTGTTACGGGGTGTGGTGGTGCGGCACGCCCGGAGGGAGGCGTACTTGGGGTGAGTACGAACCGCAAAGGCATGACCGAGCTGCGCGTCAGTGCTCGCCGGGATCCCGCTCAGCGGGGCGAGCGACTGGCTCGGTCAACCTGTAGCCGACACCGTATAACTCGGTTCCATCAAAAGAAAGGGTCGATCGAGCAAAAGTTCGGTTTGATCAGGTCCAACTTTTAATATTGCTAACGAAAGTTCACTGCTCGTCGACACGGCCCCCTGAGTCCTCTCGGCGGTGATGAGGATGCTCCTGTTCGAAGGGGCGGATGACGAGCGAATCGCGTTACAGGTCGCACCGAACTGCGTCGAAGATGTTGCGAGACCTGGCGAAAAGCCACCTGGCATTTCACGATGGATCGGTATGCACCAGCGCAGATGATGCGGCTTGAAAGAGTTTCACAATTGACCGTGAGCTCACTTTTGCTGAGTTGAATGAAAGTTTGATTCATATGACATCGAAGCTCTGGACATTCCGAGCGGAAGGCTTCTACTGTGTCGACCACGGGACGGCACCGTTTCGATCATGTGAACGAGCCATCGTGACCGCCGAGCAGCGCTGATCCCACGGCCGTCCGCGAGGACGCGCCGCTGGGACCGCCGTTGCCATCGACGCATGCGCAAGAGCCGACGTCGCACGCGGCGGCAGGGAGAGCTCTCCGGCAACGCTGTCCAGAGGGTCCGGCTGTGGGTGCGCTCCACAGCCGGAGACGGCGAAGCGGGAGTGGTTGGCCGGTGCGGCCGGAGGGGACGGGACCCTTCCGGCCGCACCGGACACCGTCCGAGCCCCGTCCCGTTCCTGTTCCTGTTCCTGAACCGGAAGGAGCACCATGCCCAGCCAACCGCCGAGCACCAGCGCCCTGGCGTCACATCCGTCCAGCCGAGCCCGCAGAGACTCCCGCCGGCACCTGTTACGCGGCCTGGCCGCCGCCGTGCCGGTGGCGGCACTGTCCGTCGGGTCGCTCGTCATCGCCGTCCCGGCGTGGGCCGCGCCGACGAGCACGCCGGCCACGCTCACCCCGGCACCGCCCACCGGGACCAACAACTACTACCGGGGCCCGGTCACGCTGAACCTGGCCGCGACCGACGCGGCCAACGGTGTCCAGCGCCTGGAGTACCGGCTCGGCGCCACGGCACCGTTCCAGACCGCGGTGTCCGCGACCGGCCCGCTCCCCTCGACGTTGACCGGCTCGGTGCAGATCACCCAGCAGGGCACCACCGCGGTCGGCTACCGCGCGGTCGGCGGCGACGGCTCGGCCGAGGCCGTCCGCACCATCACGGTCCGGATCGACACCGTCGCCCCGGTGGTCAGCTGGCCCGGCATCGTCGACGGGCGCGTCGGCCACACCGCGACGCTGATCCCGACCCGGACCGATCCCGCGCCCGGCTCCGGCGGCGTCTTCATCCACCGCATGTGGATCGACCAGACCGAGACGACCCCGCTGCCCGTCGCCACCTCCACCCTCGCCACCGGGGCGCACACGATCAGCGTGGTGGCCTCCGACGCCGCCGGCAACGCGGCGCGGTTCGACCAGACGTTCGTGGTGACCACGTCGTTCGCCGACCTCGACACCCTCATCGGCGGCTTCGTCACCAGCGGCGCGATCGGCGCGGACCTCGGGGCCGGCCTGCGCGCCAAGCTGACGGAGGCGGCGGGCCTCGCGGAGCAGGGCAACACCAACCAGGCGAAGCGGGCCCTCAACCAGTTCGTCGCCGCCGCGCAGGGCGGATCGATCTCCGGCACGGTCCGGGACACGCTCGTCGGCGACGCCCGCTACCTGCAGGACGAGGCGGCAGGGAAGCTCCCCGCCGATCCGCTGACCGGCATGATCGTCACGCCGGCCGCCGGGCCCAACCCGATCGCACCGGCGATCCCGCTCGCGGCCTCGACGAACTTCCCCGGCGCCACCTACCGGGTGCTGTACTTCTCGGCCACCAAGGGCTTCCGGCACGACCACATCGCGGACACCGCCCTGCTCGTCCAGCAGTGGGGCCAGCAGCACGGTTTCGACGTCGACATCTGGGACCCGAGGCTGGCCCCGGCGTCGCTGTCGAGCACGCCGTTCACCTCCGCCGCCGACCTGGCGAAGTACAAGACGATCATCTTCGGCTCCCCGGTGGACGGGACCAACCCCAACAGCGCACCGGCGTCCGACGCGCTCAACGCCGCCGAACTGGCCGCGTTCCAGGGATACATCCAGGCCGGCGGCGGATTCGTCGGGCTGCACGGCGCGTCCGACGCGATCCACAACGTGCCGTGGTACCGCGACCTGGTCGGGGCCTGGTTCACCAACCACCCGGGCGGCCAGAACGGCGAGGGCACCTGCGGCAGCTGCATCAACGTGCGGGTCAACACCGAGGACCCCACGAACCCGGCCACCGCGCACCTGCCGAAGACCTGGCTCACCATCGACGAGCTGTACAACTTCGACCACAACCCGCGGGCCGAGGTGCACACGCTGCTGAGCCTCGACGAGTCGTCCTACCGCCGGAGCCTCAACAGCGGCAACGCCGCGAACGTGCCGATGGCGCTCATGGGCGGCGACCACCCGATCGCCTGGTGCCAGAACTATGACGGCGGCCGCGCGTTCTCGCTCATCCTCGGCCACGATCGCGCGCAGTACTACCGCGAGGACTTCACCAGGATCCTGCTGGCCGGCATCGACTGGACGGCCGGCCGGACCGAGGCGAACTGCTCGACCTTCCGGCAGACCCGCACGCTGATCACCACCGGCACCGCGGCCGGCACGCTGGACCCGGAGACCGCCGCGGCGGCCACCGCGCTTCTCGACGATGCCCAGGCCGCCTACCTGCGGCAGGACCACAACGCCGCGGTCACGTCGCTCAACAAGATCATCGCGCTGGCCGGCTCGCCCGCCGCCGGCCCGGCGCGTGGCGAACTCGACCGCCAGGCCCGCGAGTTGCGGGACTGGATGAAGTCCTTGAAGTAGGACCACAGTGGACCCGGAAGCCGGTGGGATGCGTCCCGCCGGCTTCCGGCTTTTCCACCCGGGGCCGTGGGTCAGCCCGGCGACTCGGCCTTGGCCGCCGCCTTCTCCTCGGCCCACTGGTCGAGCAGGGTGGGCATGCGGTCCTGGACCCAGTTGTAGAAGTCGCGCATCCCGGCGAGCCGGGCGCCGGCGGTGGTGCCTGCGCCGCCCGCCGCGGCCGCGCCCTCCCCGGCGGCGTCGGCGAGGGTCTTCAGCAGGGTCATCTTCGCGACGGTCACCTCATACCAGGAGTCGTCGACGAGCCGGTAACGGTCGCGCCGGTCGCCGGGGACGTGCTCGCGGACCACCATCGAGATGTGCGACAGGTAGCGCACCGCGCCGGAGATCGCCGCGGCGCTGACGCCCAGGCGGTCGGCGAGGTCGCCGGCGCTCAGCGACCGCTCGTCGGCGGCCATGAGCGTGAAGACGACCCGGCCGGCCATGCGCGGGAAGCCCCAGTCGCCGAGCAGCCTCGCCATGTCTTCGACGAACGCGCGCAACGCCGCCTCATCTCGCATGTGGGATTCCATCCGTCAATTGTCCTCCACGAACTTTCACACTTGTGTGAAACAAGTGTAGCGTCTGAAGCATGGAAAATTCCATTGAGGTCACCGGGCTGATCAAGCGGTTCGGCCAGACCACCGCGCTGGACGGTCTCGACCTGACCGTCACGCAGGGCGAAGTCCACGGGTTCCTCGGTCCCAACGGGGCGGGCAAGACCACGACCATCCGGATCCTGCTCGGCCTGCAGCGCGCCGACGGCGGCACCGTGCGGCTCCTGGGCGGCGACCCGTGGCGCGACGCCGTCGAGCTGCACCGGCGGCTGGCGTACGTGCCGGGCGACGTCACCCTGTGGCCCAGCCTCTCCGGCGGGGAGGTCATCGACCTGTTGGGCCGGCTGCGCGGCGGTGTCAACCGCGCCCGGCGCGACGAGCTCCTCCAGCGCTTCGACCTCGACCCGCGCAAGAAGGGCCGCGCCTACTCCAAGGGCAACCGGCAGAAGGTCGGCCTCATCGCCGCCCTCGCCTCCGACGTGGAGCTGCTGCTGCTCGACGAGCCGACCTCCGGCCTCGACCCCCTGATGGAGGAGGTCTTCCGGCAGGTCATCGCGGAGGAGACCGAGCAGCGCGGGCGCACCGTCCTGCTGTCCAGCCACATCCTGTCGGAGGTCGAGGCGCTCTGCGACCGGGTCAGCATCATCCGCCTGGGCCGCACGGTGGAGACCGGCACGCTGACCCAGCTGCGCCACCTCACCCGCACCTCGATCTCCGCCGAGCTGAGCAGCTCGCCCAACGGCCTCGCCGACCTCGCCGGCGTGCACGACCTGCAGGTGCACGACCACACGGTGCGGCTGCAGGTCGACTCCGCGCAGCTCGACACCGTCCTGCGGCAGCTCACGTCGCACGGCGTGCGCAGCCTGGTCAGCCAGCCGCCCACCCTCGAAGAGCTGTTCCTGCGGCACTACGAGACGGAGCCGTCCAAATGAGCGCCTTCACCGGCACCGGAGCCCTCGCCCGGCTGATCGTCCGCCGCGACCGGGTGCTGCTGCCGATCTGGATGCTGCTCCTCGGCATCCTGCCGCTGTCCCTCGCGTCCGGCACCGCGCAGCTGTTCAAGACCGACGCCGAGCGGCAGGGCTACATCGACGACCTCGGCGGCAGCCCCCTGCTGCTGCTCTTCTACGGCACCAAGCCCAGCGACCCGAGCCTCGGCGCGCTGATCTTCTGGCGCTCCGCGACCGGCATCGTGATCCTCGCGCTGATCGGCGTGCTGTTCGTCATCCGGCACACCCGGGCCGAGGAGGAGGCCGGGCGCCGCGAGCTGATCGGCGCGGGCGTCGTCGGCCGGCACGCGCCCGTCGCCGCGGCCCTCGTCACCATGACCGGCGCCAGCCTGATCGTCGGCGCGCTCGTCGCGCTCGGCATGATCAGCCAGGACACGCCCGCCTCCGGTGCCGCCGCCATGGGCATCGCGTGGGCGTCCGCCGGCATCCTGTTCGGCGCGATCGGCGCGATCACCGCCCAGCTCAGCGAGGGCGCCGGCGCGGCCAGGGGCATCGGCATCGCGATCCTCGGCGCGTCGTTCGGCGTGCGCGGCGCCGGCGACGTGGCCGGCGGGCTGTCGTGGCTGTCGTGGGTCTCGCCGCTCGGCTGGATCTACCAGGTCCACGCGTATGCCGGCGACCACTGGTGGGTGTTCGGCCTCATCGCCGTCGCCACCGCCGCCTTCGCCCTGCTCTCGCTGCGCCTGTCCGCCCGCCGCGACGTCGGCGCCGGACTGCTGCCGCCGAGCCTCGGCCCCGCGTCCGCCGCGGCGAGCCTGTCCGGCCCCCTCGCACTGGCGTGGCGGCTGCACCGCGGCTCCCTGTACGGCTGGCTTTGCGGCCTCGGCATCGTCGGTGGCCTGCTGTTCGGCGGGGTCGCCAAGGCCTCCGCCGACCTGCTCGCCGACAACGAGCAGCTCAAGGAGATCCTGGAGCGCATCGGCGGCGCGTCCGGCGCCTCGGACGTCTTCCTGGCCGGGACGCTCGGCTTCGGCGCGATCGCCGTCGCCGCCTACGGCATCTCCGCCGCGCTGCGGATGCGCACCGAGGAGGCCGCGCTGCGCAGCGAGGCGCTCCTGGCCACCGGCGTGAGCCGGCTGCGGTGGGCCGCCAGCCACCTGGTCTTCGCGTTCCTCGGCCCGACCGCCGTCATGCTCGTCACCGGCCTCACCGCCGGGCTGTTCTACGGTGCGAGCACCGGCGAGGTCGGCCGCGAGGTCGGCCGCGAGGTCCCCCGCGTGATGGCCGGCGCGCTGGTGCAGCTACCCGCGATCTGGGTCCTCGCCGCGCTCACCGTCGCCATGTTCGGGCTGATGCCCGGCCGTGCGGCCGCGATCGGCTGGGCGGCGCTGTCGGTGTGCGTGGTCCTCGGCCAGATCGGCGCCGTGCTGCGGCTGAGCCAGCCGCTGCTGGACGTGTCCCCCTTCACCCACATCCCGCACGTGCCCGGCGGCCCGGTCACGGCGGCTCCGCTGCTGACCCTCACCGCACTCACGGTCCTGCTGGTCGTCGCGGGCCTGGCCGGCTTCCGCAGGCGGAGCGTGCCCGTCACCTGAGTCGCAGGGGACCGTTGTCGTGGGTCGCCCCGTGTCCCCATCAGGACCGAGGAGGAAGGACGGCCGCGACGATGAGGTTGCTGTGGCCGGGCGAGCGGCGCGGGATCGACGAGGACTTCGTCGCGTACCACGCCGCTCGGGGCACCGTGCGGATCGCCGCGCTCGACCCGGCGATGCCGCGGTTCCCGTAGCGCTTGCCGGGACCGTGTCTCACGGGTCAGGCTGACCGCGACGGCTTCGGCGACCAACGGCGGTGAGGCGCGATGAACGGCACCCGTACGGCCTTCCGGACCTGCCCGCTGTGCGAGGCGGTCTGCGGCCTGGAGCTCACCGTCGCCGACGACCGGATCGTGGCGGCCCGCGGCGACCGGGACCACGTGCTCAGCGCCGGGTTCGTCTGCCCGAAGGGCGCGACGTTCGCCCAGGTGGTCCACGACCCGGACCGCCTGCGCCGGCCGCTGCTGCGCGGCGCCGGCGGCGAGCACCACGAGGTCGGCTGGGACGAGGCGTTCGCCGCGGTCGAGACCGGGCTGCGACGGGTCGCCGGGCTGCACGGCCGGGACGCCGTCGCCGTGTACCTCGGCAACCCCAACGTCCACACGATGGCGGGGCCGCTGTACGGCGGCCCCCTCGTCAAGGCCGTCGGCACCCGGAACGTGTACTCCGCCAGTACCGTCGACCAGATGCCGAAACACGTCGCGTGCGGCTATCTCTACGGCAACCCCGACGCCATCGCGGTGCCCGACATCGACCGCACCGACCTGCTCGTCCTCCTCGGCGCGAACCCCCTCGAGTCCAACGGCAGCCTGTGCTCGGCGCCGGACTTCCCCGGGCGGCTCGCCGCCGTCCAGGCCCGCGGCGGGCGGATCGTCGTCGTCGACCCGCGGCGGACCCGCACCGCGGCCGTCGCCGACGAGCACGTGTTCATCCGGCCCGGCGGCGACGCGCTGCTGCTGTTCGGGCTCGTCCACACGCTCTTCGACGAGGGGCTCGTCGCGCTGGGCCGCCTCGACGGGCACGTCGACGGCGTCGAGCGGGTCGAGGTCCTCGCCAAGGACTTCGCGCCCGAGGCCGTCGCCGCCGCGTGCGGGGTGCCGGCCGCCGACATCCGCCGGCTCGCCAGGGACCTCGCCGCCGCGCCGTCCGCCGCCGTGTACGGCCGGATCGGCACCTGCGCGGTCGAGTTCGGCACGCTGACCAGCTGGCTGGTCGACGTCGCCAACGTGCTCACCGGCAACCTCGACCGGCCCGGCGGCGTCATGTTCCCCCTCGCCCCGCACGCGCGTCCGGCGTCGGCGCCGGGCGGCAAGGGGTTCAAGGTCGGGCGGTGGACCAGCCGGGTCCGCGGGCTGCCGGAGGTCAAGGGCGAGCTGCCGGTCGCGACCCTCGCCGACGAGATCACCACGCCCGGCGAGGGGCAGGTCAGGGCCCTGATCACGGTCGCCGGCAACCCGGTGCTGTCCACGCCGAACAGCGGGCAGCTCGACGAGGCCCTGGCCGGGCTCGAGTTCATGGTGAGCGTCGACCCTTACCTCAACGAGACCACCCGGCACGCCGACGTGATCCTGCCGCCGGCCGACCCCGCGCGGGTGGGGCACTACGACTTCGCGTTCCTGACCCTCGTCGTGCGCAACATGGCGGCGTACTCCCCGCCGGTCCTGCCCAAGGACCCGGGCGGCATGGACGAGTGCGACATCCTCGCGCGGCTCGCCGGCGGCGGCGCGGACCTCCACGAGCGCCTGCTCACGTCGCTGCTGCAGCGCGCGGTCGACGACCCGGAGTCGCCGGTGGCCGGCCGCGACGTCGCGGACCTGCGGGCCCTCGTCGACGGCGACGGACCCATGGAGCGCATCCTCGACGTGCGGCTGCGGCTCGGCGCGTACGGCGACGGCTTCGGCACCGACCCGGCAGGGCTGACGCTGCGCGGGCTCCTCGACCGGCCGCACGGCGTGGACCTCGGCCCGCTGCAGCCGCGGATTCCTGAGGTACTGCGCACGCCCAGCGGCCAGGTCGAGCTGTGCCCCGCGCCGGTCGCGGCGGACGTCGCCCGGCTGCGGAACACCCTGGACCGGCCCGGCGACGGGCTCGTGCTCGTCGGCCGGCGGCACCTGCGGTCCAACAACAGCTGGATGCACAACGTACCGGCGCTGATGAAGGGTCGCGACCGGTGCACGCTGCAGGTCCACCCGCACGACGCGGCGGCCCTCGACCTCACCGACGGCGCTGCGGCCACGGTCGCCTCCCGTGTCGGCACGCTCACCGTCGCCGTCGAGATCACCGACACGGTGATGCCGGGCGTGGTGAGCCTGCCGCACGGCTGGGGTCACGGCGCGCCGGGCACCCGCGCCTCGGTCGCCGCCTCGCGCCCGGGCGTCAACAGCAACATCCTCACCGACGACCGCGCCATCGACCCGCTGTCGGGCAACAGCGTCCTCAACGGCATCCCGGTCACCGTCACCCCCGCCGCCTGACCGCCCCGCGCGAGCCGGTCGCCTCGCGGTGAGGGGAGGTTGCCGCGCGCGCTTCCGGGCTGCCCTACGCGTTCGACGGCAGCTCGACGCTGAGGTGGGTGCCGCTGCCGGGCGGGCTGTCGAGGTGCAGGAGGCCGCCGAGCGTGGCGGCGCGGGCGGCGAGCAGCACGATCCCGCCGCCGATGACGGGCCGCGCACCGCCGATGCCGTCGTCGTCGACGGAGATCTGCACGGTCGGGCCGTGCCCGCGCACCGCGACGACGGCCCTGCGAGCGCCCGCGTGGCCGACGACGTTGCCGAGCGCCTCACAGACCACGGCGTACGCGGTCGCCGCCACCACCGGCGTCCCCGGCACGACGTCGACGGTCACGTGCACCGTCAGCGGCACGGCCGCGGCGACCTGGTGGACCGCGGCGCCGAGATCCGGCACCCCCGGGTCGACGGCGAGCCCCAGGTCGCACAGGTCCTTGAGCGCGTGGCGCAGCCCGGTCCCGGCCCGTGGGGCGAGGGCACGCGCGGCCGGGTCCGCCGCGGCGCGGATCTCCGCGGCGACCGCGGCCAGCTCGGTCACCATGCCGAAGGCGCCGTCGAACCCCACGGCGGGGCCGGCGCCGAGGTCCGCCTCGAACTGACGGAGCCGGGCGAGGATCCGGTCCTGCTCCGCGCCGGGCACGACGGCGATCCGATCCCTGCGCAGGCGTGACCGCACGCCCGACCCCAGCCACACGCCGAGCAGGTCCACGCCCACACCCCCTGATCATCTGCTCTCGCAGCAAAGGAGCGGTTTCCCGCCACGCCGCGTTACCCGGCGGGGCGCCGAGTGCGGTACACAAACAACAACCATCAATGTAATCCAGTTGTGCCAGCCGCGTGGCGCATTCAGACGATCAGCGCGACGCGGCGCAGGCCGTCGGTCGACGCACCCGCCACCAGCAGCACCCCGCCGTCTGCGGTGATGGGGTCGACCTCGACGTCGGGCGCCGCGGCCCGCACCGGGGACGCGGCACCGCGGAGCTCGAACTCGTGCAACATCCGGCAAGAATGTCAAACCCGGGGTGCGGCTACGGTGACACCCTGTGACACACCGCGGGCGCACCCCTCGGCGAGGTGCACCCGCGGTCTGGTGTCAGCAGTACAGGTTTCCGCCGGCGGGGACGCCCAGAATGCCGACGAACTGGTTGTACAGGTTCACGCGGCTCTGCACCTGACCGGCGTTGCCGCCGTTGCACTCGATGCTGTTGATCGCGCGGATCGTGGTGCCGAAGCCCTGGCCGTTCACCATGGCGTTGTGCGACGTGGTGCCGGCGTTGCCGGTGCCGGTCATCCAGTACCAGAGGCCCGTCTGCCACGAGATCGACGAGTTCGTGGCGACCAGGTTCGGGTTGTTGAGCAGGTCGACGCCGAGGGCGTCACCGGCCGCCTTGTAGTTGAAGTTCCAGCTGAGCTGGATCGGGCCGCGGCCGTGGTACGCGGACTGCCCGGCGGGGCACCCGTAGGGCTGGCTGTAGTCGCAGTAGTGCGGCCAGTTCGCGGTGTTGATCTCGTCGATGTAGACCAGGCCGCCGGTCTCGTGGCTGACGTTCGCCAGGAACGCCGCGGCCTCCTGCTTCTTGACGGTGTCGCTGCCGCTCGTGGCGAACGCCGGGTACTTCTTGATCGCGTCGGTGAGCCCGGCGTAGGTGTAGAACCCGTTCCTGCCCGGGAACATCTGGTTGAACTGCGCCTCGCTGACGACGAACCCGCCGCCCCCGCCGCCGCCCGTGCCGCCCCCGCCGCAGCTGTACGGCGACCAGAACCAGGTGCTGATCGTCGGGTCGTAGCCGGGGTTCTCGTGCGTCGCCTGGTAGTACAGGCCGTTGGTATAGCGCACGATCGCGCCGACCGCGTAGTACTGCCCGGCCACCCAGTTCGGGTAGCTGCACGAGCCGCCGCCACCACCGCCGGTGCCGCCGCCGCAGCTGCCGTCGTCCGCCCACACGCCGGACCCGCCGGTGCTGGGCGTCTCGTACTGCGTCCACCACTTGGCGGTCCAGTTGTGGCCGTTGTACGACGCCTGCTGCCCACCGGTGTACACCTGGCTGGAGACGTAGGCGGACGCACATGCGGCCGCGTTGGCCGCGGTCGCGGGCAGGACCACGGCCGCGGCGGCCGCGATCGTCATGCCCGCCGCGGCCACGAGCGCGAGCAGTCTTCTTCTGAGCATGGGCGAACCACCTTCCACGGAAACATGGACAGTCGTCCATGTCGTTATTTGTAAACAAAACTTCCCTCTTTGTAAATACTGTTACCTGATTTCCGCCTTCGGCAAGATGTGCTCAGGGTCCGCCCGCTCCCCTGTCGTACGACGCCGGTCGATGCCCACAATGGGGACCTGACGTCGGTCACGGGGGTGGGCGATCATGGCTGCTGGTGCGACCTGGGGAATCTCAGGACCGGTCTTTCTCTGGCTGTTCCACGCGGCGGGCGTGCTCGCCGTCG
This sequence comes from Dactylosporangium sp. NPDC005555, assembly GCF_040605635.1. Taxonomy (NCBI): domain Bacteria; kingdom Bacillati; phylum Actinomycetota; class Actinomycetes; order Micromonosporales; family Micromonosporaceae; genus Dactylosporangium; species Dactylosporangium sp. NPDC005555. The sequence continues at coordinate 76,574 of NZ_JBEXDG010000035.1, forward strand.
GCGTCGCGCTGCTGTGGCGGTGGTGGCGCACGCGGGCGCTGCGCCGGCCGCACACCGAAGGCCTCACCGCCGAGCATCTCGCGGCGCTGAGGGCCGATCGGGCGGGCGTCATCAGCACCGGCCTCGCCGCACTGCGCGCCCGGGGTGCGGTCGAGGCGGCCGCCGGCGTGGTGACGCGCAGCGCCGCGTTCGGCGGCGGCGAGGCGCTGCCCGCCGAGGCCACGCCGCTGGAGCGGGCCCTGTTCGAGGCCGTCCGGACGCCGAGGCAGGCCAGCGGCCTGCATCGGGACACGACGGTCAGGCCGGCCCTGGAAGCGATCGAGGCCGACCTTCGCCGGCGCGGGCTGCACGCCGACCGCGGGCTCGACCTCAGGCTCTCGATCGTCGCCGGCGTGCCACTGGGCGCGCTGCTCGTCCTCGGCGCGGTCCGGGCGGTGGCAGGGCTGATCAACGACCGGCCGATCGGTCTGCTGATCTTCTCGATGATCGTGTACGGCTCGGCCATGCTCCTGGTCGTGAACCTGGAGGCGCCCCGGGTGCGGGACACGTTCGGGGTCTGGTCGGGTGCGCGGCGGGAGCACCAGCACCTCGCGCCGCACCTCTGCCCGTCCTGGGCCACCTACGGCCCGGCGGGCGCGGCCATGTCCGTGGCGCTGCACGGCGACACCGCGATACGCGCGGGGGATCCGGCCTATGCCGCCGGGCTGCAGGAACCGCCCGGGCCGAGCACCGACCGGCGGCCGTCCTCGCGTGCCCTGCGCCGCGGCGGTGGCCACGCCGGAGCATCGGCCCCGCTCGGCACCGGTTCCTCGTCGTCGTACACCTGCGGCTCCGCATACGGCGACGGCTCCTCGTGCGGCGGAGGCTCCTCATCCGGGGGCGGCTCGTCGTGCGGCGGCTGACCCCTTTCCCACTTTCTTCTTTTGTAAAGAGTGTTACCTGATCTCCTGTCGACCTTTAGACGGCGCGGACTGCGCGGCGACGGCGGGCTCGACCGCCCGCCGACCGTGGAGCCGTCGAGCCCGCTGCGCGATGCGGTCGTGCGCCGTTGCTTCGGTCAGTCGACGGTGTAGGCCGCCGCCAATGCCCGGCGCTGCCCGTCGAGCCGGGCGGCAAGTGCGGGTGCGGCGGCGCGCAGGTCGCCCAGGGTCGTGCGGGTCTGCAACAGCTGCGCCCACAGGACGCCGCGCCCCTGCTCGGCTGTTTCGACGGCGGCGCCGAGGCTCCCAGCGGCGATCATGGCGGCGGTGGCATCGGCGCTCAGACCGGACCAGTCCCTCAGCGCCTGCTCCTGGCTGTCGCGGCGCAGACCGGGCCAGGCAGCCTCGGTCAACTTCCCGACGGCGACACCGTAGCCTTCGGCCGCCGACGACCAGGCGCCGACGGTCGCGGCCACCAGGCCCCAGGCGGCGCCCGCGCGCATCGCCATCGCATGTCCCGGGCTGCGCCCCGACGCCGCCGTGCGCAAGGCGTGCAGGGCCGCACCGACGTCGCCCTCCTCTCCGGTGCGCTGGAATCGGCTGAACAGCACCAGTCCCAGGCCCAGCCACAGCGACGCCGTGCCGGGGTCGCCCGTGTCCGCATCCGCGAGCGCCGCCCGGATCGTTGCCGCCGCCTCGGTGAGATCGGACAGGTCTCCGGCGAGCTCGAAACGCTGGTGGAGCGCATCGGAGAGGTTCAGGTGCCCTTGCCGGGCCGATCCGAGCCGCACCGCCTCCCGGCACGCCACAACGGCCGCATCGGCGTCCTCGATCGTCCCGGTCGCACCGGCGCGGACCGAGAGCGCCCCACCGAGATTGGACATACGGGCCGCCGACCCCGACACGTGGTGGGATCCCTGCGCAACCGCGGCCTCCGCCACGGCGACCGCCTCGTCGATGTCCTCCGCCTGCCGCTGCCGCCGATAGCGCCGCTCCAGCATGACGGAGAGGCTCGTCAGGTACCGGTGCCGGTCGGCACGACCGAGCGGGCAAGCGTCGACCGCAGCACGGGCCGCATCGACCGCGGCGTCCAGATCCTCCAGTTCGCCATGATGTGCGAAGCGAAGGCCCAACGCGGCGGTGAGACCGCTGAAGAACATCGGCCGATCGACATGGCCGTCCGGCGCGAGGGCCACGGCCTCACGAAGCACCCTGACCATTTCATCAAGGTCGGCCAATGCGGCTGTCCGCTCGAATCGCGTCCGGAGACTGTTGCCGAGATTCAGGCAGCGCCAAACAAGATCGGGGTGATGATGCGGAGTCGTCGCCCACGCCGCCCGGGTGGCCTCGACGGCCTCGTCGAGCTGCTCCCGATCACCGGTGAACTGGGCCTGCAGCAACAACGCGTTGCCCAGGTTGGACTGGGCAAGGGGCCACACCTCATCGGCGGGATGCGCGGCATCTGCCGCGTTCCGATGCGCCTCGACGCCCGCCGTCAGGTCCGCCGGATCCGCGCGACGCTCATACCGCATCATCAACGCGTTGCCCAGGTTGGTCGAGCGCCGGGCCACGTTCGCCGGCGGCAGGCCGACGGGCGCCAGCGAGCGACGGCCCAGGTCGATCGCCCGGTCCAGGAGGTCAGGCTCATCGCGGTACTCCACGACGTGCAACGTCTTGAGCGCCAGGCGGGCGTCCCGGCCACCCGGGGTAAGGGCATCGCGCACCTCGCCGTTGACGAACTGCGGTGCAACCTCGACCACCCAGGCGAACACCATGAGCGCCAGATCCAGGTCTGCCTCGTCCTCACCCACGGGCAACGCCTTGAAACGGCTCCAGTGCAGCCAGGCGATCGTGTGGGCGATCGGAAGGTTCTTGACACCCGCATCCTCGCGCCATTGCGCCGCCCAGAGGTCGGCGGCCTCCCGCATCGCGTCGTCCCCGAGAAGGCTCAGCGGGTCCGGACTCTGCTGACTGGCCTCGATCCGACGGCCAAGCGATCGCATCAGTTCGTGCACACACCGCATTGTCGCTGGTGCCGCCCAGCAGGTGTACCGCGGCGAGGAACACCGGCGTCTACGACGCGCCCTGAAGCAGGGCGGCCAGGTCCGCGGGGTGCCCCAGCGGGGCGTCGTGACCGCTTTCGATCAGATGCAACGGCACGCCGCCGGCACGGAGCCGGTCGAGGGTGACCGATGCGGGATACCCGGGCGGCGTGCCGGTGCAGAAGATGTACTGCCGCGGTACCGCCGCCGAAGCCTCGGTCTGGGGAGGCATCGGATCGAGGGAAGGCGCGAGCGGGGTCGGGCACAGCCGGGCGTTCGCCCACGCGAGCGTCGCGGGGTCCAGCGACGGATCGGCGAGGGGCGTGGGCGGCAGCCACAGGTCGCGGGGCAGGTCCGGCACCGGGCCGAGGAGCCCGGCGGCGCACTCGCCGGGCAGCGGCTCGGGCGCGTCGACGAAGACCAGGCGGGCCAGCCGGTCCGCACACCGGCGCGCGGCGGCGGCGATCGCGATGCCGCCCTGGCTGTGCCCGGCGAGGACCACGTCGCGCAGGTCCTCGTCGAACAGCAGGCTCGCGATGTCGAGGGCCCAGGTGTCCAGCGAGGGCGGCTCGCCGGTGAGGTGCCGGCGGTCGCCCATCCCGGTCAGCGACGGCGTGTACACCTCATGGCCGGCGGCGGCGAGGCGGCGCCGGACCCGCGACCACGACCACGCGCCACGGAAGGCGCCGTGGACAAGGACGAAGACGGTCACGCCGTCACCTCGGCCGGTCCTCGATGACGACCTCACCGATCGTGCGGGGATAGGTGTCGTACGGACGCAGGTGCTCGTACATGGCCTCGGTGTGCTCGACGTAGCCCGGGGTCCGGGTCGCCTCGGCGTACGACTCGGCCGTGTCGAACAGGCGGATGTGCGTGAAGTGCGTCGGGTCCTCGACGTCGCGGACCAGCCACCGGCCGCGGAAGCCGGGGTGGGCGGCGAAGTATTCGGCGAAGCGCGAGGACAGGGCGACGTACGCGTCCGCGTGGCCCTCCGCGTCGCGGGTCCAGGCCTGACTGACGACGACGTGCATCCGACCCTCCTCGTTCCACTGTGCGAACCGATGTTTCCATCTGTACCGACGCAGTGGAAGTGACCCGGGTCACATGTGCGGCTTGGGTTCGCCGCTGAGGATGGTGAGGACGGTCGGCTCGTCGTTCAGGGTCACCTGCAGCGTGTGCAGCGCCGTGGTGCCCGGCCAGACGACCTTGGCCCGGCCGACGACGACCTGCGGCAGCGACAGGTGGCTCGGCTGGGGCAGCAGGCTCTTCACGTTCCCGGCGAGGATGTTGACCAGCTCACCGAGCGCGTCGGCGCAGTCGTCGGCGTTGGCGCTGACCGGGTCGACGTCGAGCATCGCCCCCGCGATCACCCCCGCGGCGGGCAGGCCGCAGCGCAGCACGGCGAGGCCGTTCCACGCGCCGGCGACGCCGATGCTCGCGGTCACGTCCGCGGTGTCCGCCAGCGGCTCCGGGGCGGCCTGCACGTCGGGCGTGCAGTGCAGGTACGCCGTCCACACCTGCCACACGATGCCCCGCACGTCGTCCTCGGACAGCGACGTCTCCGGATCCACGAGACCACCCCCGGTCACCACTATCGGCGGGCGCGATGCCGAGTTGAGGGGACTTCCGGCCCTGCGGGTCGGGCGCTTCGGCACGGTCGTACCGACGCCGCGACGACGACACTGAGGTTGTCAAGGAAACCGACTGGAGGCCCGAAATGAGCGCCGCATCCGTCCACCACACCCCTGTCAGCCAGCTCGAGCGCGTCGAGGCGCCGGGCAGCATGCTCACCAAGGCCGCGGCGAAGTCCCTCGCGGTGCTGCGGATCGGCACCGGGTTCGTGTTCCTGTGGGCGTTCCTGGACAAGACGTTCGGCCTGGGCTACTCGACCCCGTCGGCCAAGGCCTGGATCAACGGCGGCTCGCCCACGAAGGGCTTCCTCAGCTCGGTCGACGTGGGCCCGCTGCAGTCGGCGTTCCACGCGATGGCCGGCACCTGGTGGGCGAACTGGCTGTTCATGCTCGGCATGCTCGGCGTCGGTGTGGCCCTGCTCGCCGGGGTCGGCATGCGGATCGCCGCCGCGTCCGGCGCGCTCATCATGGCGATGATGTGGCTGGCCGAATGGCCGGTCGGCGCGACCGGCTCGACCAACCCGTTCGCCGACTACCACCTGATCTACGCGCTCGTGCTGGTGGTGCTGGCCGCCGCGTACGCCGGGCACACCTGGGGCCTCGGCCGCCTGTGGGCGAAGCTGCCCTTCGTCCAGCGCAACCGCTGGCTCATCTGACCCCTTCGGAACCGAAGGACCCGGGACTCGTCGTCCCGGGTCCTTCGCCTGTCAGCGGGGGAAGCCGCCGCGGTCGCCGATCCGCTCGACCTTCTTCGTCGGGCCGGAGACGATCAGGGTGTCGCCGTGCTCGATGACGGTGTCGGGCAGGGCGGTCTCGGCCTCGCGGCCGGCGCGCTTGACGGCGACGACCGTGATGCCGTGCTTGCTGCGCAGGCCCAGCTGGGTCAGGGTCTGCCCGATGGTCTCCTCCGGCGGGCAGACCTTCGCGATCGCGTAGCCGTCGTCGAGCTCGATGAAGTCCAGCAGCTGGCCGGTGACGAGGTGGGCGACGCGCTCCCCCATGTCGGCCTCGGGGTAGACGACGTGCCGGGCGCCGACCCGCTCCAGGATGCGGCCGTGCTTGGCGGAGATGGCCTTGGCCCAGATCTCCTCGACGCCGAGCTCGGTGAGGGCCAGGACGGTCAGGACGCTCGCCTCGATGTCGGTGCCGATGCCGACGACGGCGCGGTTGAACTCGGCGACGCCGATCTGGCGCAGGGCCTCCTCGTCGGTGGAGTCGGCATGTACGACGTGGGTGAGGACGTCGGCGAGCTTCTGCACGATCTCGGCGTTCTCGTCGATGCCGAGGACCTCGTGACCGAGCTCGGTGAGCGACTCGGCGACCTGCCCGCCGAAGCGGCCGAGGCCGATGACCACTACGCCGCCGGACCTGTCACTGTCGCTCATCGAGCCTCCAAAGGCGTCACCCGATGATCGGCCGCTCCTCGGGCAGGCGGTAGCGCAGCTTCCGGTGTCGCAGGGCGATCGCGGAGGCCACCGTGATGGTACCGACCCTGCCGATGAACATCAGTGCGACGAGCGTCAGCTGCCCGGCCGCCGGCAGGGACGCGGTGATGCCGGTGGACAGGCCGGTGGTGGAGAACGCGGCGGTCGCCTCGAACAGGACCCGGTCGAACGGCAGCTCGGTGACGAGCAGCAGGACCAGCGTCCCGGCGGCGACCGTGCCGACGCCGAGCAGGGCGACGGTGACCGCCTGGCGGACGGTCTGGGCGGGCACCCGGCGGGCGCCGACGTTGACGTCGTCCTCGCCGCGGACCTCGGCCCAGATGACGAACGCGAGGAGGAAGAACGTGGTGACCTTGATGCCGCCGGAGGTGCCGGCGCTACCGCCGCCGATGAACATCAGCACGTTGGTGAACGCCAGGGTCTCGGGGCGGACCTCGGCGTAGTCCATGCTGTTGAACCCGGCGGTGCGGGGGCTGACGCCGGAGAACGCGCCGCCGACGATCGTCTGCCACCAGTTGAGCGGCCCGAGGGTGGCAGCGTTGGACCACTCGAAGGCGGTGACGGCGATCATGCCGATGAGCAGCAGGATCACCGAGCCCCAGACGGTGAGCCGGGTGTGGATCGACCAGTGGCGCGGCTTGCGCCATTCGCGGTAGAGCTCCAGCATGACCGGGAAGCCCAGGCCGCCCAGGACGACGGCGACCGCGACGGTGCCGCAGATCCACGGGTCCCCGACGAAGCCGATGAAGCTGTCGGTGTACAGCGTCGTCCCGGCGTTGTTGAACGCGCTGACCGCGTGGAAGACGCCGTGCCAGAGCGCGGTGCCGAAGGTGCCGTCGTAGGTGGTGCGGAACCGGACGGTCAGCACGGCGGCGGCGACCAGCTCGAAGCCGACCATCATGGCGAGGACCCGCAGCAGCAGCGCCCGCACCTCGCCGAGGTTGAGCGAGCGGGTCTCGGCCTGGGCGACAAGCCGGGTGCGCAGCGCCAGCCGGCGGGACACCATCAGGCCCAGGACCGTCGCGAAGGTCATGATGCCGAAGCCGCCGACCTGGATGAGGCCGAGGATGATGCCCTGGCCGGCCGGTGACCAGTAGGTCGCGACGTCCACCGTGCTCATGCCGGTGATGAACACGGACGACGCGGCCGTGAACAGCGCCACCAGGAACGGCGCGGGCTCCCCGGCGGCGCGGGCCGCGGGGAGCATGAGCAGGCCGGTGCCGACGGCGAGCACGGCCAGGAACGCCGTCGGCAACAGGCGGGTCGGGTGCCGCAGGGCACGGAGCATGCGGAAGATCCTATGACCTCACGCTGGTGACGAGGTCCCGTGTCTGCGGGGTCTGCGCCGGTACGTCGTGGGAGACCTCGGGCAGCCAGCCGAGCCAGCGCGGCAGCCACCAGTTGCGCTCGCCGAGCAGGGCCATCGTGGCCGGGAGCAGGACCGCCCGGACGATCGTCGCGTCCAGCAGGACGGCCGCGGCCAGGCCGACGCCGAGCTCCTTCGTCGACACCAGGGGCAGCGTCGCGAACAGCGCGAACACCGCCACCATGACCGCCGCGGCGCTGGTGATGACGCCCGCGGTGGCGGTGATGCCCTCGGTGACCGCCTGCCGGGTCGGCAGCCCGCGGTCGTGGCCCTCACGGATCCGGCTGACCACGAACACGTGGTAGTCCATCGACAGGCCGAACAGGATCACGAACAGGAACAGCGGCATCCAGTTGGTGATGCCGTCCGCGGCGCGGAAGTCCAGCAGCGACTCGAAGTGCCCGTACTGGAAGACGAACACCAGCATCCCGTAGGCCGCGGCCACCGACAGCAGGTTGAGCACCACGCCGGTGGCCGCGACGACGACCGACCGGAAGGACACGAGCAGCAGCAGGAACGCCAGGCCCAGCACGAACCCGAAGACCAGCGGCATGGAGCCGGCGAGCTGGTCGTTGAAGTCCTCCGAGCCCGCCGTGTCGCCGGTGACGCCTACCCATGCGTCCGGGTATCCGGCGAGGGTGGCGGGGATGACGGTGCCGCGCAGCGCCGCGAGGGCCTCCTCGGAGGCGCGGTCGCTGCCGGTGCCGGACAGGCCGACGCTGACGACGGCGACCGTGCCCGCCGGGTTGACCTCGACGGTCACCGGCTCGTGCAGCCGGCCCGTGGCGAGGGCCTGCCGCTTGAACTCCGCGACCGCCGCGTCCCACTCGGTGCCGGTGACGGCGGGCGCCTTGACGACGACCCGGGCGGGGCCGGTGCCGCCGGGGAACGCCGCCTGGATCGCCAGGAACGCCTGCGTGATCGGCGCGCTCGGGGACAGGTCCTCCACGCCCTCGCCCTTGGTGCGCAGGTCGAGCGCCGGCGCGGCGAGGGCGCCGAGCGCGATGACGGCGAGGACGGCCGAGATGAGGGGGCGCTTCAGGACCAGCCGCAGGAACGCGCCCCAGACGCGGTTGCCGGAGCGTTTGCGGTACAGGCCGGGAATCCGGCCGAGGTCGACCCGGTCCCCCAGCGCGGACAGCAGCGCCGGCAGGACGGTCAGCGAGCCGAGGACGGCCGTGGCGACGACGAGGATCGTGCCGACGGCGAAGCTGACGAACGTGGTGTCGCGGGTCAGGAACATCCCCGCCATGGCGACGATGACCGTCAGCCCGGACACCCAGATCGACCGGCCCGACGTCTGCGCGGCGATGACGAGCGCCCGGTGCGGGTCGACGCCGGCGCGCCGCTCGTCGCGCTCCCGGCGGATGTAGAACAGGCAGTAGTCGACCCCGACGGCGAGCCCGACCAGGAGCATGACGTGCATCGTGGTGTCGACGGCCGGCGCGAGGTGGCTGGCGTACGCGAGCAGCCCGACCGCCCCGACGACGGCCGTGACGGCGAGCCCGACCGGCAGCAGCGCGGCGACGATCGCCCCGAACGCGACGAGCAGGATCCCGAGGGTGACGGGGATCGACAGCATCGACAGCCGGTTGAGCCGCTCGTCGAGCTCGTCGCCGATGAGCTTGTCCCCGCTGGCGTCGCCGGCCTCGGCGATGTACAGCTCCGGATGGGCCCGCTGCACGCCCGCGACGGCGTCGAGGACCGGCTGGATGCGGTCCTTCGCGGTCTCCGGGTCCCCGCGGACGGTGAACGTCAGCAGCACCGACTTCCCGTCCTCGGACGTGAGCGGCGCCGCGACCGGCTCGGTGGCGCCGGTCGCCTGCACGGCCTCGGTCACCTCCCGGATTACCTCGGGTGCCGGGCCTTTTTCGGCAGTGATGATGATCATCTCGCCGGCGCCCTGGACGGGGAAGCCGGCCTGCTCGACGACCCGGTCGGCGCGGCCGGACTCGCCGTTGCCGAAGTCTTTGCTGCCCGCCTCGATCATGCCGGCCTGCCCGCTGAGCACGGTCACGCCGACGACGAACACGAGCCATCCGATGATGGCGAGCGCGCGATGGCGGGCGCTCCACACCGCGAACCGCGCCGCGATGCCCTTCACGTTGTCCCTGGATTCCATGCCACGAACGCTATTGACGCCACCGGCCGCGATCGATCCGGCGAGCCCGCTGACCTGAGGTGGGGCGCACGGGCGGCCCCTGGGTAGGGCCAGCCCCACCACCGCTCACGGCGGCGTACGTCGTGCACCGCCGCAACGCGGGCTCCCTCACCATGCTCGGCGGCGCCGTGATCCTCGCCGCCTGGGCGTTCAACGGGTGGTGGACCCTGATGACGGCGAGCACCGGAGACGACGGCCGGCTGCTGGCCGACATCTACTGGCTCCTGGACGCGATCGGCACGGCGCTGCTCATGGCAAGCTACGGCCTGCACCGCCGCCGCTCCCGCACCGGAGCACAGCCGAACGTGCCGCAGCATCAGCCGATGTAGCCGGTCTCCGGGTCGATCTGGGCGAGGAAACCGCGGATGGCCGCCACGTGCTCAGCCGTTGTCGGCGGCGCGGCATCGGACCTGGCCGAGCTGAACCCGTATCCAGGATTCCGTCCCGAGACCCAGGTGTAGTCGTACTGCCCGGGACGCTCGGGCCGCCCGGCCACGCTGAACACCTGTCCGTCGACTTCGAGGCGCATCACACCTCCCATGATTGCGGCTACGCTGCCCGGGTGACAGCGGCGATCGTCACACTTGCCGGGCCGATGCCCGGGCCTGACCGTCCCGGGTGAGCATCGCGGCCAGAGCGGTGCCGGGCGGGAGGTGACGCAGAATCGTCGTCGCGGCGGGCCGGGGCACGCGGTGCAGGGTCTGCACGGCGCGGCGGGGGTCCATCATGGCCAGTGCGCCGACGGCGTCCGCCGGGGCGAGCCGCGCAGCGATCTGGATCGCCGGGCCGAACTCGATCGACTCCAGGATACGCGCGACATCCGGAACCGGGACGCCGGTCAACGCGGCAGCGGCATCGGCCGGGCGGCGGATGGCGGCGATGTCCAGCCGGGCCAGGTGCTCCGGCAGCGGACGCCCCTCGGTGCGCAGCCACTGCCACCAGCCGCGGCTGCCGGCCCGGTGCTCGGGATGCTCCAGCAGCCACAGCACGAACCGCGCTCGCTCCTGCCCGTCGGCGGCGAGCCTGGCGCGCAGGGACGCGTTGTCCAGCGTGCGGGCCAGTTCCCAGTAGCGGTGGTCCTTGCACCGTTGCGGCCGGCCGACCGCGCCGACGATCAGCTCCCGCAGGGCCGCGGCGGACCGGGGCGGCGCGCCGAGGGCGGTGAAGGTCTGCAGGACGGCGTCCTTCAGCGACCACGGCGAGTGCGGCCATGGCCCGTCCCGCCATGCCTGCGGGTCGGTCGCCTCCAGCGTCAAGAACCTGACCGCGGCGCCGGACAGCGGCATCATCCGGAGCCGGCGGACGGGCCAAGGGGATGACAGCAGCTCGCAGAACCGCACGACGGCGCTCACGGCACGACGGTACCGGGGTGCGCGGGTAGACGAGGAAGACGGTGTTGCAGAAGTGGTCGGCCGCGGCCTGGGCTTCTTGGGCGGAGCGGGTGTCGACGGCGGTGCCGCCGGGACGTCACGCCCCCGTCGATGACGAGGTCACGCTGACGGTGATGGCGTCGCGCGGCGAACTGACCGGAAGGCCGGGGTGCGAGGCACCGTTGTCCTCGGCGGCGCGCGGCGGGTGGCCCCTCGGCACGATCGCGCTGACGATCGCCTCGCCCGGGCGGGCGGGCGGGCGGGCGCTGCAGTGGGTGCTGTTCGTCGCGGTCGTCGGTGCACGTCGCGGCGACCGCCTGGTGCTTCTCCGTGCCCGAGATCCGCTGGCACCCCGCCCAGCACGCCAGCGTCAGACGGGCGTCGTGGCGCGGTCCGGGTGGTGGTGGACGGTGAGGTGCGGGGACAGGGCGCGGAGGAAGTCGGGGGCGTCGAAGGCGGCACCCGCCGAGGCGACGCCGGTGGTGCGCACGCGGCCGGTGAGGATGCGGTCGACGGCCTCCACGGCGAGGGGCGCGGTGATGGCGTAGATGTCCTGGCCGGTGGCGACGATGCGGCGTTGCGCCGGGCCTGAGCGGACGACGACGTCGACCATGAAGGTCTGCGCGGAGCGGCCGAGGGCGTCGACCGGGGCCGGGGGCGAGGCGCCCGGGGCGGACAGGTCCGTGGCCGCCCGGACCGTCATGGACGTGCGCACCTCCGGCACCGCCAGGTGGCTCGGCACGGTGACGACGTCGGCCATGGTGAACTCGCCGATGACGTCCTGCGGGCCGAGCGGCGCCGGGAAGGGCCACTCGACCACGGTCGGGGTGTCGTCGTGGTGCACCAGCCGCCCGCCGGAGAAGCGGACCCTGCGGCCACCGCGGCGCTGCCCCGACACCACGCCGGAGACCAGGGTGCCCGGGGTGGGGTGCCAGCTGCTCAGGCCGTAGGCGACGTGCACCTCGTCGGCGGCCGTCCAGTCGCCCATCGCGGTCGTGACGAGCAGGTCGCCGAGGCCGCCGAAGAACGCCATCGCCGGGACCACCGCCGTGTCCGCGGCCTTGAACAGGGCGAACGTGTCCCGGTTCGCCTCGATCTCGGCGGCCACGTCGACGTACGGGATGCCGGCGCGCAACGCGGCCCCGATCAGCGGCGCGGCGGTCGTCGCGAACGGCCCCGCGGTGTTGATGACGGCCGCCGCGCCGTCGAGCGCCCGGTCGAGCGCGGCCGGGTCGTCGACCGCCGCCTGCCGTCCCCCTCGCAGCTTCGCCGCGTTCCGGCCGAGCGGCAGCGGCGTGTACCCACGCGCCTCGAGCTCCGCGACGACGAACCGGCCGGTGTGCCCGGAGGCACCGTACACAGCGACATTGTGATCCACACCGAAATCCTGGCCCTTCCTCGAAGCGCTCGACAGTGTCTGGAACGACGTGACCCGTACAATTTCCGACATGACATCGGTCGCGGTCGCCGTCACCGACGGGATGCTGCACTTCGAGCTGGGCCTGGCCTGCGAGGTGTTCGGCTCCGCCCCGGACGCCGTGCGGGTCCCCTGGTATGACGTCAGCGTCTGCGGCACGGGTCCCGTGCGCGTCGGTCGCTTCACGCTGACGCCGGACCGCGGGCTCGACCACCTGGCCCGGGCCCGCACGGTGATCGTCCCGGCTCTCGCCGACGTCGACGAGGACCCACCGGCCGACCTGGTCCGTGCCGTCCGCGCGGCCCATGCCCACGGCGCCAGGGTGGTCTCGCTGTGCACCGGCGCGTTCGTGCTGGCCGCCGCCGGCATCCTCGACGGGCTGCGCGCCACCACGCACTGGGCGCACACGGACGACCTGGCCGCGCGCTATCCGAAGGTCACGGTCGACCCCGACGTGCTCTACATCGACAACGGCAGCGTGCTCACCTCCGCGGGCAAGGCCGCCGCGATGGACCTGTGCCTGCACCTGGTCCGCCTCGACCACGGCCCCGCGGTCGCCAACGTGGTCGCCCGCCGCCTGGTCGTGCCGCCGCACCGGGCCGGCGGCCAGGCCCAGTACGTCACCACGCCGGTGCCCGCCGGCGACGGCCACCCGCTGGCGTCGCTGCTGCCCTGGGTCATGCGGCGGCTGGACCGTCCGCTCACCGTGGAGGACCTCGCCGCCCGGGCCAACATGAGCTCCCGCCACCTGGCCCGCCACTTCCACGCCGTCACCGGCACCACCCCGCTGCGGTGGCTGCTGACCCAGCGGATCCGCCGCGCCCAGGAGCTCCTCGAGACCACCGACGACAACATCGACACCATCGCCAACGCCGCGGGCATGGGCACCGCGACCACCCTGCGCCGGCACTTCCAGCGAACGGTCGGCGTCCCGCCCGACACCTACCGCCGCACCTTCCGCGCCTCACCGTGACCGACCGGAGCCGCGCCCTCGGCGGCCGGCGTCCGATCGCGGCCGTCCTGGCGGAGCAGCTCCACTCAGTCCAGTCCGAGGGCCAGCCGGGACAGGTCCTCCGCGGTGCGAGGGCGGCCGGGGAACCCCGGGAGCGGGACGAACACGTCCGCGCCGTCGAAGCCGTCGTGCTCCAGCAGGGAGTCGGCGACGAGCAGCGCCATCTGCGTGTCGTCGGTGGCCTCGCCGGCGTCCCAGCCGCCGCCGGGCTCCATGATGGCCTCAGCGGGCACCGGGAAGCGTTCGCGGAACGCGCCGGCCGGGCCGAACTCGAACGGGGCGCCGAGCGCGTCGCCGGCCGCGCAGCCCACCATGGCGCCGGTCACCCGGTCGGCGCGGCTCATCCGATGTCACGGCGCAGGCCGGCGATGAGGAGCGCGACCATGCGGCGGGCGTCGTAGCGGGGGTCGCGGCCGGCGCCGATGCAGAGGTTGCCGGTGCCGTACATGAGCGCGAACGGCTCCACGTCGGCGCGGATCTCGCCGGCGGAGACGGCCGCGGCGACGAGTGAGGTGCAGACCGGGAGCAGGCGGTCGATGAAGTACGCGTGCAGCGACTCGAACGTGGCGTCGTCGGACTGCATCGCCTCGGCGAGGCCGTGTTTGGTGACGAGGAAGTCGACGAACAGGTCGATCCAGGCGGCCAGGGCGGCGTGCGGTGAGGCGCTGCCGGCGAGCAGCGCCGGGCCTGCGCCGGCGCACGCCTCGACCTGGTGGCGGTACACGGCGACGATGAGGTCGGCCCTGGTCGGGAAGTGACGGTAGATCGTGCCGACGCCGACGCCCGCCCTCGCCGCGATGTCGCGGACGGGGACGTCGACGCCGGACGTGACGAAGGCGGCGGCGGCCGCGTCCAGCAGGGTCTGCTCGTTGCGGCGCGCGTCGGCGCGCTTTCGCGGTACGTCCTCCGGCACTGTGACACCCTCCACTTGGCAAACGGAACATGGTTCCGTATGTTTGGTGAGCGGAACATGGTTCCGTTTCAACGAGGATACGGGAGGACCGGTCATGCAGTACCGCACCCTGGGCCGCACCGGCGTGCAGGTCAGCACGCTCGTGCTCGGCGCGATGAACTTCGGCGCCATCGGGCGCACCACGCAGTCCACCGCGACCGCCATCGTCGACGCCGCACTCGAAGGCGGCATCAACATGATCGACACCGCCGACATGTACGGCCAGGGCGAATCCGAACAGATGGTCGGCAAGGCGATCGCCGGCCGCCGCGACGACATCGTGCTCGCGACCAAGGCCGTCATGCCGATGGGCGACGAACGCAACCACCGCGGCGCGTCCCGCCGCTGGCTCGTCACCGAGCTCGACAACAGCCTGCGCCGCCTCGGCGTCTCGCACGTCGACCTGTACCAGATCCACCGCTGGGACCCGACGACCAGCGACGAGGAGACCCTGTCCGCCCTCACCGACCTGCAGCGGGCCGGCAAGATCCGCTACTTCGGCTGCTCGACGTTTCCGGCGTACCGCATCGTGCAGGCCGAGTGGACCGCCCGGCAGCGTGGTCTCGGCCGGTACGTCACCGAACAACCCAGCTACTCGATCCTGCAGCGCGGCATCGAGGCGCACGTCCTGCCGGTGACGCAGGAGTACGAGCTGGGCGTGCTCGCCTGGAGCCCGCTCGCGTCGGGATGGCTGTCGGGCGCGGTCCGGGCCGGCCAGGAGATCACCACGATCCGTGCTTCGATCCTGCCGGAGCGCTTCGACCTCACCGTCCCCGGCAACCAGGCCCGCCTCGACGCCGTCGAGCGACTGTCGAAGGTCGCCGACGCGGCGGGTCTGACGCTGATCCAGCTGGCGCTCGGCTTCGTCACGGCGCATCCGGGCGTCACGAGCGCCATCATCGGCCCGCGCACGGTCGAGCACCTGCGGTCGCAGCTGGCCGCGGCCGACACGGTCCTGCCCGCCGACGTGCTGGACGCGATCGACGAGATCGTGGCGCCGGGCGTCGACCTCGCCCCGCAGGAGAAGTTCGACACCCCTCCTTCGCTGCTCGACCCCTCGTTGCGCCGCCGTCCGTAGCCCCGCCGCCGCGACGGTCCGGCGCGTCGACAGCACCTGTGAGCCACTAGGATGGCCGTCGTGGAGATCGAGGTGGAGGAAGGCGCGTTCGTCGAGGTGCCGACCGCCGACGCGACCGGCATGGACCGGCGCGCGTTCGGCGAGTTCGTCAGCCACCGCGGCGAGATGGCGTCGTACGCGTTCGGCTGGACCACCGGCGCCGACCCGCACGCCGGCCACCTCACGATCGGTATGGGCGTCGGCAACCCGGGCGGCGGCACGTTCCACGCCCGGGTCGTCCAGCACGGCGACGGGCACGGGCTGGCGCTCACCGACGAGCCGTTCGAGCGCGTCCCCGAGGGCGGCCCCGACCTGACCGCCGCGCAGGCCCGTGCCCACGACACGCTGCCGTTCATCTGGTGGGTCGCCGACCTCGTCCTGGAGCGCGACCGCCGCGCCGCGTGGATGCTGCACTGGCTGCTGGGCACCAACAGCATCCAGACCCTCGAGGTCTTCGAGCGCCGCGAGCCCATCCTGTACGTCAGCCACGACGCCGGCGACGGCAGCTGGCAGCTGATCGGCCCGTCCGACGCCGACCCGACCACCGGCAAGCTCGGCCACCTGCACCACGCCGTCGACGAGGACCCCACCCTCGTCGACATCCTGGACCTCGCCCCCGGCGAGTCCGCGACCCGCGCCGCCCCCGGCGCCCCCTGGACCCGCCACCCCGCCTGACCGTGGAGGCGCTCTGGTCCCGTCCGCTGCACGCCCGACCCGGCACCCACGCCGTCGCCGCGGAAGGCGGTGTGCTCGTCGTGGCGGAGCGGCACTCCCGGCTGGCCCGGCTCGACCCCCGCAGCGGGGAAATGCTGTGGGAGCACCGGATCGAGTCCCGCTGGGGCAGCGCCGCGGTCGGCGGCGGCCACTGCCTGTATGTGAGCCAGACCGGCGTCCTGGACTGCCTCGACGCACACGACGGCAGGCCACGATGGCAGCTGCGGATGCCCGCGCACCAGCACCACCTGACGGTCGGCGGAGACCTCGCTTTCGTCGGCGGCTGGCGTGGGTACCGGCCGATGACCCGCATCCGGCTCTCCGACGGCACACCGGTCCCGGGCGTTGTCACGTCCGCGGACGTCAGCCGGCCGGTGCCGGTCGGCTCCGGCGCCCTGCTCTTCGCCGCCCGGGACGAGCCAGCGCTGTACCTGGTCCGGTCCGTCGATCGGGCGGACCGTTGGGTTGTTCCGGCGCCCGTGGACTTTCCCGATGCCGGCGACGCGTTCGGCGACGGGGTCGTCTTCGTCTGCGGCCGGCGCACCGTCATGGCGTTCGGCCCCGAGCGCGGTGTACAAGCGCTGTGGCGGCATGACCGGGACCTGCCGTGGTGTCCGCCGGTGCTCGGCGGCGGCACGCTGTGGCTCGCGGAGGACGCGTCGGTCACCGTCGTCGACCTCGTCACCGGTGGGCGGACCGTGGTGACGGACCTGCCGCGGGGTGCGGTCTGCGCGGGCGTCGCCACGCCCGCCGGTGCGCTGCTGCCGCGCGGCGACGGGCATCTGGTCGTGGTCGACCGGTCAGGCCGGATCTGCGCCAGGGTCCGTGTCCCCGCCCCGATCGACCGGCTCCTGCCCGGCGACGGTGACCTCGTCCACGTCGCCGGCAAGGGCCACCTCACGACGCTCGGCGCGTAGCGCGGTTTCGCGGCGCGTAGCGCGGTTTCGCGGCGCGTAGCGCGGTTTCGCGGCGCGTAGCGCGGTTTCGCGGCGCGTAGCGCGGTGATGCGGCGCGTCTGCGCTCGGCGCAGGAGGTTGGAGAGGTGGTGAAGCTCATGCAGCCGGCAACGGCAGGTGGGCCGGAGCCTGTGGAGCCGGTGCGGGGACGCGGCAGGAAGATCGTCCTGTTCGGGTTGCTCGCGCTGATGGCCACGGTCACCGCGCTCGTGGTCACCTTCGTCGTGTTCGTCGCGCCCGCGGCAGGTGCCGCCGGCGGTTGCGGCGGGGGGCTGACCGGCACGGTCGCGATCGGGCCGGGGACGCTCGTCGCCGGCCCTTCGCTCAGCGGACCGCCGCCGGGTCCGGGTCGCGCCGCGGCAGCAGGAACGGCAGGCGCTCCGTCAGGAACCGGCGCGGGAACGCGTCCCTGAGCCGCCACAGCCCGCGTCGATCACGAAGTGCGCCATCAACAGCAGCCACTGCAGCGCCTGCCCCGGCGGCGCGTCCCGGCCGGCGCGAGCGCGACCGTCACCGCGACCGCGCCCACGACCAGGGTCAACGCGATCGTGCCGAGAAGCCACATCCGCCGCACCCCACCGACGATAACGACGCCGTGCACCCCTGAGGTACAGGCGCGGTGGGCGTGGCACACTGGGCGGATGCGAGCACTCCGAAAGGCGCATGGCGCGTAACTCCCCCGGCGCGGTCCGCGCCCGAGCACCGCGGCGGTCCGAGGCCGGCGCGAAGGTCCGTCCCATCGACGGAATGTCGAGCCGCGCGAACGCGGCGATCGTCAGGTTGCAGACGCAGCGTCCCGACGTCGGACGCGTCGGAGATGCGCTGCGGTACTACCAACGGATGGTTCTGCGGCCGGGGCGCTGGGCGGAGCTGTCTTCCGACAGGTGCCCCTGTCCGGGCTGCGACTTCAGCGACGAGCGCGACGTCCTGGAGGCGGCGCTGCACCTGCTGCCGGCGCAGGCGGCCCGGGAGCTGCGGCGGATGGTGAGCGCCCTGGACGAGGTGTTCCTCCGCAAGACCCTGCCGGACCCGGCCGCGACGTCCCGCACCGCGTGGTGGCGGCGCCGCGTCGACGGGTCGTGAGCCGCGTCCCGCCGGCCGTTCAGCGCAGGACGTCGGCCGGCGGGAGGTCGCGGGTCGCGGCGTGGACGAGCCGCATCGCGCCGCCGGTCACGCGTCGCACCTAGAGGATGGCGAAATTCGCCATGTCGACGACGGGGTGGTAGCCGAGGGCGGCATAGATCTTGTTGGAGGTGGGGTTGGCCTGGTCGGTGAAGAGGCAGACGCGGTGGCCGGCGGACCGCAGGAGGTGGGAGACGCCGGCGACGGCGTTGCTGGCGTAGCCGTGGCCTCGCTCGTCCGGGGGTGTGTACACGGGGGCGATGCGGGCGACGCCGAACGACGGCGGGGTCGCGCCGACGAGGCTCACGGGGCGGCCCGAGGGGTCGAGCCAGCACCAGAGCAGGCCGGCGTCGATGCGGCGCCGCAGCTCCGGGCGGTCCGGTGGGGTGTGGGTGCCGGAGCCCCGCGGGCGGCCGGCCTGCTCGTCGGCGTCGGCCATGAACGCCGTGACCCAGGCGCTGATCAGGTCCAGGTCGTCCGGGGTCGCCGCGGCGAGGCGGCCCGGCGAAGGGGCTGGCCGGACCAGCGAACGGAGCTCGTGCAGACGGGTGTGGACGTGGACCTCGGACCGGCCGCCGGTGAGGCGGGCGAGTTCGGCGGCGCACAGCGCGGAGGCGGGCAGGGCACCGTTGACCGCGAGGGTCTCCTCGCCCCGGTCGTGCAACGCGCGGGCCAGCGAGACGGCGGCCTCGTCGGGCATCGGCAGCAGGTACAGCGGATACGGCGCGGTCGGGGACGTCCGCATCCCCGCGCCGACGACACGACCGTCGGCGGAGCGCACCGTCAGCCACCAGAACGGCGGGCCGCCGACGGGCAAGGTCCGGGCCTTGTGGGCGTTCGCCGTCACGACCGTGTTCAGGACCGGGTCGGCGGCGAGGTGGTCACCGGCCGCGGCGAGGAAGCGGGTCGCGTCGGTGGTGAACTCGAGAGCAACCATCCGAATAAGGTATCCGTGTGTCGATGACGTTGCTGGTACCGGCGGACCCGCTGCGGCCCCGTCGCCCCGACGAGCACTTCGCCGCGGAGGCCGATGCCGCCCGCGACGCGGGCCTGGACGTGGCCGTGGTCGACCATGACGCGTTGACGAGCCCGGACGGCGCGCGGCGCGGCGTCGCCCGCGTCAAGGAAAGCGGCAAGGAAAGCGGCAAGCAGGGCGGCAAGCAAGGCGGCAGGGACGACGGCGAGGAGGGCGGCAAGGCCGTTTACCGGGGCTGGATGCTGCGCGCGGAGCAGTACGCGGCGTTCGCCGGGGCGCTCGAGGACCGGGACGTCACGTTGCGCACGGACGCCGCGCAGTATCGGCGGGCGCACGAGCTGCCCGGCTGGTACGCGGCGCTCGCGGCTGTCACACCACCCACGACGTGGACGGTCGGCGACGACCGGGAGGCGTTCGAGCGGGCGGCCTGCGACCTCGGGCCCGGCCCGGCGGTCCTGCGCGACTACACGAAGTCGATGAAGCACCACTGGCACGAGGCCGCGTTCATCCCCGACCTCGCCGACGCCGGCGCCGCGTGGACGGTCGCGTCGCGGTTCCGCGAGCTGCGCGACGACGACTTCACCGGCGGGTTCGTGCTCCGCCGGTTCGAGGACCTGACGAAGGCCGAGGTCCGCACCTGGTGGGTGGACGGCGCGTGCCGGCTGGTCGGCGCGCACCCCGACACCCCGGACGAGCTGCCGGCCGCCGACCTCGACCTGTCCGCCGTGGCGCCGCTCGTCGCCGCGCTGGGTCTGCCGTTCGTCACGGTCGACCTGGCGCTGCGGGCCGACGGCGTGTGGCGGGTCATCGAGCTCGGCGACGGTCAGGTCAGCGACCGCCCGACCAGCATCGACCCGTCGCCGTTCATCGCGGCGCTGGTGCGATCGTGAGCACCGGCCGGTCCGGGCCCGCGAGGACCGGCCCGGCCTCGACCCGCCAGCGCTGGTGCGGGGTCAGCCCCCGCACGGTGTCGCCGGCCCGCAGCGCCTGGCCCTCGATCATGCGCGAGGCGGTGGCCGCGAGGTAGGCGTCGATGGACTCCGGCGGCAGCGCGCCGCACACACACTGCAGGTCGGGCAGGCCCAGCGGGGCGAGCCCCAGGGTGTCCAGCACGAGTCCGCCGGCGGCGGTGTGCCTGCGCACGTTGACCACGCCGGGGCGCTCCGCGTCGGGCGGCGTGGCGAGCGCGCTCGCCGGCCACCAGACGCCGGCCGGTCCCGTCTCGTCGGCGAGCCCGCGCACGACGGCGGTCAACGCCCGCACCCGGTCGGCGGGGGCGAACGACGTGCCGAAGACCTCGCAGACCGTCACGGAGTGCGTGACGGCGCCCATCACCTTCGCCGCGTCCTGCCAGTCGCGGGTGTGGGTGAGGTCCCGGCGGTCCTGCGAGAGCACGGGCCGGCCGACCGACACCAGGAGCCGGATCGGGTCGGCGACGGTGAGCTCCGGGAACCCGACCACCCACCCGCCGCCGCGGCTCGTGCCGTCGGCGAGCTCGGCGGACGGCCAGTACCGCCGGATCGCGGCGAGACCCGGACGCAGCCGCACCGCGTCGGTGTAGCAGAGCTCCGCCGCCAGTCCAGCGCTCATCGGGGCATCATGTCACGGCACCGGCACCGACAGCCCGTACGCGGGTCACCGGCTCCGGAGGTCCCTGAGCCGAGCCGCCGCGACCGTCTCGGGGTGGTCCGCGCCGTACAGCGCGACGCACGCCTCGACGACGGCCGCGAGCTGCACCGCCGCGTTGGTGTCATCGCCCTGCAGCAGCATGACCCGGGCCAGCCCGGCGAGGGCCGCGACGTGCGCCGGATCCCGTGGGTCGGTGCGCTCGGCGGCGCGCACATAGGCACCGTGAGCGCCGATCAGGTCCCGCTGCTCCCGCAGTACCATCGCGAGTTCCGATGTCTGGCCGGCGCGCTCGTACTGCGTCCGCGCGCCCATCAGGTCACCGGCCGCGAGCCTGGCGGTCGCCGGGTCGTCCGGTGCGGCCTGCCGCCGGGCCATGGTGGTGTCCGGGTGCGACGGGCCGAACAGCTCCTCGTAGAGGGCCGCGACCTGCCCGTGCCGGGGGTCCGGGTCGGTCCGCGTGACACCGTTCAGCGCGGCGACCGTCTCCGGGTGCGCGTCGCCGAGCAGCCGCCGGCAGCGGTCGAGAGTGTCCCGGTAGCGGTCGCCGGCCGCGGTCCGCTCCCCGTGCGTGAGCAGCGCCGCGGCGAGCCCGTTGGCGGCGGCGACCGTCGGCAGCGCGTCCTCGCCCAGGTCGCGGAGGTTCCGCTCGTACAGGCCGCGCCACACCCCGACGGCCCGGCCGGTGTCGCCGAGGGCGAGGTGGGCGGCGGCGAGCCCCTCGTGCAGGTCGAACGCGAGGTGGTCGCCGCGGCCGATCGCCTCCTCGAAGCGCGCGGCGGCCCCCGCGTGGTCGCCGCGCCCGGCCCGGTCGAGCGCGTCCTCGTACAGGTCGTGGATGGCGTCCTCGACCCGCCGCTCCGCGCGGCGGGCGCGCACCTCGCGCCACTTCAGCCAGGCGACGGCGACGACGAGCAGCGCCACCACGGCGAAGACCCACGGGCCGGCACGGTCGGCGAGGCCCGCCACGACGCACGCGAGCGGACAGCCGAGGACGAGCATAGCCAGTGTCAGCTCGACCGCCCGGCGTGACCGCGTGCGCTCCACCATGGCTCATCATCGCCACCACCGACCCGGACATCGACCACTTCGTCGGACACCTGTCACGGCTGTGGATGCGGGTGCAACGGTTCCGGGCGGTCAGGTCGTCATGGACAACATGGGAATCATCGTGCGACGCGCCGCTGTGCCGTTCGTGATCATCGCCGCGGCCGTGCTGGTCGGGGTCGCGGCGTGTGCGGCCGCCGGGCCCACCGGGCCGGCCGGTCCGGTGCAGGGTCCGGAGACGCCGGCGCCGGTCGCGATCACCGTCAACCCGAGTGCGCTGCCGGTGGGAGACCCGGTGCCGACGGGGATCGCCGTCGGGCGGCAGGAGCTGGTGCTGTACTTCTGGGGGACGGCGGAGCAGCCGTACCTCGACCAGGCGTGGCGGGACCAGGGCAGCGGCGCCGTCGACGTCGACCACCCGTGCGCCGGGGGCCGCGCGGTCACCGCGATGACGATGGGTGACCTGAAGGGCAAGCTGTTCGGGGTCACGCAGTGTGTCACGCCCGACGGCACGCTCATCGAGTTCGGCGGTGTGTGGGCCGAGGCGGGCAGGATCACCAGCCAGGCCGGCGGTGCCACGGTGGAGGCACGGTACGCCCGCTGGAGCAGGAACCCGCAGGTCACCATCTTCTGGCTGAGCCGCAAGGGCAAGCCGCTGCCCGACAGCGTCGCCGACGGCAAGGGCGGGACGTCGCCGCTGCCGCCCGAGAACTATCCGCTGCTCACCGCGTACGACGCGAAGGGCACCACCATCGACAGCCTGCGGCTGCGCCCGCCGGTGATCGAGCCGAAGAGCGCCTGACCCTTCAGCGCC
The DNA here is from genome assembly GCF_040605635.1 of Dactylosporangium sp. NPDC005555. Lineage (NCBI taxonomy): Bacteria > Bacillati > Actinomycetota > Actinomycetes > Micromonosporales > Micromonosporaceae > Dactylosporangium > Dactylosporangium sp. NPDC005555. Next base: position 99,262 of record NZ_JBEXDG010000035.1, read on the forward strand.
ACGCCGCCGGCGCATCGGTCACCTCGGGCGGACACCTCGCGATGTCGTGCGCAGCAGCCGGCGACCTCGCGGCCGGACCCGCTGTCAGACGTGGATGTCGGCGACCAGGGGCTCGTCGGCGGGCGGCGATGTTGGCGGTGGCGGTCAGCCGTCGAGTGAGGCGCGGACGTGGCGGCGGGCGTCGTGGATGCGGGACTTCAGCGTGCCGGCCGGGATGTTCAGGTGGCCGGCGATCTCCTCGTAGGACAACTGGCACAGGTCGCGCAGGACCAGTGGGGCGACGAGCTCCGCCCGGTGCGCCTCCAGCTGCTCCAGCGCGTCGAGCAGGTCCAGGCGGGAGCCGGCGATGACGCTCGTCGTGCGCGGGTCCGCGGTGTCGAAGGGCAGCTGCGGCGTCGACTGCTCACCCGCGCGGCGCTTCAGGGTGCGATACGTCTGCCGGGCGCAGTTGGCCGTCACCGCATACAACCAGGTGGCGAAGCGGGCCCGGCCGTCGAAGGTGGAGATCTTCGTGGCGACCTGGAGCAGCGTGTCCTGGCAGGCCTCCTCGGCGTCCTGCCGGCAGGGCAGGATCCGCTGGCACTGACGCATGACCTGCGGCCCGATCCGGGCCAGCAACGCGTCGAGCGCGGTCGTGTCGCCGGCCGCGGCTCTGGTCGCGAGCGCCTCGATGTCATGATCGTCTGCCGGCATGCCGTCCCCTGCCCCCCGTTTCGTGTGGCTCATAATACGGTCGTGCCAGTTCCTGACAACATCGGTCGATATCGCGTGCTGCGGCGCATCGGGTCGGGGGCGTTCGCCACCGTGTGGCTCGGTGCCGACGACGCGCTCGACGCCTCGGTGGCGATCAAGGTGCTGGCGGACAACTGGACCTACCACGCTGATCTGCGGGCCCGCTTCGAGGAGGAGGGCAGGATCATGCGGCGGACCGACTCGCCGCTGCTGGTCCGGGTCCTCGACGTCGGTGAGCTGCCGGACGGGCGGCCGTATCTCGTGATGCCGTTCGCCGCCGGCGGTACCCTCGCCGACCGCCTCACCGACGGGCCGCTGCCGGTCGCCGAGGCGCTCCTCGTGGCCGCCGACATCGCGGGTGCCGTCGCGGACCTGCACGCGGCCGGGGTCCTGCACCGCGACCTGAAGCCGTCCAACGTGCTGTTCCAGCCCGCGCCGGGGCGGGACCGGGTGCTCGTCGCGGATCTCGGGCTGGCCAAGGCCCTTGCCAATGCCTCCGGTTTCACCATCGCCGCCGGTACGCCCGGCTACGCGGCACCCGAGCAGGCGAAGCCGGGTGGCGGGCTGGACGTGCGCGCCGACGTCTTCGGCATCGGCGCGACCCTGCACCACATGCTCACCGGACGGCCACCGGCGGCGGCGGGCGACAGGCCGTCGAAGTCGCGGCCGGGGGTGCCGTCCGCGGTGGACGACATCGTGCGCCGCGCGCTGCACCCGGACCCGCGCCGCCGCTTCGCGTCCGCCGCCGAGCTCGCCGCCGAGCTGCGGCAGGCGGCCG
>NZ_JBEXDG010000036.1:0-100745 GCF_040605635.1 Dactylosporangium sp. NPDC005555
ACCCGGCCGCAAACAACGAAGCTGGACAGCAACCTTCACAGTCACCATCCAGCCCCATCCATCACCCTGAACGCTTAACTCACCGGCATTGTGCTATGACGACACAAAGTCTTCCGGATCATCCAGAGCGACGACGACTGCCACAGGCTGCCCGGGATTGTCCGGTGTGGGCGTGTTAGCGGCGTTCGTGCCGATCTGGGCGCTCACGGTCGTCGGGTACGTGGCCGGGCGGACGGGTGTCCTCGGGTTCGGTGCGGTCGACGTGCTCGGGCGGTTCGTGTTCTACGTGGCGATGCCGGCGGCGCTGCTCGACACGCTGACCAGGCAGCCGATCACCGGGCTCGCGGGCGGAGGGATCGCCGCGTTCGTGGGGGCGACGGTCGTGGTCGGTGCGGCCGGCATCGGTGTCGCCCGGTGGATGTTCCGCCGGCCGCTGGGGGAGCAGGCCATCGCCGGCATGGCGGCCGGGTACGTCAACGCGGGCAACCTCGGGATCCCCGTGGCGGTGCAGGTGCTCGGGGACGCGTCGTTCATCGCGGTGGTCCTGCTGATCCAGACGACGATCCTGACGCCGGTGATCCTGGGCACGCTCGACCTCGCCCGGCACGAGCAGGGGGCAGGGCGGTGGCGGCGGCTGGCCACGGTGCCGCTGCGCAGCCCGGTCATGCTGGCATGTGTGACCGGGGTGCTGCTCGGCGCCGCGGGGGTGGACCTGCCGCCGCTGCCGGCCGGGGTGGTCACCCTGCTGGGCGACGCGGCCGTGCCGTCGGCGCTCGTCGCTCTGGGGTTGTCGCTGGTACGCACCGACGCCCCCGACCAGATCGTACGGTGTCGACGGCCGCTTCCCACGGGACGCTGTCGTCGCCTCGACAGCGGTGTCCATGGTGACCCTGACGGTGACGGCGGCCCTGCTGGGATAGTTGGTCGGGTGGATGCCGCAGCGATCGCCGCGCTCGCCGAGCCGCAGCGCCGGGCCGTGTACGAGCACGTGGCCGGTGCCGGGGCGCCGGTCAGCCGGAACGGGGTCGCGGACGCGCTGGGCATCGGACGGAACCTCGCGGCGCACCACCTGGACTGGCTGGCTGAGGCGGGGCTCGTCGAGGTGTCGTTCGCGCGGGTCAACGGGCGCAGCGGGCCCGGCTCGGGGCGGCCGTCGAAGCTGTACAGAAGGGCCGCCACCGAGCACGGGCTGAGCCTGCCGCCGCGGGACTACCGGACCCTGGCCACCGTCCTCGCCGACGCCGTCGAGGAGGCGGGGATCGAGCCGGTCCTCTACGAGGCGGCCCGCCGGCGGGGAGCCCTGCTGGCGCGCAGCGCCCCGGAAGACGACGAGGCGCTGCTCAAGAGCCTGGGGTACGAGCCGTACGAGGACGGCGACGTGTGGCGGCTGCGGAACTGCCCGTTCGACGGCGTGGCGCGGACCCACGCGGCGCTCGTGTGCGGGGCCAACCTCGCGCTGCTGGAAGGGGCCCTCGGCAACCGCGTGAGCATCGACCCCCGGCCGGACGGATGCTGTGTGGCCGTTCAGCGGTACCAAAAACAATGACGACTAGTTTTAGAATGCCCGGCATGACCTCACACCTCGCGCAGCTCAACGTCGGGCGGACCGTCGGGCCCAAGGACGATCCCCGCATGGCCGGCTTCTACGGCGACCTGGACCGCATCAACGCCCTCGCCGACGGGTGGCCCGGGTTCGTCTGGCGGCTCGTGGACGACAGCGGCGCCGACGCGACGTCACTGCGGCCGTTCGGGGACGACCTGATGGTCAACCTGTCGGTGTGGGAGAGCCTCGACGCGCTGCGCGACTTCACGTTCCGCAGCGGTCACCTCGACGTGCTGCGACGGCGCCGGGAGTGGTTCGTGCCACTCGGGGACGTGTACGCCGTGAACTGGTGGATCCCGGCCGGGCACGTTCCCACGGTGGGCGAGGCGGGGCAGCGGCTGGAGCTGCTGCGGCGCGACGGGCCGTCACCCGATGCGTTCACGTTCCGCGACCCCTTCCCCGCAGCCTGAGCCCCGGTCCGCCCGGTACCCTCGACAACATGCCCACCAACGCTGAGCGTCGCGTCGCCCTGCTCACCCTCGGCTGCGCCCGCAACGAGGTGGACTCCGAGGAGCTGGCGGCCCGGCTCGCGGCCGGCGGCTGGGCGGTCACCACCGACGGCACCGACGCGGACGTGGTCGTCGTCAACACCTGCGGGTTCGTCGCCAAGGCGAAGCAGGACTCGATCGACACGCTGCTCGCGGCGGCCGACACCGGCGCCAAGGTCGTGGCGACGGGATGCCTCGCCGAGCGCTACGGCGAGCAGCTCGCCGGGGAGCTGCCCGAGGCGCACGCGGTGCTCGGCTTCGACCACTATCCGGACATGGCGGCGCGTCTCGACGCGATCCTCGCCGGCGAGACGATCGCGTCGCACGCACCCCGCGACCGGCGCACCCTGCTCCCGCTGACCCCGGTCGCCAGGCAGCAGGCGGCGACGGCCGACGTGGTCGTGCCGGGACATGCCGCGAGCCACCTGCCGGCGCACCTGCGCGGCGTGATGCGGCAGCGCCTGGAGAAGGGGCCGGTCGCGCCGCTGAAGCTGGCCAGCGGCTGTGACCGGCGGTGCACATTCTGCGCGATCCCGTCGTTCCGCGGCGCGTTCGTGTCCCGGACCCCCGACGAGATCCTCGCGGAGGCCGAGTGGCTCGCGTCCACCGGCGTCCGGGAGCTCGTGCTCGTGAGCGAGAACTCGACGTCGTACGGCAAGGACCTCGGTGACCCGCGCCTGCTGGAGCGTCTTCTGCCGCAGCTCGCGGCCGTCAGCGGGATCGTCCGGGTCCGGGTGTCCTACCTCCAGCCGGCCGAGACCCGCCCCGGCCTGGTCGAGGCGATCGCCACCACGCCGGGCGTCGCGCCCTACTTCGACCTGTCGTTCCAGCACTCCAGCGAGCCCGTGCTGCGGCGGATGCGGCGCTTCGGCTCGACCGAGCGCTTCCTGGAGCTGCTCGAGTCGGTCCGCAGGCTCGACCCCGACGCCGGCGCGCGCAGCAACGTGATCGTCGGCTTCCCCGGCGAGACCCGCGAGGACGTCGACGAGCTGGCCCGCTTCCTCACCGAGGCCCGCCTCGACGCCGTCGGCGTGTTCGACTACAGCGACGAGGACGGCACCGAGGCCGCCGACCTGCCAGGCAAGGTGTCCGAGAGCGACATCAAGAAGCGGTACGACTGGATGAGCGCCCTCGCCGAGGAGCTCTGCGCGCAGCGGGCGTCCGACCGGATCGGCTCGCACGTCGACGTCCTCGTCGACTACCAGCTCGACGACTCGGTCGAGGGCCGCGCCGCGCACCAGGCGCCCGAGGTCGACGGCTCGACCACCCTCGTCGACGGCGACGGGCTCGACCCGTTCCGGCTGCGCCCCGGCGACCTGGTCCGGGCCAAGGTCGTCGACAGCGTCGGCGTCGACCTGGTCGCCGTCCCGATCGAGATGATCAGTCCGGCGGACTCATGACGGTGGTGAAGCCCGTCCCCCTCCTCAACGCGGCCAACGTCCTGACCGTCGTGCGGATGGTGCTCGTCCCGGTCTTCGTCGTCTTCGTCGTCGCGGGCCGGATGACCGACACCGGCTGGCAGCTCGCGGCGGGCATCACCTTCGTGGTCGCGTCGGCGACGGACTACGTCGACGGATGGATCGCGCGCACCCACAACCTGGTCACCTCGTTCGGCAAGGTCATGGACCCGATCGCCGACAAGGCCCTCACCGGCGCGGCGCTGGTCCTGCTGTCGCTGTACGACCGGCTGCCCTGGTGGGTGACCATCCTCATCCTCGTGCGCGAGTGGGGGGTCACCGCCCTGCGCTTCTGGGTGATCCGGCACGGCGTCATCCCCGCGAGCCGGGGCGGCAAGGCGAAGACGGCCCTGCAGATCCTCGCGATCGGGTGGTATCTCACGCCGCTGCCCGACTGGCTCGCCGCGGTCGGTCCGTGGCTCATGGCCGGCGCGCTCATCGTGACCGTCGTCACCGGACTCGACTATGTGCTGCGGGCGTACCGGGTGCGCCGCGACTCCCTGCGCCGGCGCGCCCCTGGTCCCGCCGGTGCCGCCGGTGCCGCCGGTGCCGCCGGTGGCGGTCAGGACGGTTTCGGCGACGCCGACCGCCTGTCGGCGCAGGACACGATGCTCAGCGCCCCGGTCGCGGCGCCCGCCGTCGCCCCCACCGCGGACGAGCCCGTCGCATGACCGGGCCGGAGCGCAGCGGAGGGCCGGTCATCATCGGCTCAGTGTTTGGGTCAGGCCGGCGCCGGAGCGTAGCGGAGGTGGCGGCATGACCGGGCCGGAGCGTAGCGGAGGGCCGGTCATCATCGGCTCAGTGTTTGGGTCAGGCCGGCGCCGGAGCGTAGCGGAGGTGGCGGCATGACCGCGGCGGCGGACGTCCTCGCCACCCTGCAGTCCCGGGGTGAGTCGCTCGCCGTCGCCGAATCGCTCACCGGCGGGCTCCTCGCCGCCGAATTCGTCGCGGTGGCAGGAGCGAGCGCGGTGTTCCGCGGCGGCGTCGTCGCGTATGCGACCGATTTGAAGGCGGCGTTGCTGGACGTACCGACGCCGCTGCTGAACGCACACGGACCCGTCGATCCGTCCGTCGCGGCCGCCATGGCCGGCGGGGCCCGGGAGCGCTGCGGGGCCGACTGGGCCGCCGCCACGACCGGGGTCGCGGGCCCCGATCCGCAGGGTGGCCAGCCCGTCGGCCGGGTCTACGTCGCCGTCGCCGGACCCCTTCCCGAGCATGCCGCGGTCCGCGAGCTCACCCTCCCGGGTGACCGCCCGCAGGTGCGTTCCGGGGCCGTCGACGCGGCCGTCGCGCTCCTCGCCGAGCGGCTCGCGATCACCATCACCTCGCGATAACGGCGGGGTAGGGTGTCGATCGGCGCCGCACCAGGTACCGTGGCGGGTACCAGTTTTCGCGGGCAAGCCATTCGCGGACTGCCTCAGAGGGGGTGCCAAGGTGCTGCTTCGTCGAGTGATCGGTGACGCGCTGCGTGCGCGGCGGCAGGCCCAGCACCGGACCCTGCGCGAGGTGTCGACCGCCGCCAACGTCAGTCTCGGCTATCTGTCCGAGATCGAGCGCGGGCAGAAGGAGGCGTCCAGCGAACTGCTGGCCGCCATCTGTGAGGCGCTCGGGGCCGCGTTGTCCGAGGTGCTGCGCGATGTGAGCGACACGCTCGCCACGGCCGAGGACCTGCCACGCGTGCTCGTCCCGGTGGGTGCGCCCGACTCCGCGTCGGAATCCGCCGTGCCGGAGCCCGCGCCGGACGCCCGGCTCGGCAGTCGCGGGGCGCCGAAGTCCAAGGTCAGCGTCGACGCCAAGCTGTCTGTCGCGGTTCGCCACGACGGCCCGCTCCGCACGACGCTGCGCGCCACGCGCAACCCGCGGGAAGTCGTCTACGCCGCCTGACCCCCCGACCCCGCGCGACATGCGCGCCGGACCGGACATGGTCGCTGCGTGACCGCAAGCTCGCCGCCGCATGCCGTCGCCGGACATGTGGCCAGGGAGCCTGTTGCGAAATGGCCGTCTCACGTTCCGTGCTGAGAAAAACACGGCTGTGCGAGCCGGTCGCGGCCGATCGGTAGCCGTCGAGGGTCGCGACGACCGTCGACGAGACAGTTTTCCGCCAAAACGCAACAGGCTCCAGGGCTACCGGAACGTTCGGGATCATGAGAACAGCTCAGCCCGTTGTGGGTTTTGGAACCAGCGCCACCGTCGCTGGTGCAAGAGCCTCCGTCCGGCCCGCATGGCCGGGCGGTGGCTTGCGGAGGAGCAGGTGGGCGGGTGGCGTGGAGCGCACCTGCCACACTGGTCGCACGCCGGACGGCGTGATCAACCTCGTGGAGGCGACCCGTGACCTTCCCCGCTCCGCCCCGGCGACGCAGTCCCCTCCCGATCGTGATCGCGATCGTGGTCGGGATCCTCGCGATCCTCGGCGTGTACATCGTGCTCGCCAACCGGGACAGCGGCGGCGGCGATCCGGACGGGCGGCCGGCGCAGCGGCGCGAGGGCTGCGTCCCGCTCGAGATCAGCGCGTCGAGCGAGAAGGCGGCGCTGCTGGGGCAGATGGCCGACGAGTACATCCGGGCCGACCGGCGGTTCGGCGGGAAGTGCGCCGACCCGAACGTGACGTCGAAGGCGTCCGGCGCGGCCCTCGACGCCTTGGCGGCGGGCTGGAACGAGGGCCGGGACGGGCCGGTCCCGCAGGTGTGGACGCCCGCGTCCTCGTCGTGGGTGGAGCTGCTGCGGCAGCGGCTGTCCGCGACGGACAAGGGCGGCCTGGTGCCGGACGGGAAGATCCCGACGGTGGCGCAGTCGCCGCTGGTGCTCGCCCTGCCCAAGCCGATGGCCGAGGCGCTGGGCTGGCCGGACAAGCCGATCGGCTGGTCGGACGTGCTGGGGCTGAGCAACGACCCGCAGGGCTGGGGCTCCAAGGGCCACCCGGAGTGGGGCCGGTTCAAACTCGGCAAGACCAACCCGCACTTCTCCACGTCCGGGCTGAACGCGACCGTCGGCGCGTACTTCGCCGCGACCGGCCGCTCGACGGACCTGACCGAGAAGGACCTCGCCGACCCGAAGGTGCTGCAGTACGTCCGGTCGGTCGAGTCGGGCGTGGTGCACTACGGCGACACCACGCTGACGTTCCTGGCCAACCTCGCGGCCGCCGACCAGGCCGGGCGCGGGCTCAGCTACATCAGCGCCGTCGCGATCGAGGAGAAGTCGGTCTACGACTTCAACCAGGGCAACCCGACCGGTGACCCGGCCCTCGTGGGCAAGGGCGCGAAGCCTCGGGTGCCGCTGGTCGCGGTGTACCCGAAGGAGGGCACGCTCCTGTCGGACCACCCGTTCGTCGTGCTGAGCACCGCCAGCGACGAGCAGAAGGCCGCCGCCGAGGACTTCCTGAAGTACGTGCGGGACCCCGAGCGGCAGCGGCGGTTCACGGACGCGGCGTTCCGCACGTACGAGGGCAAGGGCGGCGCGGGACTGAGCAGGGCCAACGGGCTGCTGCCGGACGCGGCGTTCACGGTGATCGACCCGCCGTCGCCCGTGGTGCTGGACAAGGCGCTCAAGACCTGGGACTCGCAGCGCAAGCGGGCCAGGGTGCTGCTGGTGCTGGACGTGTCCGGCTCGATGAACAACGGTGCCGGCAGCAACAACCAGTCCCGCCTGGAGCTGGCGAAGTCGGCGGCGTTGCAGGCGCTGGGGCTGCTCGCGCCGGACGACGAGGTCGGGCTGTGGACGTTCTCGACCGAGGTCGGCGGGGCGGCGACGCCGTACACGTCGAGGGTCGACGTCGGCGCGCTGTCGGCGAACCGGGCGAAGATCGAGCAGGTCGTCAAGGGGCTGAGTGCCGAGGGCGGGACCGCCCTGTACGCCACGACCCGCGCGGCACAGCAGAAGCTCGCGGCCTCGGCGGACCCTTCCCGGATCAACGCCGTGGTGGTGCTGACCGACGGCAAGAACGAATACGCCAAGGACAGCGACCTGGCCGCGCTGGTGCGGGACGTCGACACCGCCGAGAAGGAGATCCCGGTGCGCGTGTTCACCATCGCGTACGGCGGCCAGGCAGACCTCGGCGTCCTGCAGCGGATCTCGGCGGCGTCGCGGGCCGCGGCGTACGACGCGAGCGACCCGACCACCATCGACAAGGTGCTCACCAACGTCCTGAGCAACTTCTGACCCCGGGAGCGCGAGTGGGTGCGAGGGAGCAGCTGACCGAGCCGTGGGGGCTCGTCGCGGCCGGCGTGCTGGGCGGCATGGGCGGTGCCGTCGCCGCCGCCCTTGCCCCGGCCGGGCTGCTGGCCGGCGTGCCGGTGGGCCTCGCCGTCGCCGCGGCCGTCTACGGCATCCGCGTCGGGCTCGGCGCGCTCACCGACCGCACGCCCACGCGGCAACTCACGGTGCCCGGCCTGCCCACCCCCTCCCGCGGCGGCGACGCCGACCGGTGGTCGCAGAGGGCGCGGGTGGCCGTACACACGCTGCACCGGCAATCGGAGAGCCCGGCCGACGCCGGCCTGCGGGCACAGGTCGCCGGTGTCGACGGCCAGGCGGCCGAGGCGCTCGACGATCTCGCCAAGCTCGCCGGTCAGGTCACGGTGATCGAGCGGACGGCGGCCGGCATCGACCTCGCGCGACTCCAGCACGACCGGGCGCAGCTGCGCCACGGACTGCACGGCCTGGCGCCGGGGCCGCTGCGGGCCGAGCGGGAGCGGGCGCTGCGCGCGGTGACCGACCAGCTCGACGTGGCCCGGCGGCTGCACGACGCCCGCGAGATGCTCCTGGCTCGGATGCAGGCGGCGGTACTGGGTCTCGAAGGCCTCGTCGCACGGATGGCGGAGCTGCTCGCGCTGCACGCGACGTCGGACGGCGGTGCGTCGCTGACCGCGGTGAAGGTGGCCGAGCTCACCGGGGACCTGGAGGGGCTGCGGCAGGGCCTGGCCGAGGCGGAGCGGCTGTCGCGGACGACCCTGGCCGGCGGGCAGGCGCAGTAGTGCGCATCCCTGAGATCACCCTGAGGTGCGAGTAGCTTATACCTATATGACCGGTTTCTTCCCCTGTTTGACCACCCATCGGGCGTGACGCTCTAGCGCTCGCCTGACACGATGGAAGCCGCACCTTCGTAGTGCTGGCGCAGAGAGGACCGCGAGATGGCGAATCCCGCCGTTAAGGGCTGGAAATACCTGATGGCGCTCTTCGGCGCCAAGATCGACGAGCACGCCGATCCGAAGGTGCAGATCCAGCAGGCGATCGAGGACGCGCAGCGGCAGCACCAGGCCCTGGTGCAGCAGGCCGCGGCCGTGATCGGCAACCAGCGGCAACTCGAGATGCGGCTGTCCCGGCAGATGGGCGAGGTCGAAAAGCTGCAGGGCTCCGCCCGGCAGGCGCTCCTGCTCGCCGACAAGACCCGCGCCGAGGGCAACGAGGCGAAGGCCGTCGAATACGAGCAGACCGCGCAGATCTTCGCCACCCAGCTCGTCGCGGCCGAGCAGGGCATGGAAGACATGAAGACCCTGCACGACCAGTCCCTCAACGCGGCCGCGCAGGCCCGCCGCGCGGTCGAGAACAACGCGATGCTGCTGCAGCAGCGCCTCGCCGAGCGCACCAAGCTGCTCAGCCAGCTCGAGCAGGCCAAGATGCAGGAGACCGTCGCGAAGTCCCTGGAGTCGATGAGCGGCCTCGCCGCCCCCGGCAACACGCCGTCGCTGGACGAGGTGCGCGAGAAGATCGAGCGCCGCTACGCCAACGCGATGGGCCGCGCCGAGCTCGCCTCCAACTCCGTCGAGGGCCGGATGCTGGAGGTCCAGCGCACCACGCTCGACATGGCCGGCAGCTCCCGGCTGGACCAGATCCGCGCGAGCATGGCCGGCGAGCAGCTCGCCGCCGCGCCCGGCACACCCGCTGCGACGGCCGCCGGCCCGAAGGACGCGAGCGTCGCCCGTCTCGACGAGATCCGGGCCGGGCTGAGCAAGGACAAGCAGGCGGGGGACGCCGCCAGCGCGAGCTGACGGTGCGACTTCTGGAGGGAGAGCGAGGGCCATGGCGTCGGACCGGACGAAGCACCTGAAGCGACTGCGGAAGCTGCACCGCTCCGCGCGTGGCTGGTCCGTGCGGGCCGGGCTGCTCACCGGCGCCACCGCGGTCCTCGTGCCGTACAGCGGCCTCGGGCTGCCCGACGCGTTCTGGGCCGCGGGGGCCGGCGGCTCGATCGCGATCGCCATCTGGCGGTGGATCGACCTGCGCGCCTTCCGGGCGCTGCCCGTGCCGCCCGAGCCCGACCCGGCCGTGATCGGCGCCCAGGCCAAGGAGAAGCTCGTCGGCATCGTCGCCCGCATGCCCGCCGGGCGCACCGCGATCGCCGAGTTCGGCCGGCAGCGCGACTCGTTCAAGCTGCGCGGCCTCACCGTCGCCGAGCCGTGGCGGCGCCTCGACCGGGCCTCGACGATGCTCTCCGGGCTGATCGGGCGGCTCGGCCCGCACGCGGAGGCGGCGGTGCTCGACGCGACCCTCGCCGAGCAGTCGTTGCGGGACCTCGCCCAGCGGACCGCCTCGGTCGAGCGGGCCATGGGCCTCGGCGCGGCGGGGGAGTCGCTGCGCCCCGCGCACGCGGTCCTGGCGGCGCAGCTGGAGCAGGGCGTCACGGCGTACGAGCAGTTCGTCACGGCGGCGGCGGGGTGCGTCGCGGAGGACAGCGCCACGATCGGCAACCTCGCGGACGCGACGGCGTTCCTGAAGGGCGTCGCCGAGGCGCTGTCGGACCTGCGCACCGTGCCGCGCCCGACCACCGCCTGACGCCGCCGCGCCGGATCTGCTCGCTGCTGTCCGCGGCATGGCTTGCCCGGTAGCCTCGCGGACGCGACGGCGCTGCGGCGGTGCGGGACCTGCGCACCGTGTCACGCCCGACCACCGCCTGACCGCGCGGCCGCGGAGCTGCTGTCCGCGGCGCGGCTGCCCGGCAGCCTCATGGACGCGACGGCGCTGCCGGACCTGTGCACCGTGCCGCGCCCGACCGCCGCCTGACCGCGCGGCGCGGCTTTGTGCCGCCGCGATCCGCGGGCCGGTCTCGCGCTACTCGTAGGGCAGCAGGTAGCGCCAGCTGGCTCGGACCGTTTCGCCCGCCGTGGTCTGGTAGGCGGGCCACGCGCCGCGCTGGTCCAGGTCGCGGGTCAGCGTCCGGACCACCGCCCGGGCGGCGTCGCCGGACAGGTCCGCCTTGCGCAGCCCGCCCGCGTCGGCCGCCGGCAGCGTCACGTCGACCGGCCAGTCGCTGGCCGTGGCCGGCTCGCCGTCGACCGGCATGGCGACCAGCCTGACCCGGTCCGCCAGGTACGGCTGGGCCGTCGCCGCCACCGACTTGTGCACCGCGGCTAGGCGGTCGCGGGCGTCGTAGAGGACATCGGCGTAGACGTGGTCCGGCTTGAGCTCGTCGAGCCCCTCGGCGGTGAACGTGAGCGTGCCCGTCGGCGACCACGCGGTCACCTTCGTCACCGGTGCGCCGGCGGCCGCGGGGGCGGCGCTGCGCGGCTTCTTCGCGTCGTCCGAGCCGAGGTCGGTGACCAGGCCGGAGGCGAGGCTCTGCAACTGGTCGGGGTCCAGCCGGGACCGGTACGCGGCGTCGGCGATCGCGTCACCGTCACCGAAGACGACCAGCCGGGGTGCCCGCAGCGCGAGCATCGCCGTGCCGACGGGACCGCCGGTCAGCTCCCAGACGGCGAGCGGCGTGCCGTCGGGCGGTCGCAGCGTCGGCGTCGGGCTCGGCGTGATGAGCGGGGTCCCGTCGCAGGCGCCGAGCGCGGAAGCCAGAAACGCGGCCGCCGAGCCGACGAACAGGCCCCGCCGGCTCAGCCGGTGATCCACCGGTACAACACCACACCCAGTGTCACGCCCACGACCCTACAGCGTGCCCGCAACGATCAGTGCGCGGGCGTAAACCTCACGACACCCGGCCCCACAGCGCGGGCGCGGAGACCGGCGACCAGTCGCTCTGCGACGTGTGCGGCTGCACGCAGGCATAGACGCGGCCCTGGTACGTCACCTGCACCCCGGCCCCGTATGCGACGCCGGCGGCCCAGGCGGCGGGCCCGGTCTTCTTGGGCGCCGGCGGCCCGGTGGTCACAGGCGGCTTGACCACGGCCACGGAACGCGACGGAGGCGGCGGCGGTGCCGCGGCCGGGGATGAGGCAGGGGGAGCGGCGGGGGGAGCCGGCGATGCCGTCGGGGAGGGGACCGCGACCGGCTCGAACTCCGCGGGGGCCGACGGCAGGCACGCGGAGCCGACGCCCGCCGAGTTGTAGCAGAGCCGCGCCTCGTCGGTGCCGCCCACGCCCGACCCGCCGCTGGATCGTGCGACGGTGACGGCACCGAGCGTGAACGCGATCAGCGCCGCGGTGCCCCACAGCAGCGTCCGGTCCGTGGCGCCGAGCCGGTGAAGTCCCTGCACGTCCGCTTTCTCCCTCGCCCCGTACCGCCGCGAAAGCGCGGTGACCAGCGGGTTCGCAGCCTACGGGCCAGCTGGCGCCTCGACAACCGGCTGGCAGTGCGGGCACCAGTAGGTGATCCGGTCATGGTCGCCGCCGGTCCAGCGTTCGATGGTCGTACCACACCTGCGGCAACCTCGGCCGGAGCGCTCGAACACCCAGTTGGTCTCCCCGCGGCGCAGCGAACCGGTCGTCGTCTGCGTCCACCGGCCGCGGTTGGAGTTGAGCAGCCGGTGCGCGAGGTCGACCATCGCGGGCAGGTCCGGCACCGCGCCGACCTCGGTCCACGGGTTGACGCCGCGCAGGAACAGGACCTCCGCCTTGTACAGGTTGCCGATGCCGGCGAGGTTGCGCTGGTCGAGCAGGGCGTCGGCGATGTGCCGGTCGGGTCTGGCGGCGAGCCGGGCGACCGCCTCGGCCGGGTCCCAGCCGTCGCCCATCAGGTCCGGGCCGAGGTGGCCGATCAGCCGGTGCTCCTCGGCGGTCGGCACCAGCGCGAGCTCGTGCAGGTGGAAGCCGACGGCGACGGCCGGCTCCGCGTGCAGCGCGACCCGGATCAGGTGCGCGGGGCGGCCGGTCCAGCGTTCGCCCGGGCGGTACGTCCGCCAGGCGCCGTCCATCCGCAGATGCGAATGCAGCGTGAAGGCGCGGCCGGGCTCGCGGGTGAGCCGGAGCAGCAGGTGCTTGCCGTGGCTGCCGGACTCCGCGACCTGCCAGCCGGACAGGTCCGTGGTCGCGAGCTTCGGCACCCGGAAGTCGCTGCGGGTCAGCTCGTGGCCTGTGAGGGTGTCGAGCACGCGGGCGGTGTTCCAGACGGTGTCGCCTTCGGGCACTGTCCCACCTTATGGGAGCAACGGGGCCATTTCCTCGGCGAGCAGGTCCAGCTGATCGAGGTCGTGAAGGTCGAGGACCTGGAGGAACGCGCGCGACGCGCCGGCCTTCACGAAGTCGGACAGCTGCTCCGCGATCCGCGCGGGGGTGCCGTAGAGCTGCCCGCCGGACGCCGGCGGTCCGTTGGGGTCGAGCCCGACCGCCTCGGCCCGGCGCCGGACGTCGGCCTCGGTCGCGCCGCACACGACGGTCTGCGCGAACGAGAACACGATCGGCGCCCGTCCGTCGCGCCCCTCGGCCTCGATCTCCGCGACGACCCGGTCGTAGGACGTGCCGGTCTCGGCCAGGGACGAGAACGGCACGTTGAACTCGTCGGCGAACCGCGCGGCCAGCCTCGGCGTCCGCTTGAGCCCCTTGCCGCCGATGATGATCGGCGGTCCGGGGCGCTGCGCGGGCTTCGGCAGCGCGGGCGAGCCGACGAGGTCGTAGTGGCGGCCCTCGTAGCTGAACGTGTCGCCCTCCGGCGTCGACCACAGCCCGGTCAGGATCTCCAGCTGCTCCTCGAGCCGGCTGAACCGCTCGCCGACGGGCGGGAACGGGATGCCGTACGCGGCGTGTTCGCGGTCGTACCAGCCGGTGCCCAGCCCCAGCTCGACCCTGCCGCCACTCATCGCGTCGACCTGCGCCACCGCGACGGCCAGGGGCCCGGGGTAGCGGAACGTCGCCGAGGACACGAGCGTGCCGAGCCGGATCGTCGACGTCTCGCGGGCGAGCGCGCCGAGCGTCACCCACGAGTCGGTCGGTCCGGGCGCGCCGCCGCGGGTCGCCATGTAGTGGTCGGAGCGGAAGAAGCCCTCGAACCCGAGCCGCTCGGCCCGCTGGGCGAAGGCCAGCTGGTCCTCGTACGTCGCGCCGAGCTGGGGTTCGATGAAGACGCAGAGCCGCATGCGTCAGACACTATCCCGATGGACCCCGCTTGGATCTCGTTCACCACCGACTACGGGCTCGACGACGGGTTCGTCGCCGCCTGCCACGGCATGATCGCGCGCCTCGCCCCGTCGGCCCGGGTGATCGACGTGACGCATCTCGTGCCGCCCGGCGACGTCACACGCGGCGCGCACGTCCTCGCGCAGACCGTGCCGTCGCTGCCGCGCGGCGTGCACCTCGCCGTCGTCGATCCGGGCGTCGGCACCGCCCGCCGTCCGATCGCGATCGAGGCCGTCGACGGCGGCTTCCTCGTCGGGCCGGACAACGGCCTGCTGATCCCGGCGGCGGAGGCCCTCGGCGGCATCCGGCACGCAGTCCATCTCACGAACACGGCCTGGTTCGCGCCGCAGGTGTCGCGCACGTTCCACGGTCGCGATGTCTTCGCGCCGGTGGCCGCGCGGCTCGCCTCGGGCGCCGGGTTGCCGGCCGCCGGAAGCGAGGCTGCGGCTCTGGTACGACTGGCGCCACCGCATCTCCTCGCACTGCCGGACGGTGTCTCGGCCGAGGTGCTGACGGTGGACCGCTTCGGCAACCTGCAGCTCGCTTGTGTCGACGGTGGGCTTCTCGATCACCGTCTGTTGGAGATCAACGGCCGGCCGGCGGTGGTCGGTGGCACCTTCGGCGACGCGGCTCCCGGCGGGCTCGTCGTGTTCACCGACTCCGCCGGCCACCTCGCCGTCGCCGTCAACGGTGGCAGTGCCGCCGACGTGTTGCAGGTCCGGGCCGGCGATCACGTCACCGTCACGCACCCCTCGTGATGTCGCGGCCGCGGTACGTGCGGGGGAGTGACGGAGGGTGATGCCGGGCATATGATCCGAGCGTCCAATCAGATCAAGTGTGGCGGAGCGTGGGACATGTCGGGCGCCGACTGGATGAAGCCCAAGCCGGACGAGACCCATGAGCCGGTCGACCTGCAGACGGACCGGCCGCACCCGGCCCGGGTCTATGACTTCCTGCTGGGCGGCAAGGACAACTTCCCCGCCGACCGGGGCGCCGCCGAGGCCGGCCTGCGCGCCAACCCCAACAGCCGCATCCCCCCACGGGAGAACCGGGCCTTCCTCCGCCGGGCCGTGGAGTTCCTGGCCGGCGAGGCGGGCATCCGGCAGTTCCTCGACATCGGCACCGGGATCCCGACGTCACCCAACGTGCACGAGGTCGCCCAGGCGATCGCCCCGGACTCCCGGATCGTCTACGTCGACAACGACCCGATCGTCCTGGCCCACGCCCGCGCCCTGCTCACCAGCAAGCCGGAGGGGCGCACCGAGTACATCGACGCCGACCTCCGCGACGTCCGGCGCATCCTCGACTCGCCGCAGCTGCGCGAGGTCATCGACTTCGACAAGCCCGTCGGGCTGCTGCTCATCGCGATCCTGCACTTCGTGGGTGACGCCGACGAGCCGTATGCCATCGTGCAGGAGCTCGTCGACGCCCTGCCGAAGGGCAGCTACCTCGCGCTGTCGCACCTGACCGGCGACTTCGACCCGGTCGCCTGGGAGCACGTCGCCGCCATCTACGCCCGGCAGGGCGTGACGATGCAGGTCCGCCCGCACGCCGACATCGCCCGGTTCTTCACCGGCCTGGAGCTCGCCGACCCCGGCCTGCCCCTGGTCACGAAGTGGCGCCCCGACGCGCAGGTGTCGCCCGACGTCACAGACACCCAGGTCTCCGTCTACGGGGGCGTGGCAAGGAAGGTGTGACCCGCGCAGCGCCGGGCAGTGGCGTGCCGTGGCACGCAAAGGTCCGGCGCTGGCGATGGTGCTGCTGCTGATGGTGGCGCTGCTCGTGCCGGTGACGTGGCCCCGGCCGCCGCAGACCGTGTGCACGGCGGACATCGTGCAGGCCAGGGCCGTCGCCGGGCTGGCCAACTTCTCCGCCTGGCTGCGCCGCAACGACGCGACCGGCTTCATCGGGGAGATGGGCTGGCCCGCCGACCGCGACGCCGCGCAGTGGACCGGGGTCGCCGAGGCGTGGTACTCCGCCGCCGACACGATCGGGCTGCCCGTCACCGCGTGGGCCGCCGGCACCTGGCCCGCGAACTATCCGATGGCCGTCTACCGTCCCGTCGCGCACGGCATGGACGTCGACGTCGTCGGCCCGCAGGCGCACGTCGTCGAGCGGCACCCCAGCACCGCCGGCTACCTGCGCGGCGTCAACCTCGCCGCCGGCTCCTTCGCCACCTCCGAGGTCAACGGCGGCTTCGGCAGCGCCAATCCCGGCCGGTACGGGGCCGACTACACCTACGAGACGCCGTCGAGCTACGAGTTCCTCGCCTCGCGGGGCGTCAAACTGATCCGGCTCGCCGTCAACTGGGAACGCCTCCAGCCCGTCCCCTTCGGGCCGTTGTCCTCCTCCGAGGTCGCCCGGGTCCGCCGCGCGTTGTCGCACGCCCGCGCGGCCGGGCTCCTCGTCGTGCTGGACCTGCACGGGTACGGCGACTTCGCCCTCGGCGGCGGTCCACACCAGCAGACCCTGCTGCGCCTCGGCGGCCCCGGCCTGCCGACGACCGCGCTCGCCGACTTCTGGCGCCGCATGTCCCCCGCCGCGGACGACCCCGCCGTCATCGGCCTCGGCCTGCTCAACGAACCGACCCGCCTCGCCGCCGACGGCCGCGCCGGTGCCCTGCTCTGGGAACGCGCCGCCCAGCAGACCGTCGACGCCCTGCGCGCCATCGGCGACCGCCGCGCGCTGCTGGTCAGCGGCTACATGCCGATGGGCCCGCCGTCCTGGGGCCTCATGCACCCGCACGCCTGGATCCGGGATCCGCTGCACCGTTTCGCGTACGAGTCGCACGCCTACTTCGACCACGACGGCAGCGGCCAGTACTGGAGCTCGTACGCCGACGAGCTCCGCGACGTCACCTGGCCCCACCCCGCCCTCTGCCAGCAGCTGACCCCACTGACCCGCCAGGTGCTGCAATGGTGACCCCGCCACCGTGCCAGGTGCTGCAATGGTGACCCCGCCACCGTGCCAGGTGCTGCGATGGTGACGCGGCTGCCCTGCGAGGTGCTGCGATGTGACGCCGCAGCCCTGCGAGGTGCTGCGATGGTGATGTCGTTGCCCTGGCCAGGTGCTGCGATGGCGACGCGGCTGCACTGCCGGATGCTTCAATGGTGACCATGATCGAAGTGCGCACCGCGCTGCCGGGCGACCTGCCCGCCGCGGTCGAGGTCTGGCACGCGGCGAACGTCGCCCGTGGTCTCCCTCCCCCGCCGCAACGCCGGACCCGCATCACGGAGAAGCTCGCCGCCCCTGACGCCCACGTCCTGATCGCCACGTTGCCCGCCGCCGCACCTGGGCGTGCCGCATCCAGTGAGCCCGATGCGGCGCTCGGCCGTCAGCCCGGGCCGGCCGGCGGCGCGCCTCACCCGGCTCACGGCTCGTCATTCCCGTCCGGCGGCGTGCCTGTCGAGGCCGGCGGCGAGCCTCTCCCGGCCGGCGGTGTGCCTGTTGCGGCTGGCGGGGTGCCTCTCCCGGCTGGCGGCGTGCCTGTCGCGGCCGGTGGCGGGTCCGAGGTGGTGGTCGGCATGGCCCTGGTCGAGCCGGGTCGCGCAGGCGACGGCACCGGCGACCTCATCCCCGGCCACGGTCACGTGTCGATGGTGTTCGTCGACCCCTCCCACTGGTCGCAGGGTTACGGCCGGCATCTCCTCCGAGCGGTCCACGCCCTCGGATACACCCGCACGACGCTGTGGACCCGCCAGTCGAACGCCCGAGCCCAGCGCCTCTACGCCGCCGCCGGCTACACCCCGACCGGCCGCACCGCCCACTTGGCCGACGGCGACGCGATCATCCAGCTCGAACACCGTTGACGGGTCGGCTCAGCGTGGTCCCTCCCAGGTCCAGTGCGGCATCCGTACGCCGGCGGGCACCCGTGACCCCGGCGGCGAATACCGCATGACGTCCGCCGCCGCCCAGGTCATGTAGTCCCGCAGCGCACCGCGGAACGCCGGATCGCCGGGCAGTCCGGCGTCGTCGCAGGCGAGCACGAAGCACCGCACGAACCGCTCCCCGAGGTCGTCGTCAGCACCCTGCCCTGCGTGCAGGTCGAGCACCCCGAAGTGCGTGCCGCACGTCTGCGAGTACACGGGCGGCCCACCGAACACCTCCGCCAGATACATCCCGAGCCGCTCGACGTGCTCAGGATGCTGCCCCGGATGCGAGAACGGATGGTTGAGCACCGGATCCGCCAGACACCGCTCATGCAACGCCGCCGCCAGGGCCTGGAACGCCGGCGCCCCACCGGCATACTCGAACAGCGACTCCCGCCGCCCGTCCACCGACTCGATCACCGCGCCGGCCTCCTCTCTGTCGCTCATACGCCCTGGTCTTCGTCCCCGTGGCGGGCTTCGCCGTCGGCATGCCAGTCGTGCGGCGGCGCTTCGTCGTCGTGGGCGGATCCCCCTTGTCGTGGTGTCGCCCTTGACATGGCGTGTCAGTTCCGTAGGCGGAGTCCCTTCGGCGTGGTGCGGAAGCCGGCGGCGGACAGCGCGTCGCCGAGTGCCGATGCGTGGATGGACTCGCCGTCGGCGCGTTCGACCGACATGGCGCCGAGCGCTCCGCCGTGGACGGCGTCCGCGAGGGCTTTCGCGGCGAGGGCGAGCAGGTCGGTGTCCTCGACGTACGACAGCAGGGTCCTGCCGCCGCGCTCCACGTAGATGACGAGGTCGCCGCCCACGGTGACGACGAGCGCGCCCGCCTTGCGGCCCGGCCGGTGACCGGAACGCTCCCCGTCGCCGGCGTCGACGACCCGCTCGGGCCACGGCAACGCGGCGCCATACGGATTGGCCGGGTCGGTGGCGGCCAGCACCAGCGCGTCGCGGCTGTCGGTGCCGCCCCGCAACCGGTCGACGGCGCCCGGCAGCGCGAACTGCGCGGCCCCCAGCCCTTCGACGAAGTAGCCACGCCGGGCGGCGCCGCGTTCCTCCATGGCGGCGAGCACCGGATACACCCCGGCGAACGCCCCCGGCAGATCCTCGGCCATCACCGCCCCACGGGTGACGATCCCGTGCCGGTCAAGGAGCAGCTCGGCGTTGGCCGTCGCCCGCCGGGTCGGGTCGAGGTCCCGGTCCGGCAACCGGTGCCACCGGCCCGCCCCCGTCGGCGGCCCGGACCGCCCGGTCGCGAGGGACGCCCGCGCCGCCGCGATCCCGGCCCGCCGATACCGCGACCGGGGTGCGGCCGTCTTCGCCTTGTGCGCCCCACCACCACCGAGCTTCGCCCGCAACGGCCCGAGCGTGTCGTTGGACAACAGGCCCGCCCACACCAGGTCCCACACGGCGTCGAGCAGCTCCGCCTCACCGACGAAACTGACGAACCCCGCCGAACCCCTGCCCGACGCCCCGACGCTCGCCGACCCGGCCTCCGCCGACCCGATGCCCGCGGCTCCGGCCCCCACCGACCCGATGCCCGCGGGCCCGACCCCCGCGGGGTGGGTGCCTGTCGTGCCAACGCCCGGAGCGCCGACTCCTGCGGTGCCGGTGCCAGTGCCCGTCGGGTCGGTCGCGGCGGCATCCGCAGCGCCGGTGTGCAGCGACGCCTCCACGCCTCGCAGCGTGTCGCTGATGGAGCCCGGCACCGCCTTGGCCCTCCGCAGCCTCGCAACGGGGATCGGCGGTGGCACGACCTCCCCGTCCTCCGCATGATCCGCAGTGGCAGTTGATGCTGTCCCAGGGGTGGGCGATGTGTTTGCCGGCGAACGGTCAGCGCCCCCGCGACCCCGTGGCTTCCTCGCCGTGCCGCTCTCACCGGTCAACGCCGCCGCGGACATCGGCACGGCCGGCGACCCGGAGACCGGCCCGGAGACCGGCCCGGAGACCGGCCCGGAGACCGGCAGCGACGACGACGCGACGATCGTGGGCGGAGGCGTCGAACCCGCCCCGCGAGACCGCGCCGGACCTCCCGCGGCGGCTGCCGCGGACCCCGGCTCGAGCGGAAGTGTCGCAGCGGGCGGAGCCGAGGCGAGGATCTCGTTGACCCGCTCGCCGAGTGTGCGCAGGAACAGGGCCTGCCCGCCCGCGAGCGCCGTGAGGATCGCCTCGTGCACCGGGCCGCCCACCTCGGCCGACGCCGGCAGGAGCAGCGGCGCGGTGTCCGCGAAGGCGAGGCTGATCCACCCGTCGTGCTCGCCGATGGCGCCGCCGCCCGACCACAGCAGGTCGCCCGACGCGCACAGCTCGTCGAGATGGGCGGGCGTGTAGTCGGCGACGCGGGCGGGCAGGATCAGCCGCTCCAGCGCGGACGCCGGCATCGGGATGCCCTGGAGCTGCTCGACAGCGGCGGCGACCGCGTCGATGCCCCGGGCGCGGGACGAGCCGACCTGATGCCACTGCGGGAGGAAACGGGCCAGGGCGCGGGGCGGCACGGGCTCGATCTCGCGGCGCAGCGCGGCCAGGGACCGGCGGCGCAGCAGCCGCAGGATCTCCGCGTCGCACCACTCGGAGCCGGCGCCGCCGGGCGTGAACTCGCCGGAGACCATCGACGGCAGGCGGCGCAGCGCCTGCTCGACGACGAAGACACCGAGGCCGAAGCGGGCCGCCAGGGTCGTCGCGCTGAACGGGGCGTGCGTGCGCCCGTAGCGGGTGACGAGGTCGCCGAGCGGGTCCGCGACCGGCTCCAGATAGGCGGTGGGCAGGCCGACGGGCAGGGCCACGCCGAGCGCGTCACGGAAGCGGGCCGCGTCCTCGACGGTGGCCCAGCGCGGCTCGCCGGCGACCCGGACCTGGATCGCGCGGCGCTGCGCGCCGAGCTCGGCGGCCCAGGCGGGGTCGGCGCCGCGGGCGGTGAGCTCGGCGTCGGACAGGTCGCCCAGGACGCGGAGCATCTCGGCGACGTCCTCGGCGTCGCGCGGGGTGCGCTGCTCGCCGAGCCACTGCAGGGTCCGCTCGGTCTCGGTGACGACCTCGGGGTCGAGCAGCTCGCGCAGCTCGACCCGGCCGAGGAGCTCGGCGAGCAGCGTCGGGTCGAGGGCGAGCGCGGCGGCCCGCCGCTCGGCGAGCGGGGAGTCGCCCTCATAGAGGAAGGCGCCGACATAGCCGAACAGCAGCGACCGCGCGAACGGCGACGGCCGCGGCGTCTCCACCTCGACGAGGCGGAGCTTGCGGCCGGCGATGTCGCGCATGACGCCGACGAGCCCGGCGACGTCGAAGACGTCCTGCAGGCACTCGCGGGCGGCTTCGAGCGTGATCGGGAAGTCGGCGTAGTCGCGGGCGACGTCGAGCAGCTGGGCGGAGCGCTGCCGCTGCTGCCACAGCGGCTGGCGGCGGCGCGGGTCGCGGCGGGGCAGGAGCAGCGCGCGGGCGGCGCACTCGCGGAACCTCGCGGCGAACATCGCCGACGTGCCGACGGTCTCCTCGACGATGCCGGCGATCTCGTCGGGGTCGAACGCGACCAGGTCGGCGCCGGGCGGCTCGTCGGCGACGTCGGGTAGCCGGACCACGATGCCGTCGTCGCTGGGCATGACCTGGGCGTCGACGCCGTAGCGCTCGTTGAGCCGGCGGGCGATCGCGAGCGCCCATGGCGCGTTGACCCTGGCGCCGAGGACACAGTGGACGGTCATCCGCCAGTCGCCGAGTTCGTCGCGGAACCGCTCGACCAGCACGGTGCGGTCGTCGGGCAGGTGGCGGGTCGCCTCACGCTGCTCGCGCAGATAGGCCAGGAGGTTGTCGGCGGCCCACTCGTCGAGCCCGCCGGAGCGCAGCTGCGCGTGGGCGGTCTCGTCGCCGGCCTTCACGAAACCGCGCAGCCGGGCGCCGATCGCGCGGCCCAGCTCGACCGGGCGGCCGGGGGAGTCACCCTTCCAGAACGGCATCTTCGCGGCGGCACCCGGCGCGGGGGAGACCAGCACCCGGTCGGGCGTGATGTCCTCGATGCGCCACGAGGTGGAGCCGAGCAGGAACACGTCGCCGACGCGTGACTCGTAGACCATCTCCTCGTCGAGCTCGCCGACGCGGGCGGCCTTCTCCGCCCCGGCCAGGAACACGCCGAACAGGCCTCGGTCGGGGATGGTGCCGCCGCTGGTGACGGCGAGACGCTGGGCGCCGGGCCGGCCGGTGAGGACCCCGTCGGTGCGGTCCCACACGACGCGCGGGCGCAGCTCGGCGAACGCGGTCGACGGATAGCGCCCGGCGAGCATGTCGAGCACCGCGAACAGCGCGGACTCGGGCAGGTCGGCGAAGACGGCGGTGCGGCGCACCAGGGCCGCCAGCTCGTCGACGTGCCACGGCTCCATGGCGACCATCGCGATGATCTGCTGGGCGAGGACGTCGAGCGGGTTGCGCGGATAGCGCAACTCCTCGATGCCGCCCTCGACCATCCGCTCGGCGACGACGGCGCAGGAGACGAGGTCGCCGCGGTGCTTCGGGAACACCACGCCGCGGGAGACGGCGCCGACCTGGTGCCCGGCCCGGCCGACCCGCTGCAGGCCGGCGGCGACGCTCGGCGGCGCCTCGATCTGCACGACGAGGTCGACGGAGCCCATGTCGATGCCCAGCTCCAGGCTGGAGGTGGCGACCACCGCCGGCAGCCGGCCCGACTTGAGTGCCTCCTCGATGTGCTTGCGCTCCTCGCGGGACACGCTGCCGTGGTGGGCGCGGGCCACGACGGGCGCCGCGCCGTTGGCGGTGCCGGCCTGCGCCATCATCTCCGCCGGGGTGCGCGGCGCCGTCGGCGTGGGAATGCCGGCGCGGGCGGCGGCCAGCTCATTGATCCTCGCGCAGAGCCGCTCGGCGCCGCGCCGCGAGTTGGTGAACACGATCGTGGAGCGGTGACCCTCGATCAGGTCGAGCACCCGCTCCTCCACGGCCGGCCAGATGGAGGCCTGCCGGGGCGCCCCGTCGTCGTCCTGGGACGGGTCGCTCTCACCGAGGGCGGTCATGTCCTCGACGGGCACCTGCACCTCGACCTCGATGGTCTTGGCGCTCGGCGGCTGCACGACCTCGACGGGCGCGGACCCGCCGAGGAACCTGGCGGTCTCGTCGATCGGGCGGACGGTCGCGGACAGGCCGACCCGCTGCGCAGGGCGCTCCAGCAGGGCGTCGAGCCGCTCCAGTGACAGTGCCAGGTGCGCGCCGCGCTTGGTCGCACAGACCGCGTGGACCTCGTCGACGATCACCGTCTCGACGCTGCGCAGCGACTCCCTGGCCTGCGAGGTGAGCAGCAGATAGAGCGACTCGGGGGTGGTGATCAGGATGTCGGGCGGGGTCCTGGTGAACGCCCTCCGCTCGTCGGCGGGGGTGTCGCCGGTGCGCATGCCGACCTTGATGTCGGGCGGCTCCTGGCCGAGCCGCGCGGCCGCCTGCCGGATGCCGGCCAGGGGTGCCCGCAGGTTGCGCTCGACGTCGACCGCGAGGGCCTTCAGCGGGCTGACATACAGCACCCGGCAACGCTTCGCCGCCTCGACGTCGGGCTTGGCGGCCAGCTGGTCGAGGGACCACAGGAACGCCGCCAGGGTCTTGCCGGAGCCGGTCGGCGCGACCACGAGAGCGTGCCGGCCGGCGCTGATCGCCTGCCACGCCCCGGCCTGCGCGGCGGTCGGCGCCGCGAACGCCGCACCGAACCACTCACGTGTCGCCGCCCCGAATCGACCCAGCTCATCCATGCCTCCATCCTGCCCCCGGGGTACGACACTTTCCCCGGACCGGCCGACGCCGCCGATAGGATTAGTCCGATTTGTACGAATGGGGGAGTTTGGTTAAGGTGTGCCAATCCCCAGAACACAGGAGCAGCCGGTGGCAGCACAGCGCACGATCGCTCAACGGGCGGTCCGCCAGGAGTCGGAAGTGCTGCTGCGCCAGCTGGACGCCTACCTCGCCGCCCTGCGCACGGGGCGCGGCGCCGCGGACGTCGGGCACGCCGAACGGATGGCCGCCGCGCTGCGCCAGCTGATCGCCGACACCGCCAGGTCGAGCGCGGTCGACCGGGCCCGCGTGCGCGCCGCCGTGCACTACTTCGTCTACCGCGGCGCCGCCGGTGACGGCCCGGCCCGCCCCGGCGGAGGCGCCCGCCTGGCGCTGCTGACCGGCGGCCGTGCCCCCGCCGAACGCCGCCGCCAGGGCGACGACGACCGCGTCGTCAACGACCTGCTCCGCGACCTGGGGCGCGCGGACCTGATCGTGGAGCACTGAGAGAACTTGCCTGGCCGGGCAGCGAAGAGGGTCCCCCATGAACCAGTGGGGGACCCTCCATGCGTTGCGCGGCGCTGACGCTACGACAGGCTCGCCGTCGCCAGCTTGAGGCTGAACGCCAGGAACAACCCGCCGACCGTGGTGCTCAGCCCTGCGGCCAGCTTGCGTCGCGACCGGAACTGCTCCGCGAGATACCGCCCCGCGAAGATCAGCACGGTCAGATAGATCGCGCTGAACACTTCGGCGACGATGCCCAGCAGCAGGAAGCTCACCGCCGGATACGGATACTCCGGGTCGACGAACTGGATGAAGAACGACACGAAGAACAGGATCGCCTTCGGGTTGAGCAGGCTGATCACCAGCGCCCGCCGGAACGGCCGGTCCGCCGGCGCCTCCGGCTCCGCCGACGCCGGCGAATCGGGCGCCCGCAGCCGCCGGAGCGTGTCGACCACCAGCCGGATGCCGAGATACGCCAGGTAGCCGGCTCCCGCGTACTTCACCAGGACGAACAACCACGGATACGTGTGCAGCAGCGAGGCCACGCCCCCGGCGGACAGCGTCATGAGCACCGCGTCGCCGAGCCAGACCCCGGCGGCGCCGCGATACCCGTCCCGGACACCGCGGCGGGCGGCCACGGACAGCACATACAGCGAGTTCGGCCCGGGCAGCAGCACGATGGCGGCGGTGCCGAGCAGATAGGTCCAGGGGTTGGTCACGCCGAGCATCAGCGGACCCCTGCAGTCAGGCGCTCCCGCGCGGCGGGCCACTCGCCGGCGAGCATCGCGAAGCAGACCGTGTCGCGCCAGCTGCCGTCGGGCCGCTGCCGGTGCGCGCGCAGCACGCCCTCGCGCTCGGCGCCGAGCCGGGCGATCGCCTTCTGGGAGCGCTCGTTGCGGATGTCGGTGTGCCACTCGAGACGGATCGCGCCGAGCGTGTCGAACGCGTGCGCCATGAGCAGCAGCTTCGACTCGGTGTTGATCGCCGTGCGCCAGTGCGGGCGGCCGAGCATCGTGTGCCCGATCGCGATCGAGCGACGGGCCTCGTCGATCGCGTAGTAGGAGGTGCTGCCGAGGATCTCTCCCGTCCGCGGATCCTTCTGCACGAACGGCGTGCGCGTCTGGTCCTTGATCGCGGCGTCCACGATCGCGGCCATCTCCCCGGCCGAGGCGGGCCGGGCGACGGTGAGATGCGTCCAGACCTCGGCGTCGTCCAGGGCCGTGAACAGGCCCGCCGCGTGCGACGCGTCGAGCGGCTCGATCACGACATGCCGACCACGCAGTGTCGGCGCGCCCAGCCAGCCGGACTCGGAAGGCCGAAGGTACGCGGGCACCGGCACCAGCACGCCCGGTGCCGGCTCCGGCACCCCGGCGACGAGCCTGAGCGGCACCACACCTGCCCAATGCGACAAGGGCAGGTCGCGCTCATCGTCGCTGACGCCGCCCGTGCGGACCTTCGCCGACACCTCCCGCAACGGCAGGGCCAGCAGCGCCGTCTGCGCGAGCTCCTTCGCGTCGGGCGGGCGGCTGTCCGCGGCGCGGCCGGGCGCGACCTTGTCGACCAGCGCCGCGAATGCCAGCTCCCGCTCGGCGGGGTCCGTGACCAGGCGCGCGGTGCCGTGCGCGACGACCGAGCGGTAGTTGGCGCTGTGGTGGAACTGGGAACGGGCCAGGACCAGGCCGTCGATCAGCGTCGCGGTCACGCAGATCGGCAGGCCGCCGTCGCGCGCCGCGAGCAGCGGCCGGCTGCCGGTCGATCCGTGCAGGTAGACCGTGTCGCCGACGCGCGCGTGCAGGGTCGGCAGCACCCGCGGCTCGCCGTCGACGACGAACCCGAGATGACAGACATAGGCCTCGTCGAGGACGGTGTGCACCAGTTCGGCGTCGTACGACGCGCGCTCGCTCATCCGTTTGGGCGTCGTCCGTGGTGTTTTCTGATAAGTTTCCACCGCGACCTCGTTTGTTCTAGTACAATCTTGAAACTGTGGCAGTACAGTACCAGCCGTCGGGCGCCACGGCAGCCCAGATTTCGGCCAGCGTCGAGAGCGGCATCCGCACCGGTGGGCTGGACCCGGGCGCCGCGCTGCCCTCGGTCCGGGCCCTTGCGGTCGACCTCGGTGTGAGCCCGGCCACAGTCGCCGCCGCGTATCGGGCGCTGCGCGAGCGGGGGCTGGTCGAGACGGCCGGGCGCGGCGGCACACGGGTCCGGCCACGCCCGCCGGTCGCCAGGCGGAGCCTGCACGGGCTCGCCGTGCCCTCCGGTGCCCTCGACCTGGCCGGCGGCGGCCCCGATCAGGGTCTGCTGCCGATGTACGCGCCACATCTGATCCGGCTCGCCGAGGCCATGCCCGCGGTCGGTTACTCGGGTGGCGGCCCGCTGCCCGAGCTGCTCGACCTGGCAGGGGAGCGCTTCGCCGCCGACGGCATCCCCTCCGGACGGCTCACCGTGACCGGCGGGGCGCTCGACGCGATCGAGCGGGCCCTCGTCGCCCACCTGCGCCCCGGCGACAAGGTCGCGGTCGAGGACCCGGGCTGGGCCAACCTCCTGGACCTGGTCGCGGCGCTCGGCTTCACCCCCGTGCCGGTCCCCGTCGACGACGAGGGGCCCACCGAGGAGGGCATGCGGGCAGCGCTGAGCGCCGGCGTGGCCGGACTGGTCGTGACGTCCCGCGCCCAGAATCCCACCGGCGCGGTGATCTCCGCACGGCGGGCCGCCGTCCTTCGCCGGCTGCTCAGCGTGTACCGCCAGCTCCTGGTCCTGGAAGACGACCACGCGGCCGAACTGGCGCACGACAGAGCGCACCCGCTGGTCGGATCGTCCGGTGCGTGGGCCTACATCCGGTCGTTGTCCAAGCCGTACGGACCGGACCTGCGGGTCGCGGCGGTCGTCGGCGACGACGTGACCATCGCCCGGATCGAGGGACGCATGCGGCTGGGCGCCGGATGGGTCTCCACCGTCCTGCAACGCCTCGTCGTGGCGCTGTGGCAGGACCCGGACGCCACGGCCGCGGTCGACCGGGCCCGCGACGTCTACGCGGTCCGGCGGGAGGCGCTGCGCGCCGCGCTCGGCGACCTGCCGGCCCGCGGCGTCAGCGGGATCAATGTATGGCTGCCCGTCCCCGACGAGACGTCGATGGTCGCCGGCCTGCGCGAGGACGGCATCGCCGTGGCACCCGGCTCCATGTTCCGGCTGCTCACACCCCCTGCGATCCGCATCACCACGGCCACCCTCGACCCTCGCGACGCCGGACGGGTCGCCGACGCGGTGATGCGCCGGCTCACCGGCTCGTCCCGGCGGCAGGTGTGACCCGCGGGGCGGAATTGTCGGACCCGGCGGCTAGTCTCCGTGAGTGGTCGCAGGGTTCCGCGGCCATCGACGCACCCGAAATCGTCTGCGGGCTGTTGGGTAGACAGTGGCGTTCTCAGGGCGCGTCATCAGGGAGGGGAATGACATGCGCACCAGCACGTTCAGGACGGTCGGCATCGCGGTCGCGACGGTCGCACTGGCACTTGTGACCGCCTGCGGGGGCGACGACGACAAGACCACCAGCAACGCCTCGAAGGGCTCCGGTGGCAGCGCGTCGCAGACCCCCGCCGCGAAGGACACGCTGGCCGCGGCTGTCAAGGACCTCGGCGCC
Organism: Dactylosporangium sp. NPDC005555; assembly: GCF_040605635.1. Classification (NCBI taxonomy): domain Bacteria; kingdom Bacillati; phylum Actinomycetota; class Actinomycetes; order Micromonosporales; family Micromonosporaceae; genus Dactylosporangium; species Dactylosporangium sp. NPDC005555. The sequence goes on from NZ_JBEXDG010000036.1 coordinate 27,572, forward strand.
GGCACCTACAGCTACTCGATGAAGATCCCCGAGGGCACGTTCACGGGCTCGATCGACCCCACCGGCAAGCAGCAGGTGAAGGTCGACGGGGTCGCCGCCGGCGGGCTCAAATACACGATCGAGGGCATCGCGCTCGGCGCCGACTACTACTTCAAGACCAGCATCCCGACCACGGGCGTCAACGCCAAGAAGTGGTACAAGCTGGATCGCTCGAAGATCAAGAAGGACGCGATCATCGGGCTCATCGAGACGAAGGACCCCACCGCCAGTCAGGGCGTGCTCGCGCGGGTCACCACCGCCACGCAGCCCGACCCGGCCACGATCACCGGCACCTACGACCTCACCGGCGGCGGTGACCTCGGCATCGACGACGCCGCCGTGCTGCAGGCGCTCGGCGACAAGGCGAAGTCCGCGCCGTTCACCGCCACGCTCGACGGCAAGCACCTGGTCTCGCTGAAGATCACGGTCCCGGCCTATGGCACGGTCGCCGAGCAGACGCTGACCGTCGACTACACCGGCCACAGCCAGCCGGTCACCGTCGCCGCGCCGAAGGCCGCCGACGTGCTCGCCGCCCCCGCCGCCGTCTACGGCCTGCTCAACGGCTGACCCTGATGCTGCGACGACCGACTCCCGCAGGGCGGCCGCCCGCCCGCTCGCGGACCGCCTCGCGCGCCGGGGTGCTGACCGCCGCGCTGGTCGCCGCCCTGGTCGCGGCGGTCGCGCTCGCCGGCTGCTCGTTCGGCAGGGACGGGTCGCCGCGGCCGGACACCGGGCCATCGGTGGCGCCGACGCAGAGCGAGCTGGCGAAGAGCCTGCACGTCCTGACCAGCGGCGGCTACAGATTCAAGGTGGTGGCCAAGGAGGGCAGCTACACCGGCGGCGTCGACCCCGTCGCCGACCTGCTCGATGCCACGGTCAGCGTGACCTCCGACGGCGCCACCCTGAAGATCGACACTCTCGGGGTGCGGGGCTCCGCGTACACGCGCCTGACCGGCCTGCCGTTGCCCGGCTTCGACGGTGCGACCTGGTTCCGCGTCGACCCCGCCCGCATCACCAGGCCCGGCTCGCTCGGCCTCAGCGCCACCAAGGACCCGACCGGAGTGCAGGCCCTGATCGCCGCCACCCACGACATCCGCCGCGAGAACCGCTCCTACACCGGCACCGTCGACATGACCCGCGTGACCACCTGGGGCCCGGTCAACATCCCGCAGGTGATGCAGCTCGGCGACGTCGCCAGAAGAATCCCGTTCGAGGCGGTCGTCGACGACCAGGACCGCCTCGTGTCGGTGAAGGTCGAGATCCCCGACAACCCGGTCATCGCCACCTACTCCGACTTCGGCACGAGCCTGACGACGGCCGCCCCCACCGGGGCCGAACCCCTTCCCGACCACCTCTACGGCATGCTCGGCCTCTGACGCCCGCACCTCGGGCCGCCGCCGGCCTTGAAGGACCGGCCGGCGCTTCGCCCGGCGGCTCCGCGCTGCCCGCTTCGCCCGGCGGCTTCGCCCGGCGGCTTCGCGCTGCTTCGCGCTGCTTCGCGCTGCTTCGCAGGCGGGGCGGCGGCCCCGCGGGGCGAGGCCTAGGCGAGACCGTGTCTCACGGACAACACTGCACGTCATGGAACAGCACCTCTACGAAGCCGAGCACGAAGCGTTCCGGGAACTGTGCAAGGCGTTCCTGGCCCGTGAGGCGGTGCCGCACAACGACGAGTGGGACAAGGCCGGCATCGTCGACCGGGAGGTCTGGCGCAAGGCGGGCGCGGCCGGGCTGCTCGGCATGGATGTCGACGAAGAGCACGGCGGCGGCGGGCAGAAGGACTTCCGCTTCAACGCGGTGCTCGTCGAGGAGATCGTCGCCGCCGGCGCGTCCGGGCTCGGGTTCGGGCTGCACAACGACGTCGTCGCGCCGTACCTGACGGATCTGGCCACCGAGGAGCAGCAGAAGCGGTGGCTGCCGGGCTTCTGCTCCGGGGACATCGTGACCGCCATCGCGATGAGCGAGCCGGGCGCCGGCAGCGACCTCGCCGGGGTGCGCACCTCGGCGGTGCGGGACGGGGACGAGTGGGTCCTCAACGGGCAGAAGACGTTCATCACCAACGGTGAGCTCGCCGACCTCGTCGTCGTCGTGGCGAAGACGGACCCGGCGCAGGGGGCGCACGGCATCAGCCTGTTCGTGGTCGAGACGGGCACGCCGGGCTTCACGCGCGGGCGCCGCCTGGAGAAGGTCGGGCTGAAGGCCAACGACACCGCCGAGCTGTTCTTCGACGACTGCCGTATCCCCGCCGACCACCTCCTCGGCCAGGAGAACGCCGGCTTCTACCACCTGATGGCGAACCTCCCGCGGGAGCGGCTCGGCATCGCCGTCGCCGCGGTCGCGTCGGCCGAGCACGTCCTGGCGATCACGCTCGACTACGCCAAGACGCGGCAGGCGTTCGGCAAGCCGATCGGGTCGTTCCAGCACAACCGGTTCGTGCTCGCGGAGCTCGACACGGAGGTGACGATCGCCAGGACGTTCCTGAACCAGTGCATCGTCGAGCAGAACGCCGGGCGGCTGACGGTCGCCGACGCGGCCAAGGCGAAGTGGTGGACCACGGAGCTGCAGAACAAGGTGGCGGACCGCTGCGTCCAGCTGCACGGCGGGTACGGCTTCATGATGGAGTACCCGGTCGCGAAGGCCTGGCTGAACAGCCGCGTGCAGACCATCTACGGCGGCACGACCGAGATCATGAAGGAGATCATCGGCCGGAGCCTGGGCGTGTGAGCAAAAGTCAGCCCGAGACGGACGCGAGCGCGGCGAAGATCAATGCGGTGGACGTGGCGCCGGGGTCCTGATGGCCGGTGCTGCGTTCGCCGAGGTACGACGCCCTGCCCTTACGCGCCTGCAACGGGATGGTGGCGGCGGCCCCGGCCCGAGCCGCCTCAGCCGCGGCGTCAGGTCCCGAGGCCGCGTAGGCGGCCACGGCCGGAGTCAGCGCGTCGACCATGGTCTTGTCCCCGGGTGAGGCCTTGCCGAGCCGCACGATCGCGTCCAGACCGGCCTGCAGACCGTCCGCGAAGGAAGCGTCGTCGGACGGCAACGCCTTGCCCAGCGCCCGGAACATGCTGCCGTACAGGGGTCCCGACGCGCCGCCGACCTTCGACACCAGGGTCGTGCCGGTCTTCGTCAGCACCGCCCCGGCCGTGTCGGCCTCGAACGTGGCCAGGGCGGCGACCGCCGCGTCGAACCCGCGGCGCAGGTTGACGCCGTGGTCGCCGTCGCCGATCGCCGCGTCGAGGTCGCCGAGCTCGGCGGCGTGCTCGGTGACGGACGCGGCGATCGCGGCGACCCACGCGCGGGCCTGTGCGGCGTCCACGTCAGGCACCCCACCGCAGGCCGGCGGTGCGGACCGGGGCGTCCCAGAGCCGCAGGAGCTCGTCGTCGGCCCGGCACACGGTCAGCGAGATCCCGGCCATGTCCAGGCTGGTGACGTAGTTGCCGACGAGGCTGCGGACGATCTGTACACCCGCATCGGCCAGCAACCGGTTGATCTCGTTGAACATCAGGTACAACTCGAGCAGCGGCGTGCCGCCGAGCCCGTTGACGAGCACGATCACCTGGCTCCCGGCCTCCAGCGGTTTGGCCGCCAGGATCGGCTCCACGATGCGGGAGGCGAGGTCACGCGCGGGCCGGAGCTTCTCGCGGGCGCGGCCGGGCTCGCCGTGGATGCCGACGCCGACCTCGATCTCGTCCCCGGGCAGGTCGAACCCTGGTTTGCCCGCGGCCGGGGCGGTGCCGGCGGTCAGGGCGATCGCGAACGACGCCGACCGCGCGTTGACGTCCCGGGCGACCGCGGCGACCGCGGCGAGGGCCGCCCCCTCCTCGGCGAGCGCGCCCGCGATCTTCTCGACCAGCAGCGTCGCACCCGTACCACGGCGGCCGGCGGTCCAGGTGGAGCCGTCGACCGCGACGTCGTCGTCGACGAGGACGCTCTCGACCGGGATCTCGGCGTCCTCGGCGGCCATCTCGAAGTTCATGACGTCGCCGGTGTAGTTCTTGACGATGTGCACGACCCCGGCGCCGCCGTCGACGGCCCTGGTGGCGGCCAGGATCTGGTCGGGGACGGGCGAGGTGAAGATCTCGCCGGGGCAGGCGGCGTCGAGCATCCCGGGCCCGACGAACCCACCGTGCAGCGGCTCGTGACCGGAGCCGCCGCCGGAGACGAGGCCGACCTTGCCGGGGCGGGGCGCGTCGGCGCGGACGATGATCTGCTCGTCGAGGTCCACGCGCAGCTCAGGGTGCGCGGCGGCCATTCCGGCGAGCGCCTCACGGACGACGTCGTCCGGGTCGTTGATGAACTTCTTCATGCCTAGCATTTTGGCGGTACCGACGCTGCATAGCATTGCCCTGTGGCACACATGGTGGGAATAGTGCTGGTTTCGCACAGCGAACGCCTGGCGCACGGATTGCGGGACATGCTCGTGCAGGTGGCGGGCGACGAGGTGCCGATCGAGGCGGCGGGAGGCACCGACGACGGGGGCCTCGGCACCAGCTACGACCGGATCCTCGTGGCGATCGACCGGGCCGACAGGGGTGCCGGGGTGCTGGTCCTGACTGATCTCGGCAGCGCCGTCCTCACCGCGCAGACCGTGCTCGAGGACCGGGTCGCCAACACGGCCACCCTGGTCGACGCACCGTTCGTCGAGGGTGCGGTGGCTGCGGCGGTACTGGCCGGGACCGGCGCCGACCTCGCGGAATGCGTCAGCGCCGCGACGGAGGCCCGCGATGTCCGCAAACTCTGAGGCGACCGTGGTGCTCCCGGCGGACCTGCACGCCCGGCCGGCCGGGGCGCTGGTGCGGGCGGCGGCGGGCTTCACCAGCATCGTCGAGATCATCGCCGGGGAGCGGCGGGTCAGCGCGCGGAGCGTGCTCGGGGTGATGGGGCTGAACGCGCGCGCGGGCACGCCGGTGGTGGTGTCCGCCACGGGCGACGACGCGGTCGCCGCGGTCGCCGCACTGGCGGTGATGCTTTCGTCGTTCGAGTAGTTCGCGGGCCGCCGAGGGTAAGGAGTGGTGCGGGTCGCGGTGCCTACGCGAGGATGTCGTCCGTGATCGACGCACCTGACATCCCCGTGCTGCAGCGGCGCACCCTCGGCCTGCTCGTTTCCACGCAGGCCCTCGGAGGGCTGGGCGTCGCCAGCGGGGTGTCGATCGGTGCGCTGCTCGCCGCCGACATGGCCGGGCCGACCGCGGCGGGGCTGTCCGGCAGCTCCGCGGTCATCGGGGCCGCGTTGATCGCGATCCCGGCGACCCGGCTGATGCGCACCGGCGGGCGGCGGCCGGGGCTGGTCTTCGCGTACAGCGCCGGCGTGCTCGGATCGCTGCTGGTGGTGGCCGCGGTGTCGCTGCGACTGGTGCCGCTGCTGTTCGTGGGCACGTTCCTGTTCGGCGGGGCGTCGGCGGCGAACCTGCAGTCGCGGTACGCGGCGGTCGACCTCGCCGACAGCGACCGCCGGGCGCGGCATCTGTCGCTGGTCGTGTGGGTGACGACGCTGGGGGCGGTGGCCGGTCCGAATCTGGCGCCGTTCGCGGACCGGGTGACGATGCCGTGGGGTGCGCCGGAGTACGCGGGACCGTACCTGTTCAGCGCCGCGGTGTTCGCGCTCGGAGCCGTTGCCTTGTTCGTGCTGTTGCGGCCGGACCCGTTGCTGACGGCCCGGCGGTCGATTGCTGAGTCCGATCTATCGGAAAAATCAACATCCTGGAAGTCGGCGTTCGCGACGGTGCGGGCGAGCGCCGCCGCACGGCTCGGAGTTTCCGCGGTGGCGGTCGGGCACGTGGTCATGGTCGGCGTGATGTCGATGACACCCGTGCACATCGGTGACTACGTGCACGCGCACGGTGACCTGCTGCGCATCGTCGGGCTGGTGATCAGCATCCACATCACGGGCATGTACGCGCTGTCGCCGGTCATCGGCTGGGCCACCGACCGGTTCGGCCGCAAGCCGGTGATCCTCGCGGGCGTCGTGCTGCTCGCGTCGGCGTGTGCGCTCAGCGGCACGGCCGGAGAGGACACGGTCCGGCTGGCTATCGGGATGGGCCTGCTCGGGGTCGGTTGGGGCTGCACGATGGTGGCCGGATCCACGCTGCTGTCGGAGTCCGTGCCCGTCGTGGAGCGCTCCGGCGTGCAGGGCCTGTCCGACGTCATCATGGGCGTCTCGGCGGCCGGTGCGGGCGCGCTCGCCGGGGTCGTGGTCGACCTGTTCGGCTTCGCCACGTTGTCGATCCTGGCGGGGATCGCCGTGGTGCCGCTGGCCGCGCTGACGCTGCGGAGGTCTTAGTCTTGGCCGCGTGCGACTGACGGATTTCTGGCAGCGGTTGGAGCAGGTGTTCGGCGTGGCGTATGCCGGAAGCGTCGCCAACGACCAGGTGCTGACCGAGCTTGGCGGCCGGACCATCAAGGAAGCGCTCGCAGGTGGCGAGGACGCCGCCGTGGTGTGGCGGGCTGTGGTCGCCGCATACCCGGAGCGTGTTCCCAGCAGGTTGCGGTGATGAATTCTGGCGTGTCTCCTCGTTGATCGTACAGATGTACGGGTAGTGTCCTCAGGCGTCGGTGCCGGTTTTTTGTCATACCCGGCGCTTACCTTGTCAGCGTGAATAAACGAACGCCGACGAAGACCGCGAACTCAGGGGTGACGGACATGGCAGTGCAACCTGACAGGGAGAAGGCGCTCGGGCTCGCCCTCTCGCAGATCGACAAACAGTTCGGCAAGGGCTCGGTCATGCGGCTCGGCGAGCGGGTCATCGCTCCGATGGCCGTGATCCCGACCGGCTCCATCGCCCTGGACGTCGCACTGGGCATCGGGGGCCTGCCCCGCGGCCGGGTCGTCGAGGTCTTCGGGCCCGAGTCCAGCGGTAAGACGACCGTGGCGCTGCACGCCATCGCCAACGCGCAGGCCCAGGGCGGCATCGCGGCGTTCATCGACGCCGAGCACGCCCTCGACCCCGACTACGCCAAGGCCCTCGGCGTCGACACCGACGCGCTGCTCGTCTCCCAGCCGGACACCGGTGAGCAGGCCCTCGAGATCGTCGACATGCTGGTCCGCTCCGGCGCCCTCGACATCATCGTCATCGACTCCGTCGCCGCCCTCGTGCCGCGCGCCGAGATCGAGGGCGAGATGGGCGACAGCCACGTGGGTCTGCAGGCCCGCCTCATGAGCCAGGCCCTGCGGAAGATCACCGGTGCCCTCAACAACTCCGGCACCACCGCGATCTTCATCAACCAGCTCCGCGAGAAGATCGGCGTCATGTTCGGCAGCCCGGAGACCACGACCGGTGGCCGCGCGCTGAAGTTCTACTCGTCGGTCCGCCTCGACGTGCGCCGCATCGAGAGCCTCAAGGACGGCACCGACGTGGTGGGCAACCGCACCCGCGTCAAGGTCGTGAAGAACAAGGTCGCCTCGCCGTTCAAGCAGGCCGAGTTCGACATCATGTATGGCAAGGGCATCTCCCGCGAGGGCTCCCTCATCGACGTCGGCGTCGAGCAGACGATCATCCGCAAGGCCGGCGCCTGGTATACGTACGACGGCGACCAGCTCGGCCAGGGCAAGGAGAACTCCCGCAAGTTCCTGCGGGAGAACCCCGACGTCGCCGCCGAGATCGAGAAGAAGATCAAGGAGAAGCTGGGCGTCGGGGTCGGCCAGGCCACCGACGCGGCCGGTGGCCCCGAGGCGGTCCCGGTCGACTTCTGACCGGCGCTCTCCCTCACGCGCTCCCTACTTCGCGACCCACGGCGTTCGGTGCCGGTCCGCGGGAAGACCTCCGCTGCTGGAGGTTTGTCCCGCGGCCGGCCCCGCCCGCGCTGGCGCCTTTCGGGGGCTTTTTCATGCAGGTTCGCCGCTCGCCGTGATGCTCGGCATGAGCGGTTCGCGGTTTCGGAGGTGTGCCCGTGCCGGGCAGGCGGCGTTCCAGCAGTCCCAGCCAGCAACCGACCGACCCGCCCGACACCGCTGACCCCGCCGTGGCGGCTGCCGCGGTCCCGTCCGATGCGCGTGGTGCTTCCGCGCCGGGCGACCCCGCATCAGGTGCTGTGCCTGCGTCTCCTACTTCCGCGCCGGGCGTGACCCCGTCAGGTGCTGTGCCCCCGGCGTCCGCGGTCCTTGCTTCCGTGGACGCTGAGCTTGTCGCCTCCTCGTCCGATGCGTCTGCTTCCGAGTCGGGCGACCTCACGTCAGGTGCCGCTCTGCCGGACGGGCTCGGATCCGCCGCGGCCGCGAGTGGCAAGCCCTGGCGGTTCGCCGACATGAGCGACGACAACCCCTGGCTGTCCGCCGAAGCTCAGCCGGGCGGCGCCGCCGGTGTGCCGCCGGCGCACCCACGCAGAACGCGGCCACGGGATGCTTCCGCCGACGCCCCGCCGGGGTGGCGGTCGGCTCCCGGCCCCAGCGTCGCCCCGGACCCCACGCCTCGGACAGAGGACACCGGCGATGCTCCGCCCCCTTGGCCGGCGACCGCCGACAAGATCCCACCCGGCTGGCCGGCCGCTCCAGGGACCGGGCCGACCAGTCGTGTGCCGCCTCCCGCGTGGCTCGATGCTCCTCCTGGCCAGGCTCCGCCCGGCCGGTCCGGAGCCCCGGCGGCTGGGTCCACCGGCCCCGTACCCCCGCCCGCATGGCTCGTCGCTCCGGAGACCGGGACCGCCGGCAAGGTTCCGCCCGGCCGGTCCGCTTCCTCGGCCGCCAGGAAGTCGTCGTCCGCCTCTGTCCCGGCGGAGGATCGTGCCACCGGCGGACGCGCGTACCCGGCAGGCGGTCGTGACGCCAGCTGGCGTGCGGATCCAGCAGACGGTCGCGACACCGGCGGACGCCGCAGCCCAGCAAGGGGGCGTGACACCGGCGGAGGCACCGACCCGGCAGAGGACCGTGACGCGGACGGACGCGCCGACCCGGCGGATGGTGCCACCGGCGGGCGGTTCAGCTCGGGGGAGGGCTACGACTCCGGCGAACGTTCCGGCCCCGGCCGCCGTTCCGGACGCAAGGGTGGTCCCGCGTGGTCGGGCGGCGCCAGACAGCAGAGCGCCTGGCAAGACGGCTCCGACCCCCGAGGCGATCGCGAGCCGCAGGGCGATCGCGAGCCGCAGGAAGCATCCGGGCGGAGCGGTGGGTCCCGGCGGCGGGGTGGGCCGCCGGCCGCGCCGCTCGATCCGAGGGAAGCGGCCAGGGAGATCTGCCTCCGCCAGCTCGCCGTCCGGCCGAGGACCAGGCTCGAGCTCGCCACCACCATGCGCAAGCGCGGTGTCGAGGAGGAGATCGCCGATGAGATCCTCGACCGGTACGACGAGGTCGGCATCATCGACGACGCCGCCTTCGCTCGGGCGTGGGTCGCCAGCCGGCACCACGGCAAGGGCCTGGCGCGCAGGGCCCTCGCGGGGGAGCTGCGCCGCAAGGGCGTCTCCTCCGACGAGGTCGGTGAGGCACTCGACGAGCTCGACCCCGACGTCGAGGAGCAGACCGCCAGAGCCCTGGTCGCCCGGCGGCTCCGCGTCGAGTCCAACGCCGCGCCCGAGGCGGTGTTCCGCAGGCTGGTCGGGATGCTGGCCAGGAAGGGGTACCCACCCGGCCTGGCCATCCGCCTGGTCAAGGAAGGCCTCGCCGAACGAGCCGACGCCGCCGAGTTCGCCGACGGCATCGACCCCGACGCCCTCGCCGACGCCGCCATCGACCCCGACCAGCGCTGACCCGACCAGTGCGACCGACCAGCGCTGACCCGACCAGCGCTGACCCGACCAGCCGACGGACAGGAGGAGTCACCCGGCCGGCACGTGACGTATGCGCCTCCCCTCACAAAGCCGCGCTGCTCCGCCATCAGCAAGCCCGTGGGGCCGTGAGCCCAATGGATCGGGCCATGCAGATCCGCGTCGCGGAGGACCGCATCGCGGACGGACCGGGTCGCGGACGGATCGGTGGCGAGGAGCGCGTCGCCTCCGGCCGGTGCGAGACCTGGTCTCCAGGTGATGCAGGCGTCGGGCGCCTGCGGCCGAGGTCCGGGCGATGACCGCTTGGCGCCGTGCCGTCCCGAGTCCGGATGAAGACACCACGACGTTGCATCCGAAACGACCCCGCCGCACGGCCGTCGGTGTTCGTCGCCGGCGACGGTCGGGTTTCGGATGTGAGCGTTCACCGCCGTATCCGGGCGGTCACGTGCGGCGACGTGCCGCCATGTGGCTGTCAGCTAGGTGGATGTGGCGCCGGGCCACACTGGGGAGAGCCCTAGGAGTGCGACGGGTGTCGATGCGGTGGTTGGTCGGCGCACCGTGTGTGGTGGAATGATTGCAGGCGTACGGAGGCGGCAGTTCAGCGCCGTGCGTCCGGGTGACTACAGTTCGTCGACAATCTCTGCCCGTCCGCGACCGACATGCCGGATAGTTCTGGTCAAATGTCACTGATAGGGTGTTTCGGCTGGCGAGGGTCTTGACGGACTTACGTCCCTTATGGTGCCCGATCATGAGTCCTTGACCGAAGCGCCCTTCAAGACCTAGCCTCGGCGTTACCAGATGGAGACCGCCCAACCACCGCGGGTTTACCGCACAACATAGATCGCGTCACAGATCAGCAACGTTTACGCACGACATATAAGCGCCGCGCCTTGCGGGAGGTGGCGGCCGTTGACCGGTTGTCGGGTCACCCTGTGTCCCGATATTGATACATCTTGATGGCAGTGTGTGGTCGGGCGTCTCCTCCACAACATCCCGCGTTGCGCGACTCTGCGCAGCGCCGAGCGGAGCGAGGTGACGTCGTGACGGAGTACGCCCCTGTCATCCTCTGCGAACGACCCGCAAGCGGAACGCGACCCGCGAGCGGAGCACGACCCGCGAGCCAGGCCGTAGCCACAACCGCCGCAACCGCAACCGCCGCAGCCGAGGTGACCGCGTGACCGGCCTGCAGGTCGTGCTCGTCGCCGTGGTCGTCGTCATCGGCCTCGGCGTCCTCGCCGCGCTGGTGGTCTCGCTGAAGGTCATGCGCCGGCTGCACTCCGCCGCCACCGTGACCGTTCAGCCTGTCGCCGAGGATCCCGCGTTCCTCGCCGAGAAGGACCGGCAGGAGCACTCCCTCGCGTCACTGCGGACCGCCGCCGAGGACGCCACCGCGGCGGTGGACGAGGCACGGGCGGTGGCCGCCGCTGCTCGTACCGAAGCGGCCGCCGCAAAAGCGGAAGCCAGCTCGGCACGGTCGGAGGCGCGGCGCATCCTCGACGGGGCGAGGGCCGAGGCCGACTCGCTGCTGGAGCGCGCCCACCGGCAGGCCGAGGTCGACGCCGAGCAGGCCCGCGCAACCGCCCGCCGCGCCGGCGAGCGCGAGGTCAGCCAGCTCACCACCGTCGCCAAGGAGCAGTCGCAGGACGCGGAGCGGCGCCAGCGCCGGCTCGACGAACGCGAACGCCTGCTCGCCGAGGAGGCCGAGCGGCTCGCCGAACGCGACCGGCGTATCACCGGCACCGAGGCCGACCTGCTCGAACGGGAGGCGGCCTTCACCCGCCGGGAGGTCGAGATCGCCGCGGGCGAGGAGCGGCACCGGGAGGCGCTGGAGCGGGTCGCGGGCCTCACCACCGACGCCGCCCGGGTCGAGGTCATCGAGACGATCGAGGTGCAGGCGAAGCGCGAGGCCGCCCTCCTGGTCCGGGACATCGAGAACGACGCCCGCAACACCGCCGACCAGCGGGCCCGGCACATCGTCGTGGACGCCATCCAGCGGGTCGCCAGCGAGCAGACCGCGGAGAGCGTCGTCAGCGTCCTGCACCTGCCGAGCGACGAGATGAAGGGCCGGATCATCGGCCGCGAGGGCCGCAACATCCGCGCGTTCGAGTCGACGACCGGGGTCAACCTGATCATCGACGACACGCCCGAGGCGGTCCTGCTGTCGTGCTTCGACCCGGTGCGCCGGGAGATCGGCCGGCTCACGCTCGAGAAGCTGGTGCTCGACGGCCGGATCCACCCGCACCGGATCGAGGAGGTGTTCGAGCAGGCCAAGCACGAGGTCGAACGCCTCTGCCTGCGGGCCGCCGAGGACGCGCTCGTCGAGGTGGGCATCACCGACCTGCACCCCGAGCTGATGACGCTGCTGGGCCGGCTGCGGTACCGGACCTCCTACGGCCAGAACGTGCTCAAGCACCTCGTCGAGACCGCGCACATCGCCGGCATCATGGCCAGCGAGCTGCGGCTGGACCCCAAGCTGATCAAGCGCAGCGCGTTCCTGCACGACATCGGCAAGGCGCTCACGCACGAGGTCGAGGGCAGCCACGCGCTGATCGGCGCGGACGTGGCCCGCAAGTACGGCGAGTCCGAGGACGTCGTGCACGCCATCGAGGCCCATCACAACGAGGTCCTCCCGCAGACCATCGAGGCCGTGCTCACCCAGGCCTCCGACGCCTGCTCCGGCGGCCGCCCCGGCGCGCGCCGCGAGAGCCTCGAGGCCTACGTCAAGCGTCTCGAACGCATCGAGGAGATCGCCGCCGGTAAGTCGGGCGTCGAGAAGGTCTTCGCGATGCAGGCCGGCCGCGAGATCCGCGTCATGGTCCGCCCCGACGACGTCGACGACATCGGCGCCGCCGTCCTCGCCCGCGACGTCGCGAAGCAGATCGAGGAGGAGCTGACCTACCCCGGCCAGATCCGCGTCACCGTCGTCCGCGAGTCGCGCGTCACCGAGATCGCCAGATAACAGCACAAGCAAGGACAAGAGCCACAAGCAGCATGCTCCGGTCCGTCGTGGCGAAGGTCCGCCGCTCCCGTCAGCCGCCGGTCAGGCCGTGGACGGCCTTCCCTCTCCCGCCGCCGTCAGTCGCCCAGCCACGACCTGCGGTCGTGAACCACCCATAGCTCATGATCCGGAAGACTTCTTGCTGTCAGGACGACGAAAAGTCTTCCGGATCACGGCGGACGTGCGGCTACGGCTCGATCGCCTTCTCGGCCGACGTGTACGGGCTGGTGATCTTGTAGGACCAGATCAGCGGGTCCTGGACGGCGAGGTCGCCGTTCGACGCGAACCTGTACGACCGGGCCACACCCTTGCCGTCGTACTTGTCGACGAAGGCGAGCATGTCCGGCCGCGTCGCCTTCCCGGCCGTGAAGCCCTCCAGGATGATGTTCGCCCCGTCGTACGCCTCGGGACCGTAGTAGCCGGCGGTGGCCTTGTACGCGGCCTGGTAGCGCGACGCGTAGTCGCCACCCGCGCGGTCGCTCGGGATGCACGGGCAGGTGACGATGATGCCGTCGGCGGACTTGGCGAGCGTGTCCACGAACAGCTGCGTGAAGAGCCGGTCGCTGACGACGACCTGGATCGTCGGCTTCGCGGTCCGCAGCGCCTTCAGGAACGCGGTGCCGTCGTCGGACTCGCCCGCGTAGTAGACGACCTCCGGGCTCGCGTTCGTCACCTGGCCGACGGGCCCGGCGAAGTCGGTGTCGGCGCGGCGGATCGCCACGCTCGCGGTGACGGCGCCGCCGAGCGTGCTCGACACGGCCTGCCGGGCGACGCCGCCGAAGTCGGTGTCGTCGTAGACCACCACGACCTTCGAGGCGCGCATCGTGTTCCTGATGTACCGCGCGCCGGCCGCGGCCTGCTCCTTGTCGTTGGCGATGAGCCGGTGGAACGTGCTCCAGCCCTTGCCGGAGAGGTCGACGTCCGGCGCGAACGGCGTGAAGAACGGCACGCCCGCCTTCTCCAGGATGGGGCCCGCGGCGAGGAGCTCGGTGCGGTACGCCGGGCCGACGACGCCGATCACCTCGCTGTCGGCGACCAGGTCCTCCGCGGCGAGCTTGCTGCCCTCCTCGGTGCCCTTCGTGTCGAACTCCGCGAACCCGACGTCGCACCCGGCGTGCTTGGCGTTGTAGTCGTCGACGGCCAGCTTGGCGGCGTTGCGCATGCCGTTGCTGTCCTTGGATCCGGTCCCGGCGAGGATGCCCAGGAACGCGATCTTGTGCCCGCAGGCCGGCGACACCGCGGGCCCCGCCTGGTTGGTCGGCCCGGTGCCACCCCCGCCCGGCTCACCCCCACCGTCCCGGTTGACGAACCAGACGATCCCGCCGACGAGCAGCAGCAGCGCGAGCACCCCACCGCCGACCGCGGTCAGCACGGCTGTGCTCCGCCGCCCACCCGGCGGCGGCGGCGCGAAGGCGGACGGCCCTGAGAACGGCGGCCCGGAAGCAGGCGGACCGGACGTAGGCGGCCCGGAAGCAGGCAGCACGGAGAACGGCGGCGGCCCGGCGACGGGCGGCCCGGACGTGGGCGGCCCCGAAACCGGCGGCCCGCCGGCCGGATGCCCGGCGGCGGGCTGCCCCGGCGCCCAGCCCGGTGAACCCAGCGCGGGGCCGACCGGAGGTCCAGACGCAGGCGGCGCGCTCACCTGCGGCCGCTGCACGGGCGGCGCCTGCTGGAACTGCCCCGGGAAGCCGACCTGGGCGGGCGGCTGCTGGCCGGGCTGGACGGGCGGCACGACGGGCGGCCGCTGCTGCACCGGCTGCTGCGGCGGGACGAACTGCACCGGCGGCTGCTGGGGTGGGACGAACTGCACAGGCGGCTGCTGGGGTGGGACGAACTGCACAGGCGGGACGGACTGCACCGGCGGCACGACCGGCGGCCGCTGCTGCACCTGAGGCTGGACCGGCGGCTGCCCGGGTGGCTGCTGCCCCGGCGGCCACTGCCCCTGCTGCGGCACCCCGGGCCGCTGCGCCGGCGGCGGCTGCTGGAACTGCCCCGCCCCCGGCGGCCGCTGGGCAGGAGGCTGCTGCGGCCCGGGCCCCTGCTGGGCGGGTGGCTGGTTCGCCGGCGGCTGCTGGCGCACGGGCGGCTGCTGCTGACGGCTCGGCACCACCGGCATCGAGGCGGTCTGCAGCAACGGCGGCAACCCGGGGTCCATCGTCGGCATGCTGAACCCCGGCGACACCGGCGCCGCCGACACGGGCGACGCCGCGACATCCCCGCTGAGCGGCCCACCGGAGGACGGCGAAGGACCGGGCGACGACGGCACCGGCCCGAACGGCCCGGAAGCCCCCGACACGGGCCCGGCCGGCACTCCGGCCACGTGCGCCCGACCCGTCGGCGGCGCGAGGTGCAGCGCACCCTCCGCGACCACCAGCTCGGGCTGCTCGATCGCGGTCGGCGCCTGACCGAACGCCCGGTGCAGCAGCGTCGCCGCGAGCGGGATCCGCGACGACCCGCCGACCAGGAACACCGCCGCGAGCGGCTGCCCGGAAACACCCGCCGCGGACACCGCGAGCTGCGTCGCCGTGACGGTCCGGTCCAGGATCGGCCTGGCCAGCTGCTCCAGCTGCTCCCGCCCGATCGGCACGCTCTCGTCGAAGAGCGGCACGTGCACGTACGTGGTGGCGGCCCGGCTGAGCATCTCCTTGGCCAGCCGCGCGTCCTCCCAGAGCTGCCACGCGGCGCGCCGGTCGGCCTCGCTCTCCGGGTTGGTCAGGCGGCGCCACTGGTCGCCCTCGCGGCCGGTGAACGCGCGGCCCAGGTATGCCACGACCGCCGCGTCGACGTCGAGGCCGCCGGCGTCGGGGAGGCCCTCGCTGGCGAGGACGTCGAAGCCCCCGCCCGCGTTGCGGCGCACCACGCTCGCGTCGAAGGTGCCGGCGCCGAAGTCGTACACGACGGCGATGCCGCCGACCGGGACGTGGGTGCCGACGGTGCCCACGAAATAGGACGCCGCGGCGACCGGCTCCGAGGACAGGAACGGCTGCGGGAAGCCGGCGGACACGGCGGCCTGCGACAGCGTCTGGCGGCGCTGCGGCGGCCAGGTCGCCGGGTGGGTCAGGTTGACCTCGCTCGGGTGCGCGCCCGCGACCCGGTACGTCTCCGCGGCGACCCGGCGCAGGACGGTGGCGACGAGGTCGATGACCGGCACGTCCTGCTCGCCGAGCCAGACGGTGCCCTCTTCGACGCGGCGCTTCGGGTACGGCTCGAACCGGTGCGGCTGCAGGCGCGCCGAGTGCACCGCGTCGCGGCCGGTGAGGATGCTGTAGTCGGCGTTGACGTAGACAGCGGAGGGCAGCAACGGCGAGCCGTCGAACAACAGCGGTTTCGTGCGGCCGTCCGGCCAGCGGAGCACGGCGACGGTGTTCGAGGTGCCGAAGTCGATGCCCAAACGAAAGCCGGTGTCCGCCACCCGCGCAGCGTACGTACTACGCGCAACGTTGCCAATCAACCGGCCGGCTCACACGGACTGTCCGACGTCGGCCAGCTTGACGGCCTTCGCGGTCGTCTTGGCCTGCTTCGGGCCGCCCATGAGCCGCTTCTGCAGCCAGAAGGCGAACCACGACAGCAGGGCACAGGTGCCGATGTACACGGCGGCGACGACGAGGTAGCCGGGCACGTACGGGAAGCCGAAGGTCAACCGGCCGCCGTACTGCTTGCCGTAGTACAGCAGCTCCGGCAGCTGGATGATGAAGCCGAGCGCGGTGTCCTTCAGCAGTACCACCACCTGGCTGATGATCGCGGGGAGCATGGCCCGGACCGCCTGCGGCAGCAGGATCGACGTCATCACCTGGGTCTTGCGCATGCCGAGCGCGTAGGCGGCCTCGGACTGCCCGCGGGCGACGGCGATGATGCCGGCCCGGAAGATCTCCGACAGGACCGCGCCGTTGTAGAGGGTCAGGCCGATGACGAGGGGCCAGAACGCGCCGACCTTGTAGCCGAGCTGGATCGGGCCGTAGTACGCGAAGAAGATCAGGATGAGCAGCGGGATCGCGCGGAACAGCTCGACGAACGCCGAGGCCGGCGCCCGGAAGACCGCGTGGTCGCTGAGCCGGCCGGTGGCCAGCAGCGCGCCGAGGGCCAGCGCGAGCACCGCGGCGGTGCCGGCGGCGCGCAGCGTGGTCAGGTAGCCGTCGACCAGGTCGCGCTGGGTCTGCGCGTATTCGAACTGCTCCCAGCGGATCGGCTCGAACTGTCCCGTGTCGTAGAAGCGCCAGACGATGTAGGCGATCAGCGCCACGATGCCCAGCGCGCTCAGGACGCCGATCAGCCGGTACCGCAGCCGCGCCTTCGGACCGGGCAAGTCGTAGAGGACATTGCTCATCGCGCGACCTTCCAGCGTCGTTCCAGCGTCCGTTGCAGGGTCACGAGCGGCACGACCAGGATCAGGAACCCGATGGCGACCCACAGCAGCCCGTAGATCTGGTTCTCGCCGCGCTCGGACAGGTAGAACGTGATCGCGCCCGCCTCGGCGACCGAGAAGCCGGCCGCGACGGTGGTGTTCTTCAGCATCGCGTTGAGGACGCTGACCAGCGGCGGGACGACGGTGCGGAAGGCCTGCGGCAGCACCACGTTGGTGAGCACCTGGATGAACGTCATGCCCAGCGCGCGGGCCGCCTCGGCCTGCCCGACCGGGACGGTGTTGATGCCGGAGCGCAGCGCCTCGCACACGAAGGCGCTGGTGTAGGCGGTGAGCGCGACGCAGGCGCCGGTGAAGAACTCGAACGTGACGCCGAGCTTCGGCAGCGCGAACACCTGCAGCGCGAAGACCAGCGTCAGCGGCGTGTTGCGCAGCAGCAGCACATAGGCGCTGCCGAACGCGCGCAGCGCGGGGACGGGGGAGACCCGCATCGCGACCAGCAGCGTGCCGAGCACCATCGAGCCGACCGCGGCGATCAGGAAGAGCTGGATCGTCTCCCAGAAATGGGAGCCGATGACGTCCCAGTTGTCCGTCAGGACGTGTACAAAGTCGTTCACGCCGTCACCTCAGCTTCGCCCGGTCCGCTCGTGCGCTCATAAGGGAGGGGCGCCGCCTTGCCGGGCGGCGCCCCGTTCACATCAGGATCAGTACTTCTCGAGCGCCGGCGGGCTGCCCGCCGAGCCGGACTTGCCGAGCGTGCCGTCGTAGATCTTCTGCCAGGTGCCGTCGCCGTACGCCGCCTCGAGGGACGCGTTGACGAAGTCGCGCAGCGCCTTGTCGTCGTGGCCCAGGCCGATGCCGTACTTCTCCGGGTAGGCCTTGCCGGTGGTCGGGTCGAGGAACGGCTTGCCGACGACCTTCAGCTGCGACGGCGCCTGCGCCGCGAAGCCCTTCAGGATCGCGTCGTCGGTGGTGACCGCGTCGACCTTCTTGTCCAGCAGCTGCGACACGCACTCGGAGTAGGTCTTGAACTCCACGATCTTGTCGGTCAGCTTCTGGTCGCGGACCCGCTGGATCGGCGTGGAGCCGGTCGCGGAGCAGACCGCCTTGCCCTTGATGCTGTCCGAGCCGGTGATCGTCGTGTCGTCCTTGCGGACCAGCAGGTCCTGCGCGGCGACGAAGTACGGGCCGGCGAAGGAGACGTCCGCCTTGCGCTTGTCGGTGATCGAGTAGGTGCCGACGTAGTAGTCGACCTCGCCACCCTTGATCGCCGTCTCGCGGTTGGCGGAGGCGATCTCCTTGTATTCGATCTTCGACGCGTCGAAGCCGAGCTTCGAGGCGATCAGCTGGGCGATCTCGATGTCGAAGCCGCAGCGCTTGCCGGAGGCGTCCTTGTAGCCCAGGTTGGGCTGGTCGAACTTGACGCCGATGACGACCTTGCCGGCCGCCTTGATCCGGTCGAAGGTCGGGCTGCCCGTGATCGCCACGCCGGTGGCCGGCGTGAGCGTGGTGCCGGACGAGGTGCAGGCGTCGCTGGCCGGCGCCGCAGCGCCGGAGCTGCCGCCCTCGGCCGAAGGCGCGGGCGTGCCCTCCTTGCCGCAGGCGGCCAGGCCGAGCGCAAGCGTGACGGCGGCGGCTGCCGCGGCGATCCGCGTGATACGCATGATGGTCGCTATCCCCTTTCGGTGGGTTTCTTGCTTCTTCGTGCGCCTATAGAGCGTCGTTCGAATGCTTTAGGGGGTCTTCTAGTGCGTGAGGATCTTCGACAGGAAGTCCTTGGCGCGGTCGGTGCGCGGGTTGGCGAAGAACACCTTCGGATCCGCCTCCTCGACCAGCTGGCCGTCGGCCATGAACACGACCCGGTTCGCGGCGTGCCGCGCGAAGCCCATCTCGTGCGTGACGACGACCATGGTCATGCCCTCGCTCGCGAGGCCCGTCATGACGTCGAGCACCTCGCCGACCATCTCCGGGTCCAGCGCGCTCGTCGGCTCGTCGAACAGCATCGCCTTCGGCTGCATCGCCAGGGCCCGGGCGATCGCGGCCCGCTGCTGCTGGCCGCCGGACAGCTGCGCCGGATACTTCTGCGCCTGCGCGGCGATCCCCACCCGGTCGAGCAGGCCCAGGGCGCGCTCCCGCACCACGTCCGCCTTCTCCTTGCGGACCTTGACCGGGCCGAGCATCACGTTCTCGAGGATGGTCTTGTGCGCGAACAGGTTGAACGACTGGAACACCATGCCGACCTCGCTGCGCAGCCGCGCGAGGGGCTTGCCCTCCTCCGGCAGCCGGGTGCCGTCGAACACGATGTCGCCGTTGTTGATCGGCTCCAGCCGGTTGATCGCCCGGCACAGCGTCGACTTGCCCGAACCCGACGGGCCGATCACGACCACGACCTCGCCACGAGCGATCGAGAGATTGACGTCTTTGAGGACGTGCAGCTCGCCGAACCACTTGTTGACGCCGCTGAGCACGATCAAAGGCTCGTCCGTCATCATCCGCCCCATCGCGTCGTCGCAGTGCACCCTGGTCCGTAGGTGGGCTCGACGTTAGCGGTGACGATGCCCATGAACGGCCGCATAGCGGTCACGGACGGATAACGGCCAGGGCTTGTCACAATGATGACCATGCGCATCCTGGTGACCAACGACGACGGCATCGACAGCCCTGGCCTGCACGCACTCGCCGAGATGGCGGTCCGCCTCGGCCACGACGTGGTGATCGCCGCCCCGGCCCGCGAGGCGAGCGGCTCGGGCAGCGCACTCACGGGCGTCGAGGCCGACGGGCGGATCGCGACCGAGGTCCGTCCTGAGTTGTTCCCCGGTGTACCGACGTTCGCGGTGTCCGCGTCGCCGGCCTTCATCGCGCTGATGGCGACCCGCGGCGCGTACGGCGCCGAGCCGGACGTGGTGCTGTCCGGCATCAACCGGGGCCCCAACACCGGCGCCGCGGTGCTGCACTCCGGCACCGTCGGCGCCGCCTTCACCGCCGTCGCCAACGGCTGCTGCGCGATGGCGGTCTCCCTGGACGTGCCGTTCCGGATCACCGGCGCCGACGATCCCGACGAGCACTGGGACACCGCCGCCGAGGTCGCCGGCGACCTGCTGCCCCTGCTGTCCGGCGAGTACGTGCTCAACGTCAACGTGCCCAACCTGGAGGCCGGGGACCTGCGCGGCATCCGCCGGGCGACCCTCGCGCAGTTCGGCACCGTGCAGATGGTCCTGATGGAGCAGGGCCACGGGTACGTGCGGATGTCGCTGGAACAGAGCGACCACGGTGCGGAGCCCGGCAGCGACGACGCGTGGCTGCTGGACGGCTACGTCTCGGTCAGCGCGGTCCGCCCGCCCCGCGAGGCGTCCGACGTGGTGCTGCCGGGGCTGGTGGATACCGCCGGTGAGCACGTCGGCGGCTAGACTTCTCGCTGCTATGACTGAGACCCCTCGCAGCTTCAAGGTCATCACCTACGGCTGCCAGATGAACGCGCACGACTCCGAGCGCATCTCCGGCCTGCTCGAGGACGCCGGCTACGTCCCGGTGCCCGCCGACGCGGAGCCGGACGTCGTCGTGTTCAACACGTGCGCCGTGCGGGAGAACGCCGACAACCGCCTCTACGGCAACCTCGGCCACCTGCGCCCGACGAAGCTCGCCCAGCCCGGCATGCAGATCGCCGTCGGCGGCTGCCTGGCGCAGAAGGACCGCGGCGACATCGTCAAGAAGGCCCCGTGGGTCGACGTCGTCTTCGGCACCCACAACATCGGCTCCCTGCCGGTGCTGCTGGAGCGCGCCCGCCACAACGCCGCCGCCGAGGTCGAGATCCTCGAGTCGCTCGAGGTGTTCCCCTCCACGCTGCCCACCCGGCGCGAGTCGACCTACGCCGGCTGGGTCTCGATCTCCGTCGGCTGCAACAACACCTGCACGTTCTGCATCGTGCCCGCGCTGCGCGGCAAGGAGAAGGACCGCCGCCCCGGCGACATCCTCGCCGAGGTCAGCGCCCTCGCGGCGGAAGGCGTCCTGGAGGTGACCCTCCTCGGGCAGAACGTCAACTCCTACGGTGTCGAGTTCGGCGACCGGCTCGCCTTCGGCAAGCTCCTGCGCGCCTGCGGCGACGTGGAGGGCCTGGAGCGGGTCCGCTTCACCAGCCCGCACCCGAAGGACTTCACCGACGACGTCATCGCCGCCATGGCCGAGACGCCCAACGTCTGCCACTCCCTGCACATGCCGCTGCAGTCCGGCTCCGACGACGTCCTGAAGGCGATGCGCCGCTCGTACCGTGCCGAGCGCTACCTGGGCATCATCGCCAAGGTCCGCGCCGCCATGCCCGACGCCGCGATCACCACCGACATCATCGTCGGCTTCCCCGGCGAGACGGATGCCGACTTCGAGCGCACCCTGGACGTGGTCCGCGAGGCCCGGTATTCCAGTGCCTTCACGTTCCAGTACTCCAAGCGCCCCGGCACCCCCGCCGCCACTATGGACCTGCAGGTGCCGAAGGCCGTCGTGCAGGAGCGGTACGACCGGCTGATCGCCACCCTGGAGGAGATCAGCTGGGACGAGAACAAGAAGCTCGTCGGCACGCCGGTCGAGGTCCTGGTCGCCGTCGGCGAGGGCCGCAAGGACAGCGCCACCGGCCGCATGTCGGGCCGCGCGCGGGACGGGCGTCTCGTGCACTTCGCCGCGGACCCGTCGCTGACCCTGCGCCCCGGCGACGTCGTGCACACCACGGTGACCTATGCCGCCCCGCACCACCTCAACGCCGACGGCCCCCTGCTGTCCCACCGCCGCACCCGCGCCGGCGACGCCTGGGAAGCCGGCCGGGTCACCCGCACCCCGGGCGTCTCGCTCGGCATGCCCACCATCGGCACCCCGCCCCCGTCAGCCACCCCCGCCCGCTCCTGCTGACCCCGCTCCCCATGGTCCTGCGGAACTCGCGCGCCGCCGGCTGCGCAAGGCCCACCTGATCATGGGTGCGGTGCGGTCAGCGGTGGGGGGCGTAGCCGCGTTCGTAGCCGCCCTGGTCGCCGGGGTGGCCTGAGCCGTAGGCGCCGCGCTGGTCGTAGCCGCCCTGTGGGGCGCCGTAGACGCCGCCCGGCTGGGGCCCAGGGGAGTAGCCGCGCGGCTGGTCCCCTGGGCCCCAGCCGGGCTGATGGTCGAGGTCGCGCGGGTCGGGCTGGCCGCCGCCGGCGCCGTAGACGGTGCCGGCGGGGGCGGTCGCGCCGCGGGCGGCCGAGGTGGCCGGGCGGGCGCCGTAGACGTTGCCGGTGCCGCCGTCGTCCGGGGGCAGGTCGTCGCCGACGGGGCGGGGTGCCGAGCCGCGGACAGGGCCGGACCCGGCGGCGGCGCGGCGGGTGGCGCGGGAGCGGCGGATGCCGATGATGCCGGCGACGACGAGCAGCAGGCCCAGGATGCCGATGGCGGCCACCATGTAGGTGATGTCCTGCAGCGTCAGGTTTTCCAGGAACGACCGCTCGTCGGGCTTCGGCGTCGGCAGGACCGCGCCGCCGCCCTTGCCGGGGGTGACGTTCTGCGGCGTGTACCTGAGGATCGGCGCCCTCTGGTCGGCGGGCACGTCGGAGGCGGTGATGAACTGCTTGCCGTCCGTCGAGTAGGTGATGGCCTCGCCGCGGGCCTCGTTGGGCAGGGGCGTGATGCGCGGCTTGCCGGTGGTGATGGCCTTGATGACGTCGCCGCCCTGGACGTCGAACTCGTAGGCGTCGGAGTAGGTGCGGATGACGACCCGGGTGCCGTCGGGCGAGGAGGCGGCGCCGGTGATCGCCTTCCAGCCGAGGAAGGCGAGGGGGTTGGGCGTCTTCGTCTCCTGGGGAGCGAACGTGCCCACCTGCTTGAGCTTGACGCCCTTGGTGGTGTTGGGCTGCAGCGGGCCCTCGGGGACCCAGACCTCGCCGACGGGGTCCTTGGTGATGATGATCGGCAGGCCGTCGCCGCCCAGCAGCATGGCCTCGGCGTCGCGCTTCTTGCCGTCCGGATACGCGAGACGGTTGATGACCGGCGCCTTGGCGCCCTTGGCCAGGGTCCACACCGCGACGGTCGGGCGGGCGGCGGCGCTGCCGCCGGCGGCCTCGGTGTTGTCGCCGATGTCGGCGATCCACAGCGTCTCGTTCTTGTCCATCGCGAGGTCTTCGGGGTCGCGGGCGGTCGGGTCGTAGTTGACCGGAGTGCCGACGACCTTGCAGGCCGCGTCGAGGGTGAAGATCCTGGCCTTGCCGCCGGCGGGGGCGCTGTCGTTGATCGCGTAGAAGCCGGTGGCGGTCGCGACGAGACCGGAGATCTCGTTGATCTTGGAAGAGTCGGGGGTGCAGACGGTCTGACCTGCGCCCTCGGTCGATGCCTGGCCGGTGGTCGCCGCCGGGGTCGGCGCGGCCGCGGCAGGCGCCGCGAGCCCCAGGAACAGACTCGTCACCGCACCACAAGCCGCACCGATCGCCAGGCCAACCCGCTGTCGCATCGGACAAGTCTGGCAGAGCCGGACCGGAAGTGGGTGAGCCCGGTCCGGCTCTCACTCGCAGTGATCAGACGAACCTACGACTTCACGGCAAATGGGGCGAGCTCCGCGGCCAGGGTCTCGTTGATCCGCGCCCGGATCCGCGTGCCCTCGGCCAGGTGCGCGGTCTCGAGCACCTCGCCGATCGTGTGGACCCTCGCGACCAGGTCACCCCGCTCGTAGGGCACCACGGCCGTCAGCTCGATCGCCGGCCACGGCAGCCGCTGCTCCAGTGCCGCCCTGACCGCGTCGATGCCCGATCCGGTGCGCGCCGAGGCGAACACGGCGTCCGGCCACAGGGACTTCAGCCGCAGCTGGGTCTCCTCGTCGGCGGCGTCGATCTTGTTGACGACCAGCAGCTCCGGCACGGCGTCCGCACCGACCTCGGCGAGGACCTCGCGGACGGCGCGGATCTGCTCCTCGGGGTCGGCGTGGGCGCCGTCCACGACGTGCAGGACGAGGTCGGCCTCGGCGACCTCCTCCAGGGTGGAGCGGAACGCCTCGATGAGCTGGTGCGGCAGGTGCCGGACGAACCCGACGGTGTCCGACAGCGTGTACAGCCGGCCGTCGTCGGTGCGCGAGCGCCTGGTCGTGGTGTCCAGCGTGGCGAACAGCGCGTCCTCGACCAGCACACCCGCGCCGGTGAGCCGGTTGAGCAGGCTCGACTTCCCCGCGTTGGTGTAGCCGGCGATCGCGACGCTGGGCACCCTGTTGCGGCGCCGGGTGGCGCGCTTGGTGTCGCGGATCGTCGCCATCGCGGCGATCTCGCGCTTGAGCCGGCTGATCTTCGTGCGGATCCGGCGCCGGTCGGTCTCGATCTTGGTCTCACCGGGACCGCGGAGGCCCACGCCGCCGTTGCCACTGGCGGAGCCACCGGCCTGCCGGCTCAGCGCCTCACCCCAGCCTCGCAGCCGCGGCAGGAAGTACTGCAGCTGCGCGAGCTCGACCTGGGCCTTGCCCTCCTTGCTCTTCGCGTGCTGGGCGAAGATGTCCAGGATCAGCGCCGTCCGGTCGATGACCTTGACGTTGACCTTCGCCTCCAGGGTCCGCAGCTGCGAGGGGGACAGCTCCCCGTCGCAGATGACGGTGTCGGCGCCGGTGCTCTGCACCACGACCCGCAGCTCGTCGACCTTGCCGGAGCCGATGTAGGTGCTGGAGTCGGGCCGGCTGCGGCGCTGGATCAGCCCGTCGAGGACCTGCGACCCGGCGGTCTCGGCGAGGGCGGCGAGCTCCGCGAGGGAGTTCTCCGCGTCGGTGGCGGTGCCTTCGGTCCACACCCCGACGAGCACGACCCGCTCGAGGCGCAGCTGGCGGTATTCGACCTCGGTGACGTCGGCGAGCTCGGTCGACAGACCGGCGACACGGCGAAGCGCATGCCGCTCCTCGAGCTCCAGGCCGTCGCCGTCGTCGGCGATCTCCCAGGTTTCCGCGGCGGTTGCTCGCAACATGTTCTCCTTGTTCCGATCCGTATGACCCCCCAATCGTGACACCTCGCCGCGTTCGCGGCACTTGATATGTCCCCCCGCGCAGGTCACCCGGGCCGGGGGATAAGAATGGGTGACGTGACGACTGCCACGCACCGTTTGCCCAGCGCCGGGTTCTCCATCACGATCCGTGTCTCCGTCCGCGCCGATGCCTCGGCGATCGGACGCCTCACCACCGCGGTCGGTGAGGCGGGGGGCGTCGTCACCGCGGTCGACGTCGTCGACTCCGACAGCACCGCGGTCGTGGTCGACCTGACCTGCGACACCGCCGACTCCGCGCACGCCGAGCAGGTCGTGGCCTGCCTGGAGAAGCTCGACGGGGTCGACGTGCGCAAGGTGTCGGACCGCACGTTCCTGCTGCACCTCGGTGGCAAGATCGAGGTCACCCCGAAGGTCGCGCTGCGCAACCGTGACGAGCTGTCACGGGCGTACACGCCCGGGGTGGCCCGCGTGTGCCTGCAGATCGCGGAGAACCCCGACGACGCCCGCCGCCTGACGATCAAGCGCAACACGGTCGCGGTCGTCACCGACGGCTCCGCCGTGCTCGGCCTGGGCAACATCGGCCCGTTCGCCGCGATGCCCGTCATGGAGGGCAAGGCCGCGCTGTTCAAGCGGTTCGGCGGCGTCGACGCGTGGCCGGTCGCGCTCGACACGCAGGACACCGAGGAGATCATCTCGATCGTGCGGGCGATCGCCCCGGCGTACGGTGGCATCAACCTCGAGGACATCGCCGCGCCGCGCTGTTTCGAGATCGAGGAGCGGCTGCGGGCGATGCTGGACATCCCCGTGTTCCACGACGACCAGCACGGCACGGCCATCTGCGTCCTGGCCGCGCTCACCAACGCGCTGCGCGTCGTCGGCAAGTCCATGAGCGACATCCGGGTCGTGGTCAGCGGCGCGGGTGCGGCCGGCACGGCGATCATCAAGCTGCTGCTGCGCCAGGGCGTCGGCGACGTGATCGCCACCGACCGGCCCGGCGCCCTGCACCGCGACCTGCCCGGCCTCACCGGCGCATGGTCGTGGCTGGTCGAGAACACCAACAAGACCGGCTACGCCGGCGACCTCAAGGGCGCGCTGCGCGGCGCGGACGTCTTCATCGGGGTCAGCGCGCCGAACCTGCTCACCGGCGACGACATCGCCACGATGGCGCCGGGCTCGATCGTGTTCGCCCTGGCCAACCCCGACCCGGAGGTCGACCCTCGGGAGGCCCGCGAGCACGCGGCCATCGTCGCCACCGGCCGTTCCGACCAGCCGAACCAGATCAACAACGTCCTCGCCTTCCCCGGCGTGTTCCGGGGCATGCTCGACGCGCAGGCGCGCGAGTTCACCGAGGCGATGGCCATCGCGGCGGCCCGGGCGATCGCGGACTCCGTCGGCGAGGACAAGCTCAACCCGAGCGTCATCGTGCCCAGCGTCTTCGACGCGCGCGTCGCCCCGGCCGTCGCCGCCGCGGTCAGGGCCGCCGCGAAGGGCGCCTACCTGGACAGCACGGTGGACGGCGAGCCGTCCGCCCTCCCGGCCCCCGTCGAGCGGGCCTGACCCGGCCTGCCGCGTTTCCGGCGCGCCGGCCAGTGCGGACGGCGCGCCGTGGGAGCTGGGGAAGCCGGACGCGGGTCTAGAAGGTCGGCGCCAGCTGGCGGATCGCCTGGGCGTCGACGTCGCCGTGGGCGACGATCACGGCCGGGCCGGCGAGCAGGAACTCCGACGCCGTCTGCGTGATCGTCAGCCGGCCGCCGGGCACGTCCACGACGACCACGCCGGTCTCCAGGCCGGCGTGGTCGAGGGCGACCGCCGCGACCGCGCACGCCCCGGATCCGCACGACTGCGTCTCGCCGGAGCCGCGCTCGTAGACGCGCATCCTCCGGTACAGGTCGGCGCCGGCCGGCGGTGACCCGGCCGCGGCGAACTCGACGTTGACGCCGGCCGGGAAGATCAGCGGGTCGATGCCGGGCGCGCGGGTCAGGTCCAGCCGCTCCAGCGTGGGCTCGTCGACGGGGCAGACCAGGTGCGGGTTGCCGACGTCCACGGCCGTGCCGCCGAACGTGCGGCCTTCGCTGGTGGCCTCGCTGCGCACGTACACCCGCGGCATCGGCATGCCGGCGGCGATCTCCTCACCGATGGTCACCGGCACCACGCCCGCGCGGGTGACCAGGTTGAACGACCCCTCGGGGGCGACCAGGCCGGCCTCGGCGAGATAGCGGGCGTAGACGCGCACGCCGTTGCCGCACATCTCGGACTGGGAGCCGTCGGCGTTCCAGTAGTCCATGAACCACTCGGCCGTCGCCGCGGACGCCTCGGCGTCGGGGTGGGCGGCGCTGCGGACCACGCGCAGGACGCCGTCGGCGCCGAGGCCCCGCCGGCGGTCGCAGAGCGCGGCGACGAACGCCGGCGTCAACGGCAGCACGCCGTCGGGGTCGGGCAGGATGACGAAGTCGTTGCCCGTTCCATGTCCCTTGGCGAAGCGCATGGCGTCAATCTTGCCGCACGACCCCCAGCGCCGCTGCGGCGATGTCGTCAGCGCCACCATCGAGCCACACGATCCGGTCGTCCCGGCGGAACCAGGACCGCTGCCTGCGCACGAACCGCCTGGTGGCCCGCACCGTCTCCGCCCTGGCGGTGGCCTCGTCGTCGAGCACCTGCTTGTAGCCGAGCGCGGCGCCGGCCGTCCTGCCCTCGCGCAGGCCCTTGGCCTCCAGGGCGCGCACCTCGTCGACCAGGCCCGCCGCCCACATCACGTCGACGCGGGTCTCGATGCGCGCGTCCAGCACCGCCGTGTCCACGTCGACGCCGACCTGCAGGGCGTCGTACACCGGCCGCGGCTGCGAAGGCAGTCTCGCCGTGAACGTCGTGCCGGTCAGCGCGTTGACCTCCAGGGCCCGGACGATCCTGCGGCCGTTGCCGGGCAGGATGCGCTCGGCCGCCTCCGGGTCGGTGCTCCGCAGCCGGGCGTACAGCACCTGCGGACCGACCTCGGCGAGCTCCTGCTCCAGGGCGGCGCGCAGGCCGGGGTCGGTGCCGGGGAAGTCGAAGTCCTCCAGGACGGCCCGCACGTAGAGCCCGGAGCCGCCGACCAGGAGCGGGACCCGTCCGCGGGCGGCGATGTCGTCGATCGCCGCGCGGGCGAGCTCCTGGTATACCGCGACGCTGGCCGGCTCGGTCACGTCCCAGATGTCGAGCACGTGGTGCGGCACGCCATCACGCTCGGTGAGGGTGAGCTTGGCGGTGCCGATGTCCATGCCCTTGTACAGCTGCATCGAGTCGGCGTTGACCACCTCACCGCCGAGCTCGTGGGCGAGCCTGATGCTCAGCGCGGACTTGCCCGCCGCGGTGGGGCCGACGACCGCGACGACGCGGGTCACCGCCAGCTCGCGACGAGATAGCCGACGCCGTACGGCGCCGAGTGGTGCAGCAGCTCGGTCGTCTTGTGCTCCGCGCCGGCGCCCGCCAGGACCTGCCACGGGGCGCGGCCTGCGGCCAGGAGCTCGGCGGCGAGGGCGGGGTCCAGGTCCAGCAGGGCCCTGGTGTCCCCTGCGGCGAGGGCGGCGGCGACGGCCGTGTCGAAGCCCTCGGCCCTCGGGTCGTCATAACCCGGTGACTTCTCGCCCCGGCACGCGGATCCGTCCCCCATGATGAGGATCGCGGTGTCGGTGCCGGCGATGCTCCTGCCCAGCGCCGCGCACTCGTCCGGCGTCGCGTCCGCGGCGATGGAGTAGAACTGAACATTTCCGAAATTTAGGTTTTTGTCGCCTTCGACGAGCCAGGCGCCGATCAGCAGGCTCAGCGGCAAGGGGTCTTCGGTGGCCGCGCCGACCCGCACGTCGATGCCCCAGGGGGAGAGGGTCCCCCCGAACGGGGGTTCACGGCGTACCGTCATCGTGTCGGCACCGACCACGACGAGTGACTCGGCGCCGGCCAGGTGCGCCACCGCGACGCGGCAGGCGGCACGCAGCTCGTCGAGCTCTCCGGCGGCCCCCGCGGCCACCTCCGGCACGAGCATCGGCGGATGTGGGCAGACTGCGGCGGCGACGAGTGGCACGTCCATAACGGTATCGGGACGGTCGTCGCGGCGCTCCGCGCCCCATCTGTGGCCCGTCGGTGGCTCTGGACGGTGTGAATGGCACCGGAATGGTCACGGTTCGGCCGCAGGCCCTCGACCGCCCCCGGGGCGCACCTGTGAGAATGCCATGGGGAACTTTGCTGTGCGATGGCGGCGTGACGGTGGGATACCCGATCCCACGGACGCCGGGAGCGAGGATGGCAGATGAGCGAGCCTACGACGTTTGGACGGATCGACGCTGACGGCAACGTCTTCGTGAAGACGGCAGCCGGAGAGCGGGCCATCGGATCGTGGCAGGCCGGCACACCGGAGGAGGGCCTTGCCCACTTCGCCCGCCGGTTCGCCGACCTGGTGACCGAGGTCGACCTGATCGAGGCCCGGCTCGGCAGCGGTGCGGCCGACGCAGGTCAGTCGCTGTCCACCATCAAGCGGCTGCGCAGCGGCCTGGACGAGGCCCACGTGGTCGGCGACATCGACGGGCTCGCCGCCCGCCTCGACAAGCTGACCTCGATCGCCGAGGAGAAGGCGGGTGCCGCCCGCGCGGCCCGCGACGCCGCCCGCGCCGAGGCCCTCACCCGGAAGACCACCCTGGTGGAGGAGGCCGAGCAGATCGCGGCCGACGCCACCGGCTGGAAGACCGCGGGCGACCGCCTCAAGGAGATCCTCGACGAGTGGAAGTCCATCCACGGCGTCGAGAAGAAGGCCGAGAGCGAGCTCTGGAAGCGCTACGCGGCCGCCCGCGACGCCTTCACCCGCCGCCGCGGCGCTCACTTCGCCACCCTGGACGCCGGCCGCAAGCAGGCCCAGGGCCGCAAGGAGGAGCTGGTCGTCGAGGCCGAGCAGATCGCCGAGTCCACCGAGTGGAACGCGACGGCCGCCCGCCTCAAGGACCTCATGACCGAGTGGAAGGCCGCCCCCCGGGCCGCGAAGGAGACGGAGCAGAAGCTCTGGGAGCGGTTCCGCGCCGCCCAGGACTCCTTCTTCAAGCGCCGCAGCGAGGTCTTCACCGCCCGCGACGCAGAGTTCAAGGGCAACCTGGACGCCAAGCAGGCGCTCCTCGTGCAGGCCGAGGCCCTCGACGTCGACGGCGACCCGAAGGGCGCCCAGGCCAAGTTCCGCGACATCCAGGCCGCATGGCACGAGGTCGGCCGCGTCCCCCGTGAGGCCCAGACCGGCCTGGACCGCCGCCTCCGCGTCGTCGAGGACAAGGTCAAGACCGCGATGGACGCCGCTTGGCGCCGCACCCCGCCGGAGGCGAGCCCCCTGCTCGCCCAGATGCGGGAGCAGGTGGCCCGGGCCGAGCAGCAGCTCGCGTCCGCTCAGGCCGCCGGCGACCAGCGCCGCATCAAGGAGGCCGAGAAGGCCCTCGAGTCGAAGCGCAAGTTCCTCGCCATGGCCGAGCACACCGGCTGACCCACCCACGACTTCTCCAGTGGCGGGCCCCCGAGCCCGTCCGACATAGAAAAGTTGACCACTACACGCCGCGGCGTGTAGTGGTCAACGTCGTTTTCCGCCCCAAACCCCGCGGCCGGCCCCTTCTCCGTGATCCGGAAGACTTGTCGTCGCTCCAGAGCCTGTTGCGAAATGGCCGTCTCACGTTCCGTGCTGAGAAAAACACGGCTGTGCGAGCCGGTCGCGGCCGATCGGTAGCCGTCGAGGGTCGCGACGACCGTCGACGAGACAGTTTTCCGCCAAAACGCAACAGGCTCTCCAGCGACAACAACTCTTCCGGATCATGCGAAAAGCGCGCGGGCCGAGGCGGTGCGGGTTGTCGGCCGCGGGTGGGACACGAAGGCCCGCCTCGGCCTGGGGAGGCCGGGCGGGCCATTCTCGATCCGGGACCGGTCCGACAACGGTCCCGGCGACCGCCGGCTCCCGGGCGACGGCCCGGAACGGCGGAGGTGCGGTGCTGAGGTGGCAGCCGATGGGGCTGGTGGCCGGGGAGTGGGTCAGATGCGGCGGACGACGGTGACGACCCTGCCGAGGATGGTGGCGTGGTCGCCGGCGATGGGGTCGAAGGCCGGGTTCTGCGGCATGAGCCAGACGTGGCCGTCGCGGTTGCGGTAGGTCTTGACGGTGGCTTCGCCGTCGATCATGGCCGCGACGATGTCGCCGTTGTTGGCGTTGGGTTGCTGGCGGACGACGACCCAGTCGCCGTCGCAGATGGCGGCCTCGATCATGGAGGAGCCCTTGACCTGGAGCATGAAGAGGGTGCCCTCGCCGACGAGCTCGCGGGGGAGGGGGAAGACGTCCTCGACGGCCTGCTCGGCGAGGATCGGGCCACCGGCGGCGATGCGGCCCAGGACGGGCACATACGCGGGGGCGGGGCGGGCGGCGCGCTCGGCCTCCTCGTCGACGGAGACGAGCTCGCTCGGGGGGCGGACGTCGACGGCGCGGGGCCGGTTGGGGTCGCGGCGCAGGTAGCCCTTCCGCTCCAGCTCCTTGAGCTGATAGGCGACGCTGGAGGGGGAGACCAGGCCGACGGCCTCGCCGATCTCGCGGACGCTCGGCGGATAGCCGTTGCGCTCCACGGCGCTGCGGATGAACTCGAGGATGCGCCGCTGGCGGACGGTCAGGTCGGCGGCGAACAGGTCGGGGAAGGCGCTGACCACCGCGGTGACCGCGCGCATCTCCGGCTCGCCTCCGCGGCGGCGGGTGCCGGCCCGGCGGCTGGTGCCGCTGCCGATCGCGGTGACCTCGGCGGAATCGTCGGTGCGGTCGTCGGCTGACACGTCGTCCTCCCTCTTGTTGGCACCAGCGGTGGGAAGGCCGCTGGTGCGGACGGGCCGTTGGGGCGGCCCGCCACCTCGTCCGTCACCGGATGTGACGGCACCGGCTGTCGCAAATTTCGGGTATCCCGATCAATCGTCTCGATCGTGTGTGGATCACCGTATCGCCGAGGTGTGACAGTTTCAAACATCTGTACTACGTGGCGCGCCGATTTTTCGGCGTGTTGCTGGACTCGGGTCTTCCCGCTCTGGTAGACCATCGTACGTCCGTTCGATCGAACGGCTGTACGGAATCGAGGGCTGAGATGCGACGACACCCGCGAAACCCACCCGTCCGGCTCACCCGCAGGGGGCGCGTCATGCTCTTCTGCCTGCTGCTCGCCGTCGTGGGCGGGATCTTCACGTTCGTCGCGGTGCCGGGGCAGGCGGCGGACCCGCCGGGGTCGGCGCCGGTCGTCGTCGTGCAGCCGGGCGACACGCTGTGGGACATCGCGACCCGGCACTCGGGGGCCCGTGGGCGTGACGCGACGATGGAGGAGATCCGCCGTCTCAACCACTTGGACGGCTACAGTGTCGACGCCGGGCAGCGGCTTGCCCTGCCACGGCAACGCTGATCAGGGCAAACGAACATCACACCAACACCAGATGATGTGGCGCGTGACACGCGTGGGGTGGAATTCGCGGATCAACTTGCGTCCGCGTATGCGTCGGCATAGCGTCTACCCCTAGATGTAGTAGTTACGGGGTTGTAAGTCGTCCACAGGTTGTGGATTCGGCAATCACCCTTACCAACGGTGACAACCAGCGGAGGCCAGGATCAATGGCCGCCCGTTGGGCGTTCGCGTGCGTTTTATCCGGACATATCCGACGTAGACTGGAAGGCCACCGCATGCGCTGCCCGTACTGCCGCCACGCCGACTCTCGGGTGGTCGACTCCCGGGAGGCCGAGGACGGCCAGATCATCCGCCGGCGTCGGTCCTGTCCCGAATGCAGCCGCAGGTTCACCACCGTTGAGGAAGCCGTCCTCGCCGTCGTCAAGCGCAGCGGCGTGACGGAGCCGTTCAGCCGCACCAAGATCATTGCGGGGGTCCGCAAGGCGTGCCAGGGCCGCCCGGTCGACGAGGACGCGATCGCCGTGCTCGCGCAGAAGGTCGAGGAGACCGTCCGCGCCCGCGGCGCCGCCGAGCTGCCGAGCCACGAGGTCGGCCTGGCCATCCTCGCGCCGCTGCGGGAGCTCGACGAGGTGGCCTACCTCCGCTTCGCGAGCGTCTACCGATCGTTCGACTCGCTGCAGGACTTCGAGCGCGAGATCGCGTCGCTGCGGGCCGCGTCGAACCGGCCGGCCAGCGCCACGCAGCATCAGGCAGCACCGTCACAGGGGGAGCGCGCCGCCGAACCGGTCGGCTGAGCGCAGGTCGTACAAACGCCGAAAACGACAACACAAAAGTGAAGACACTGAGGGGGCCGCGGATGGCGGGGGAGACGAAGACCAAGGCAGCGTCGCGCAAAGAGGCACAGGGCCTGCGCGTCGAGCGGGTGTGGACGACCGAGGGGGTCCACCCCTACGACGAGGTGACGTGGGAGCGTCGCGACATCGTCATGACCAACTGGCGTGACGGCTCGATCAACTTCGAGCAGCGCGGCGTCGAGTACCCGGACTCCTGGTCCGTGAACGCGGCGAACATCGTCACCACCAAGTACTTCCGCGGCGCGGTCGGCACCGACGCCCGCGAGTGGTCGCTCAAGCAGCTGATCGACCGCGTCGTGACCGTCTACCGCCGGGCCGGCGAGGACAACGGATACTTCGCCACGCCCGGCGACGCCGAGGTGTTCGCCCACGAGCTGACGTGGATGCTGCTGCACCAGGTGTTCAGCTTCAACTCGCCCGTCTGGTTCAACGTCGGCACCCAGTCGCCGCAGCAGGTCAGCGCCTGTTTCATCCTCGCCGTCGACGACTCGATGGACAGCATCCTCGACTGGTACAAGGAAGAGGGGCTGATCTTCAAGGGCGGCTCGGGCTCGGGCGTCAACCTGTCCCGCATCCGCTCCTCGAAGGAGCTGCTCAGCAGCGGCGGCACCGCCAGCGGCCCGGTCAGCTTCATGCGCGGCGCCGACGCGTCCGCCGGGACGATCAAGAGCGGCGGCGCGACCCGCCGCGCGGCCAAGATGGTGATCCTGGACGTCGACCACCCCGACGTCGAGGAGTTCATCGAGACCAAGGCCCGCGAAGAGGACAAGATCCGCGCGCTGCGCGACGCCGGCTTCGACATGGACCTCGGCGGCAAGGACATCGTCAGCGTCCAGTACCAGAACGCCAACAACTCGATCCGGGTCTCCGCCGAGTTCATGCGGTCCATCGAGGACGACGCCGAGTTCGCGCTGCGCTCCCGCCTCGACGGCAGCGTCGTGTCGACCGTCAAGGGCCGCGAGCTGTTCCGCAAGCTCGCCCTGGCCGCGTGGGAGTGCGCCGACCCCGGCATCCAGTACGACGACACGATCAACGAGTGGCACACCTGCCCGGAGACCGGGCGGATCACCGCGTCCAACCCGTGCAGCGAGTACATGCACCTGGACAACTCCAGCTGCAACCTCGCGTCGCTCAACCTGATGAAGTACCTCAACGCCGACGGCACGTTCGCGGTGGAGAAGTTCGTGCAGTCGGTCGAGTTCGTCATCACCGCGATGGACATCTCGATCTGCTTCGCCGACTTCCCGACCGAGAAGATCGGCGACACCACCCGCGCGTACCGGCAGCTCGGCATCGGCTACGCCAACCTCGGCGCCCTGCTCATGGCGAGTGGCCTCGCGTACGACTCCGAGGGTGGCCGCGCGGTCGCCGCGACGATCAGCAGCCTCATGTCCGGCACCGCGTACCGCCGTTCGGCCGAGCTCGCCGGCATCGTCGGCGCGTACGACGGCTACGCCCGCAACGCCGTGCCGCACCAGCGGGTCATGCGCCAGCACGCCACCGCCAACGACGCGATCAGCACTGTCGGCGGCGTCGACGTCGCGATCAAGACCGCGGCGACGGCGGAATGGGCCCGGGGCAACGAGATCGGCGCCAGGAACGGCTGGCGCAACTCGCAGGCCAGCGTCCTCGCCCCGACCGGCACCATCGGCCTGATGATGGACTGCGACACGACCGGCGTCGAGCCGGACCTGGCCCTGGTCAAGTTCAAGAAGCTCGTCGGCGGCGGCTCGATGCAGATCGTCAACCAGACCGTCCCGCGCGCCCTGCGCAACCTGGGGTACCAGGAGGAGCAGGTCGAGGCGATCATCGAGCACATCTCCGAGCACGGCCACGTGGTGGACGCTCCCGGGCTGCGCGCCGAGCACTACAGCGTGTTCGACTGCGCCATGGGCGAGCGCACCATCGCCCCGATGGGCCACGTCCGGATGATGTCGGCGATCCAGCCCTTCATCTCCGGCGCCATCTCCAAGACGGTCAACATGCCGGAGGCGGCCACCGTCGAGGACGTCGAGGAGATCTACTTCCAGGGCTGGAAGCTCGGCCTCAAGGCCCTGGCCATCTACCGCGACAACTGCAAGGTCGGCCAGCCGCTGTCCGCGGTGTCCTCGTCCTCCGCGAAGAAGTCGGCCGAGGCCGTCGAGCCCGTGGTCCAGGAGATCGTGAAGACCGAGAAAGTCATCGAGTACCGCCCGGTCCGCAAGCGGCTGCCGAAGAAGCGGCCGAGCACGACCGTGTCGTTCTCCGTCGCCGGCGCCGAGGGGTACCTGACCGCGTCGTCGTACCCGGACGACGGCCTCGGCGAGGTCTTCCTCAAGATGTCGAAGCAGGGCTCCACCCTGGCCGGCGTCATGGACGCCTTCTCCGTGGCGATCTCCATCGGCCTGCAGTACGGCGTGCCGCTGGAGACCTACGTCAGCAAGTTCGTCAACATGCGCTTCGAGCCGGCCGGCATGACCGACGACCCGGACATCCGCCTGGCGTCGTCCGTCATGGACTACATCTTCCGGCGCCTCGCCCTGGACTTCCTGGACTTCGACACCCGGTCGGAGCTGGGGGTCCTCACGTCCGCGGAGCGGGCCGCCCAGCTGCGTGCCGAGGCCGGCGAGCCCGACGTCGACCTGACCGAGATGCGCAACTCCGCCCCGGTGGAGACGGCCACGAAGCCGGCGGCGAAGCCGGTCGAGGTCGCCGCGCCGCGCAAGGTCGGCTCGTCGACCGAGCTGCTCGAACTGGTCCAGGGCAAGGCCGCCGACGCGCCGCTGTGCTTCACCTGCGGCACGAAGATGCGCCCCGCCGGCAGCTGCTACGTCTGCGAGGGCTGCGGCTCCACCAGCGGCTGCAGCTGAATCCGGGCAGTTGCTCCATGTCTCCTGCTACACCTTCGTGACCTGGAGACGATGGTGACAAACCCCTGACGCGGCAATACGAAGAGTGCCTCCCGCTGAATTCCGGCGGGAGGCACTCCCCGTTCGATGAGCGCACGACCACGCCGCGGGTCGGCAGGGGTGTGGCGTCGGCCTGACCGGCGGCAGTAGGCAGCCTCATCGGGCGTCAGGCGCGGAGGATCTCGATCCTCGCGGTGGGGTGGCGGTGGCGGAGGGACTCGGCACGGGAGTGGGCGTCGTCGGAGAGGACGAGCAGGCGCATCGGGCCGGGCATTCTCGCGACCACGGCGTCGAGGCGGTCCGGGGAGTTGATCGGGCCGACGTGGTAGGTGGCGGCGGCCATCTCGCCCGAGGTGCGGTGCAGGGTCGAGATGAAGAGGGTCAGCCGGTACGAGTCGTAGCCGGGGTCGTCGCCGATGACGACGGTCGGGGGGCCGGGCGGGAGGGCGAGGGCGGCTCTGGCGTAGAGGAGCTGGTCCGGGCCCGCTCCGGCCAGCCAGGTGGAACCGGTGTCGAGGTGCTCGCGCTGGTCGCCGGCGCGTTCGCCGCCGATGAGGGCGACGATCGCCATGAGGACCGACGCGGTCCGCAGGTGGGACGGGGTCAGCCGGTGGCGGGGCAGGTGCAGGGCGAGGGCGCCGGTGCCCGCCAGGAGCAGTGCCAGGACGAGGAACAGGGCCTTGTTGGCGTAATACCCGCTGCCGGAGCCGAAGAGCCGCTGCACGGCCAGCATGCCGACGGCGAAGCCGGCCACGGGGACGAAGATCAGGGCGTACGAGCGCCAGATCCGGCTCTTGCGGCCGCGCCTGGTCAGCATGCCCGACGCGACGAGGCAGAGCAGCACGACGAGGCCCTCGCGGCCGACCTTCAGGGAGCCGACGCTGAGCAGCGCGCCCGCCTGGCCGGCGACGAGGACGCCGATGGCCAGGGGCACGGCGCTGGTGACGGCGATGGCGAGCGCGAGGGCGGGGATCGCACGGGCGCGGTGCCGCCGGCGTTCCCGCATCAGCCACAGGATCGCGGCGAGGCCGACCGGCGGCAGGTACAGGTAGTACGTGAACCCGACGGCCGCCAGGAGGGACGCGACGAGCAGCAGCTGCTGGCGCCGGCGGGGCACCGGCCGGACGAGGACGGTGAGGAGCATGAGCGCCTCGGCGAGGCCCAGGACCTGGCTCGGGTAGCCGAACCGGACGAGGTCCAGCAGCTCGCCGAACGCGCACAGCCCCGCGATCCCGAACGCGACGACCGCGGTGCGCGCCGGGGTGAGGCCGCCCGCGCCGATCCACTGCGCCGCCCAGACGAGGGTGGCGGCGAGCAGCAGGTAGCCGGCCGCGACGAACGCCAGGTAGTGCTCGAACATGCCGGCGCCGGTGCCCTGGGCCGCGGCGGAGGACCTGACGAATCCGTCGAGCAGCGCGGCCGTCATGTGCTCGCCCTGCGGGTAGGACACCATGCCCTCGTAGATGAGGGTCTTTCCTTCGTCCGGGCGCTGGAAGATGTACCCACCCACGCGGCGGATCGCGTCGAACAGCGCCGCGTGCCGGGCGAGGTCCTCGCCGTCCATGACGAGCGCGAGCCGTCCGGCGCGGCCGCCGCGCAGCAGCGGCCAGGCGACCACGGTGCCGACGGCGGCGACCGCGAGCAGGGCGATCCCGTCGGTGATGCGGGGGCGCGGCAGCCGGGGCCGGCGCCCGGTCCGCGCGGCGGCGACGATCAGGGCGGTGGCGCCCGCGCCGCCGGCGGTCACCGGGTGCAGGCCCCACGGCCAGACGGCGAACGCGAGCGCGACGAGGCAGGTGAGCCCGAGCAGCAGGCCGGTGGCGAGCATCAGCCGGTCGAGGACGGTCCTGCCGCCCCGCAGGAGCGCGGCGGTGGCGACCAGGAGCAGCGGCGGCACGAGGTACGCGACCCCGGCGAGGTACAGCAGGGCGATGACCAGCCACGCGGCCGCGACCAGGGCGGCGGTGACCAGTTGCTCGGGTGGGGCGTCCGCCTTCGCGGCGTTCGTCGTCGAGGTGTCCGTCTTCAGGGTGTCCGTCTTGGGGGGCGCGGATACTGACACAACTCACTTAACGACGAAGTCGGTCATCTGGTCGTTTGTCAGGATGTGTTGGTTGACCGGTACTCGCCCCGCGCGAACGCTCTCGGGTTCCTGCGGTTGTGTCTCGCCCTCGCGGTCCTGGCCGGCCACTCCTGGCCGCTGGGTGCGGGACGGGCGACGCCGGGGCTGGGGTTGTCCCGCGGTCAGGCGGACGTCGGAGCCCTGGCGGTGGACGGGTTCTTCGTCCTGTCCGGGTTCCTCGTCACGGCCAGCGCGGCGCGGCTGGGCGCGGTCCGCTTCGCGTGGCACCGCTGCCTGCGGATCTTCCC
The DNA here is from genome assembly GCF_040605635.1 of Dactylosporangium sp. NPDC005555. Classification (NCBI taxonomy): domain Bacteria; kingdom Bacillati; phylum Actinomycetota; class Actinomycetes; order Micromonosporales; family Micromonosporaceae; genus Dactylosporangium; species Dactylosporangium sp. NPDC005555. The sequence goes on from NZ_JBEXDG010000036.1 coordinate 66,149, forward strand.
CGGCCTCTGGGCCTGCCTGCTGCTCACCGCCGCCTTCGCCGGATTCTTCACGACATTTCATGAGGCGTTCTCGTTCGCCTGGAACAACGCGCTCGGGCAGCCCCACCGGTGGGGCATCGGCACGCTGTTCAGCGACACCCCCTACGGCAGGCTGACCGGCGGCGGGTCCGTCGTCAACGGTTCGCTGTGGAGCCTGTCGTTCGAGCTCTGCTGGTACGGGGTGTTCACGGCGCTCACCGCCTGCGGCGTGATCCGCCGCTCACCGCGCCTGATCCTGCTGCTCACCGCCGGCGCGTACACGGTCCTGCTCAGCGACTTCCTCCACCAGTTGCGGCAGACCGCCCGCACCGTCCCGCAGCCCCGCGGCGCCTTCGGCCCGATCCCTTTCTTCGGCGCACTCGACACCCAGACCCTCGTCTACCTCGGTTTCCTGTTTCTTCTGGGTGCGTCGGCTCAGCTGTACCGACACCGGATCCCGGCGAACGGGATCCTCGCGCTGACCGCTGTCGTGGTGCTGCTGACCACGCTGCGGTTCGGCGCCTTCCACGTGCTCGGCTACCCGGCGTTCGCCTACCTGCTGCTGTGGCTGGCCTGTTCCCTGCCGCCGTGGACGCACCGGATCGGCCGGACCCACGACTACTCGTACGGCATCTACATCTACGCGTTCCCGGCCCAGCAGACCCTCGCCACCCTCGGCGTGCACCACTGGGGGCCGCCTGCGTACATCGCCGTGTCCGCGCTGGTCACGACGGCGCTTGCCGCCGCGTCGTGGCACCTCGTGGAGCGGCCCGTCCTGACCTTCAAACACTGGACTCCGCCGTTCGTCCCGGCGTCCCTCACCTCGCGACACGAAACCGCTGACCGCGCGGGCTCCGTCGACGCGCACACGTCCGCGCGTGTCTGAGCGGACATCCGGGGATCGCGACGCGTTCGGAAGCGGTGTACCGGCGTCTTCGACCCCGGCCGGGCGCCCGGCCGGGGTGTGGCGACGCCTGGCCGGGCGAGTGGCACGGGCACCCGACCGGCCGGCGGCGTCTACTTCGTGGCCTTGCGCAGAGCCTTCAGCTCGGCGTGCGCGGACCTGGCCGCGGCGCGGACCGGCTGGACCTGGGCGCGCAGCGCGTCGCCGTCGCGGGACGGGGAGACGGCCAGAAGGGCGTCGACCTTGCCCTTGAGGCCGGCCTCGATCGTGTCCAGCTTGGCGGTGTCGGCGCCCGGCCGGCCGCGCAACTCGGTGATGACGGCGAGCTCGGTGTCGATGGCGGCGGTGAGGCGGACCTTCGGACCGGTGAGGACGAAGACGCGGTAGTCGAACACCATCGACTGGGCGTCGTCCTTCACGGCGGCGGCGGTCGTCTCGCCCTGGACCTTCGTCTTCAGGGTGGTCAGGCCGGCGCGCTGGTCGCTGATGAGCTTCGCGAGCTTGTCCCGGTGCGCGGGCTGGACCTGCTTCGCGGCGGCCAGGGTCGTCTCGAACTTCTTCAGCGCGTCGAGCCGCTTGTCGATCCGGGTGACGACCGCGTTCTTGGCGGTGTCCAGAGGCCGCGCGGACGGCTCGGCCGAGGCGGTGCCCGGGACGAGCACGGCGGTGAGGAGCAGGGTCAGGGCGATCAGGGTGCGCTTCACGGTGTCGGTCCCTCTCAGTCTTCGTCGTCGGCGGGCTGGGCGTCACCGGACAGCTGCGCGTCGACCTGATCGAGCAGCTCGTCCACGGAACCGGAGCCGGCGCCGGTCGCGGACGACGGCACAGGACCAGCGGACGACGGCACAGGACCGGTGGACGACGGCACGGCGACGGCGGACGGGGTGGAAACAGCGGCACGGCCGCGGTCGCGGCGGTCCTGACGGGAGCAGCCGCCGGCGAACAGCAGCCCGATCGCGAGCGCGACGGCGATGGTTCGTCTCATGGCGGACATGGTGCGTCCCGCGGGTAAGCGCACCCCGCGGGACAACGTAAGGATCAGGTCAGGACTGGTCAGGACTGGTCAGGAGGCGACCGCCGCCACCACCTCGACCTCCAGCAGCGCCCCGTCGCGGAAGAGCTTCGACACCTCGACGGTGGTGCTGGTCGGCGGGGCGCCGGTGAAGACGGTGCGGCGGACCTGGCCGTACATCGGCAGCATCGACATGTCGGTGAGGAACGTCCGGATGTTGACCACGTCGCCGAACGCCGCGCCGTGCGCCGCCAGGAGCGCGCCGATCAGCTCGAAGACGCGGGTGGCCTGGGCGGCCATGTCACCGGCGCCGACGAGCTCGCCGTCGTCGGACAACGCGATCTGCCCGGACAGGAACAGCAGCGCCCCGGTGCCGACGTCGACGCGGGCGACCTGCGAATACGCGCCGACGGGCGCCGCCACGCCGGCGGGGTTGTCGATGACGAGCATCAGGTTCCTCCCAGAACGATCGAAGTGAGATCCGCCTCCGGATCCGCGGCGGCGAGCCGCAGCCCGGCGGCAACGGCCACCGGCAGGTCGCGACCGGTGACACCGAGTGCCAGGTCCTTGGCCGCCAGCCGGACCGGGAAATACGCGACCTGCCCGCTGGACAGGCGCGCGACCGCGTTGCCCAGCGGCCCCGCGCGCAGCGCCTCGAGCGCGTCCGCGCGGGGCACCCCGACCGCGTCCGCGACCCGCAGCACGTCGGCCAGGGACGCGAGCGCGGTCACCAGCGCGGTGTTGAGCACCACCTTCATCGCCGCCCCGCTGCCCGGCGGGCCGCACCGCAGGACCTCCCCGAGCGTGGCGAGGACCGGCGCGACCCGGTCGACGGCGGCCGGTGTACCACCGGCGAAGATCCGCAACGTGCCACCCTCGGCGGCCCCGGTGCTCCCGGCGACCGGGGCGTCGACCAGGTCCACGCCCGCGGGCAGCGCGCCGGCGAGGTCGCGGACCGCGTCGGGCCCGATCGTCGACATGTCGACCAGCGTCGCGGTGCCCGGAATGTCCGCTCCGGCGGCGACGGACAGGACGGCCGGCCCGTCGGTGAGCATCGTGATGACGAGGTCGGCGGAGCGGACGGCCTCCCGCGCGCTCCCCGCCATGATGACCCCCTCGACCTGACGTGGGGTGCGGCTCCAGCCCGCGACGGCGAACCCGTGCGCCGCCAGCCGCCGGGCGATCGGCGCCCCCATGTGCCCGAGCCCGAGCACGGCGATCTTCTGCATGCCGTCGACCGTAGGCCCGGCGCTGCGATGCCACCAACGAATGTCTGGCATCGCTGCCATGCGCTGTGCGAATGTCGAGGTCATGCAGACGGAGATGCTGGACGTGTTCCGGGAGGTCGCCCGGCAGCGGTCGATCACCGGAGCCGCCACGACCCTGCGCTACACCCAGTCGGCCGTGTCCCGCCAGATCGCCGCCCTGGAGCTGGCGGTCGGCGCGCGCCTGTTCGACCGGCTGCCCCGCGGCGTCGCCCTCACCGAGGAGGGCCGCTGCCTGCTCGAGCACGCGACCGCGATCCTCGACCGGCTCGCCCTCGCCCGCCGCGACGTCGCCGCCGTCCACGCCGGCACCGCCGGCCGGCTGCGCGTGGGCGCGTTCGCGACCGCCGACGCCGCGCTCGTCCCGCGCGCCCTGGCCCGCTTCCGCGCCACCCGACCCGGCGTCCGCCTCTCGCTCATCGAGGGCGTCACCGGCCGCCTCCTCGCCGCGCTCCTCGCCGGCGACGCCGACGTGGTCCTCGTGACGACCAGCGCCGACCGCCCGTTCGACGACCCGCGCTTCCGCGTCCACCACGTCCTCGACGAGCCCGTCCTCCTCGCCGTGCCACAGGACCACCGTTTGGCGTCAGCGTCGCCGGTACGGCTGGCGGCCCTCACGGACGAGGCGTGGATCGCGGGCTCGGCGTCACCGGAGGAGACCCTGCTGGGGCCGAGCGTGCGCCTCGGCTTCCGCCCCCGCATCGACTTCGTCGCCGCCGAGTGGACCGCGAAGCTCGGCTTCGTCGCCGCCGGCCTCGGCGTCACCCTCGTGCCGGCCCTGGCCGCCCGCACCGCCCCCGCCGACGTCCGCCTCCTGCCCCTCGACCCGCGGGAGGTCCCACCCCGCACGGTCCTCGCCGCGACCCTCCCCGGCCGCACCCTGCCCCCACCGGTCGCCGACTTCCTGACCATCGTCCGCGACCTCGCCCAGGGCGGGTCCTCGCCGACCGGCGCGAACTCGGTCAGAGGCTGCTGAGGTCGATGAGTTTCGCGAGGTCGACGAGTTTCGGCAGGATCTCGGACGCCTTTTCGTCGCCGGTGCCGGCGGGGAGGCGGACCGTCAGCTGGATGATGCGCTTGTTGCCGGCCAGCCAGCCGATCTCGGCGCCGGGGCCGGTGTCGTCGGTGGCGGGGAGCGGGCGCTGGTACGCGGCGGCGCCGAGGCCCTCGATCGAGCCGGCGCCCTTGGGCTGGACGGCCGCGGTGTAGATGTCCGCGCTGATCGTGGTGGCGCTGACCGACAGGATCAGGTCGGGCGCGGCGGACCTGAGCGGCTGCAGCACGCAGGTGAACGTGTTCTCCTGCGCCGCGGCCGCGGCGACACCCAGGTCGAGGCCGAGCTTCGCGTTGACGACCGGGAAGTCGAGCAGCTGGCACGCGCCCCCCGCGGCGGCGGCCGGGGCGGCCGACGGGGTGGCGGCAGCCGGGCTCGCGCCCGCGTCGTCGCAGCCCGTGAGCAGGATCAGCACCGTCAGCGCGGTGACCACCGTTCGCACGCGCGCACCCTACCGCCTGCCGCCGGCTATGAGGGCAGGCGGTCGACGATGTACCTGGCGATCTCGAGCGAGCTGGTCGCGGCCGGTGACGGGGCGTTGAGCACGTGGACCTGCCTGCCTTCGGCGACGATGAGGAAGTCGTCGACGAGCGCCCCGTCCGGGGTGATGGCCTGTGCTCGTACACCTGCCGATGCCGGAACCAGGTCGGCGGCGGTCACCGCGGGCACCAGGCGGGCCAGGCTGTCGGCGAAGCGCTTCTTGGACAGGGAGCGGCGGACCTCGGTGAGGCCGTACCGCAGGTGCCGGCGGGCCAGCTGCCACATGCCGGGGTAGGCGATCGTGTCGGCGACGTCGCCGGGGCGGATCCGCGACCACGAGTAGCCCTCGCGGGCGGTGGCGAGGACCGCGTTGGGGCCGGCGTGGACGCTGCCGTCGACCATGCGCGTCAGGTGCACGCCGAGGAACGGGAACTGCGGGTCCGGGACCGGGTAGATCAGCCCGTTGACCAGGTGCCGCCGGTCGGGGCGCAGCTCGAAGTATTCGCCGCGGAACGGGATGATCCGGGCGGGCGGCCTGATCCCGGCCATCTTCGCGACCCGGTCGGCGTGCAGGCCGGCGCAGTTGACGAGGACGTCGGCGAAGATGTCGCCGACTCCCGTGTGCACGACCGTCTCGCCGTGCAGGGTCGAGATGCCGGTCACGCGCGCGCCGAGGCGCAGGGTCGCGCCCGCCTTCTCCAGCAGCGTCGCGAGGGTCACGCAGACGGCGCCGAAGTCGGCGATGCCCGTCGAGGCGACGTGGATGCCCTGCACGCAGGCGACCTCGGGCTCGAACTCGCGGGCCTCGGCGGCGTCGACCAGCCGGGCCGGCAGCCCGTTGGCGACGGCCCGGTCGTGCAGGCTGCGCAGCCGCGGCAGCTCGGCGGCGTCCGTCGCCACGATCAGCTTGCCGGTGACCTTGTGCGGGATGTCGTGCTCCCGGCAGAAGTCCACCATGGAGGCGCTGCCGGCCTTGCACAGCGTCGCCTTGAGGCTGCCGGGTTTGTAGTAGACGCCCGCGTGGATGACGCCGGAGTTGTGCCCCGTCTGATGCGCCCCCCAGGTCTGTTCCTTCTCCACGACCGTGACCTCGGCGTGGGGATGTTCGAGGGTGATCCGGTGCGCCGTCGCCAGGCCGACGATGCCACCACCGATGACCACGTACCGCACGCTGCCTCCTTGTGCTCCAACTGTCGCATCGTAGCCGTGCTAGCGTTCCCGTCCGTGGGTCAGCCTGTCGTCGAAGCGGCACCGGCCAGGCCGTGGCGGGCCCGACTGATCACCGCCGTCCGGGTCCTCGCCGCCGCCGGCATCGTCTACTTCATCGTCGCCACCACCGTCGACCAGTGGTCCGCGGTCCAGGCGACGTTCCGTGCCCTGTCGTGGCCGTCGCTGATCGTCTCGCTGCTCGCCGCCGTCGTCTCACTATGGACGACGATGATGGCGTGGCGGGCGATGGTCGGCAGCATCGACCATCCGCTGCGGGTCCGGGACGCCGCTCCGATCATGCTCGTCGGCTCGCTCGGCAAGTATCTGCCGGGCTCCGTGTGGGCGTATGTCGTGCAGATGGAGCTCGGCCGCCGCGCCGGCGTGTCCCGGTCGAAGGTCTTCATCGGCTCCGTCCTCGTCAGCGGCCTCGGCATCACGTCCGGCCTGATCCTGACCGCGCCGGGCTTCGGCACCGCCCTCGACGGCATCAAGGCCTCGGGGCACGAGGTGTTCGGCTCCCTCGCCGTGTGGGCGTCGATCATCCTGCTGCCGTTCGCCGTCGCCTGCTGCTACCCGCCGCTGCTCACCTGGATCGTCGGGCGGGCCATGCGGGTGCTGCGCCGCCCGCCGCTGGACCGTCCGATCACCTGGAAGCCGATCCTGGGAAGTGCCGCGTGGTGCGTCGCCGGGTATCTCGCCGCGGGCGTGCACGTGTGGTTCCTGGTCCGCTCGCACCTGCCCGGCCTGAGCGGCCTCGCCGGCAGCGTGTTCGCGATGGCCCTCGCCATGAGCATCAGCACGTTCGTCATCGTCGCGCCGTCCGGCCTCGGGGCGCGGGAGTTCCTGATGGCGCTCGCCCTGGCCGGCCTGGGCGTGCCGTGGGCGACGGCGTGGGCACTGACGCTCGTGTCGCGCCTGCTCTTCACCGTCGCCGATGTGGCCGCCGCGGGGGTCGCCGCCGCGGTGGGGCTGCGGCGGATCCGCCATTCACAGGGTTCGTGACAGGTACTGCTCCCAGGTGCCGGTGCCGCCGCCGGGTCCGGTGCCCGCACCGGCCCGCAGCGCGCGGAACATCTTCCCGGGCAGCCTGACCGGGACCAGGAGCCGTCGCTTCCCGGCCTTGCCGAGGTACGCCCGCCACAGGTCGCGGGCGCCGCGCCGCTCCGGCCCGGAGAAGTCGGCGGGCCGCGCCGGCAGGTCGCCCTCGACGATCTCCGCGAGCCGCACCGCCACGTCGTGCACCTCGACGGGCCGCAGGTCGAACGCCGGGTAGAACCCGACGAGCGGCAGCTTCGTCATCGCCTTCGCCAGGGTCAGCACCAGGTCGTGGAACTGGCTCGCCCGCAGGCTCGTCCCGCCGTACGCGGCGACCATCCCCTCGATGGTGACCTTGTCCCTGTAGTAGCCGAGCGGGATCCGGTCGACCCCGACGATCGACACGAACACCAGCTGCGGCTTGTGCTCCGCCGTTTCCAGGGCCTCGATCAGCTTCTCGGCGGCGGCGACGTCCCTGCGTCCGTCGGTGGCCGCGTGTACGACCACGTCGACCCCTCGGAGGGCCTCGGCGAGCCCTTCGCCGGTGGTCAGGTCGGCGTGCGCGTAGCCGGGTTTCGACCTGCTGAGCCCACGCACGTCGTGCCCGCGTTCCTTCAGGACGGCGACGAGGTCCCGCCCGAGCGTCCCGGTCGCACCGGTGACAAGCACTGTTCGCTGCATGGCCTACCTGACGGCTCAACCCGCCGAACGTGACACGGTGTGTCCCGCGTCTCAGCCCAGGTCAGGCACTTCACCGCCGAGCAGCAACGTCAGTGGTCGCGGTGGGATGCGCAGCACGGCCGTCATGGTGTCCGACGCTACATGCGGCCATATGCTCATGCAAGCTCAGGTGCGGGCGTCGTACTGCTCGCGGGCGGCGGCGACGTCGGTGCGGTGGCGTTCCGCCCAGGTGGTGATGGCGAGCAGGGCGGCGTGCAGCTCGGCGGCCATCGGGGTGAGGGTGTATTCGACCCGTGGCGGGACCGTCGGGTAGACGGTCCGCACGAGCATCCCGTCACGCTCCAGGTTGCGCAGCGTGAGGGTCAGCATGCGGCGGCTGATGCCGCTGATGGCCCGCTCCAGCTCGGTGAACCGGATCGGGCCGTCGGCGGCGGCCACCAGGATGCACACGCTCCACTTGCCGGCGACCCGGTCCACGAGGTCCTGGACGGTGCAGCCGGGATGCATCAGTGCGCTGCTACGAACACCCGCGACGCGACCTCGCGCGGCAGGCGGATGCGCTCGCCGGCCCGGTCGATGCTGACGCCGTCACGCTCCTGGGCGACGGTGACCGTGGCGCCCGGGTCGATGCCGGCGGTGTGGAGCTGGCGCAGCACGTCGGCGTCGGTCTGGACGCTCTCGCAGATCCGGCTCACCACGACCGCGCCGGCGAGGCCGGGGAAGGCGAGGTTGCGCTCGGGGTCGGACGGGTCCTTGGGCGTGGCGCTGCCCTCGAGGCCCTCCAGTCCCGGGATCGGGTTGCCATACGGCGAACGGGTCGGGCGGCCGAGCAGCTCATAGACCCGCTGCTCGACGGCGTCGCTCATGACGTGCTCCCAGCGGCACGCCTCTTCGTGCGCCTCCTCATACGGCAGGCCGATCACGTTGACCAGCAGCAGCTCGGCGAGGCGGTGCTTGCGCATGACGGCGACCGCGTGGACGCGGCCCTCGTCGGTCAGTGCGAGGTGGCGGTCGCCCTCGACGATCAGCAGCCCGTCGCGCTCCATGCGGGCGACGGTCTGGCTGACGGTGGGTCCGCTCTGGTGGAGCCGCTCGGCGATGCGGGCGCGCTTGGGGACGACGCCCTCCTCCTCGAGCTCCAGGATCGTCTTCAAGTACATCTCGGTGGTGTCGACCAGGTCGTTCACTGCCTTGCCCTCCCGGTACGCGATGGTACTCGTCGCGTACGTCAAGATTGGAACGTGACAGCCAACCAAGCGATCTTGGACGGTGCCGTCGTCGCCGAGCTGGTTTGGGAAGCGGGGGTCTCCGCTTCGCTCAATCCTACCGGCGCGCGCAGGGTCCCTGCGCACACTGCAAACGAGGGGGCGGTCACGTGAACACGCTGGTCATGTGGGATGACGCATTGCTGCGGTACGACATGGGCGAGCACCCCCTGGACCCGGTCAGGGTGGAGCTGACCATGGCGCTCGCCCGTGACCTGGGCGTCCTCGACCGGGACGGGGTCACGCTGCGGGCCCCTGAGCAGGCGGGCGACGACGTCCTGGGCACCGTGCACGACCCCGACTACATCGCCGTGGTCAGGGCCGCGTCGACCGGCCGGCGGCTGAACATCATGGGCCTCGGCACGTCGGACAACCCGACGTTCGCCGGCATGCACGACGCCAGCGCCCTGATCGCGGGCGCCTCCCGCGCCGCCGCCGAGGCGGTCTGGCTCGGCGAGGCCGACCGGGCGGTCAACGTCGCCGGTGGGCTGCACCACGCGATGCCCGCCCGCGCCGCCGGCTTCTGCGTCTACAACGACCCCGCGGTCGCGATCGCCCGGGTGCTGGAGCTCGGCGCCGAACGCGTCGCGTACGTCGACATCGACGTCCACCACGGCGACGGCGTGCAGGAGATCTTCTACGACGACCCGCGGGTCCTGACCGTGAGCCTGCACGAGTCGCCGCGGTCGCTGTTCCCCGGGACCGGTTTCCCCGAGGAGACCGGCGGGCCGGGAGCGGAGGGTTCGGCCGTCAACGTCGCGCTTCCGGCCGGCACCGACGACGCCGGCTGGCTGCGCGCCTTCCACGCCGTCGTGCCGGGGGTGCTGCGCGCGTTCCGGCCGCAGCTGCTGTTCACGCAGTGCGGCGCCGACACATACCGGCACGACCCCCTGGCGAACCTGCGGCTGACGGTGGACGGGCAGCGGGCCGCGTACCTCGCGCTGCGCGACCTCGCGACCGAGGTGGCCGGCGGCAAATGGGTCGCCAGCGGCGGCGGGGGATACGCGCTCGTCGAATGCGTCCCGCGGGCCTGGACGCACCTCCTGGCCATCGTCACCGGCGAGGCGCTCGACCCGGCGACCGTGACCCCCGGGTCGTGGCGGTCCCTCGCGGCGAGGAGACGCCCCGGCCACCCGGTGCCCGCGTCGATGACCGACGGGGGATCGGGACAGTGGTCGCCGTGGGTGCCGGGCCAGACCCGGGACGCCGTCGACCGGGCCGTCATGGCGACCCGCGCGGCGACCTTTCCCTACTTCGGCCTGGACCCCCACGACCCGCGCGACTAGCCGCGGACCGCCGCTTCTTCGAGGCGGGTCAGGCGCAGCTTGATCCGGTCGAGCTCGGCCAGCATCGCCGACTCGGCCGCCGTCGACGTGCCGAACGAGGTGTCCGGCGACGGCGCGCCCCGCAGCGTCGACAGCTCGTCCTGCAACGCGGTCAGCGCCTGCGTCACCACGTCGAGGAACGCGTCGACCTCGTCCTCGTCGTAGCCGCGCTTGCCGAACGCCGCCTTCGTGAACCGGACGGCTTGCACGTCGGCCGGAGTCAGCATCATCCGGACACGGTACTAAACCGGACGGTGGGACCATGAAGGCGTGACCGAAACACCGGAGCGGGCCGCGGACGTCCTGCTCTCCGATGGCACGACCGTCCACTTGCGACCGATCCGCCCCGACGACGCGGACCGGATCGTCGCCCTGCACTCGCGGTTCTCCGAGCGGACCCGGTATCTGCGGTACTTCTCCGCGTACCCACGGATCCCCCAGCGCGACCTGGACCGGTTCGTCAACGTCGACCACCACGACCGGGAGGCGTTCGTCATCGAGCACGGCGGCGAGCTCATCGCCGTCGGCCGCTACGAGCGGCTCGGCGCCGGATCGCACCAGGCCGAGGTCGCGTTCGTCGTCGAGGACGCGCACCAGGGCCGCGGCATCGGCTCGGTCCTCATCGAACACCTCGTCGCCGCCGCGTCGCAGGAGGGCATCACCGAGTTCGAGGCCGACGTCCTGCCGGTCAACCAGCCGATGCTGCGCGTCTTCATGGCCGCCGGCTTCCGCATCGAGCGCAAGTTCTCCGACGGCGTCGTGCACCTGTGGTTCCCGATCGCCGCGACCCCCGACTCGATGCGCGTGCAGTGGTCCCGCGAGCAACACGCCGAGGCCCGCTCCATCGGCCGCCTGCTCAACCCGCGCGGCGTCGCCGTCTACGGCGCCCGGTCCGACGGCACCGGCATCGGCGCCGCCATCCTCGCCCACCTGAAGGCCGCCGGGTTCGCCGGCCCGCTCGTCCCCGTCCACCCGTCGGCGGCCACGGTCGGCGGGCTGCCGGCGGTGGCCGTCCTCGCCGGTCATCCGGCGCCCGTTGATCTGGCGGTGGTGGCGGTACCGGCGGAAGCGGTGCCCTCCGTGGTCGCGGACTGCGCGTCGGCGGGTGTCCACGGGCTCGTCGTCGTCTCCGCCGGTTTCGCCGAGTCCGGCCCGGCCGGCGCCGCGGCGCAGGCGGCGCTGCTGCGCGCGGTCCGCAGCCGCGGCATGCGCCTCGTCGGCCCCAACTGCCTCGGCATCGCCAACACCGACCCCGGCGTCGCGCTCAACGCGACCCTCGCGCCGCTGCTGCCGCGCGGCGGCAGGGTCGGCTTCTTCAGCCAGTCCGCCGCGCTCGGCACCGCCCTGCTCGCCGAGGCCGACCGCCGCGGCCTGGGCCTGTCGACCTTCGTGTCGGCCGGCAACCGCGCCGACGTGTCGGGCAACGACGCACTCCAGTACTGGCGCGACGACCCCCACACGGACGCGGTCCTGCTCTACCTGGAGACCTTCGGCAACCCCCGCAAGTTCGCCCGCATCGCCCGCGAACTGGCCCGGCGCAAACCGGTCGCGGCAGTCGCGAGCCCCGTCCGCCCGCCGGCGCTCGACGCCGTCACCACCGGCCCCGACGCCCGCGGCGTCGCCGCCCTCTTCGCCAGCTCCGGCGTCATCCGCGTCGACACCGTCGCCGAACTCTTCGACGTCGGCCTCCTCATCAGTGGCCGGCCCCTGCCGACCGGCGACCGTATCGCCGTCGTCACCAACGCCGCCGCGCTCGGCGTCCTGACCGTCGCGAAGGCCCCGGCCGCCGGGCTGCAGGTCGCCTCCGTCCGCGACCTCGGCCCCACGGTCAGCGACGAGGAGTTCGTCCAGGCCGTGCGGGTCGCGCTCGCGGACGACTCGGTCGACGCGGTCATCGCCGCCTACGCCCCCGCCCTGGCCGTGCCCGGCGAGTTCGGCGTCGCGGAGCTGCTGCGCACCTCCACGCTCGAGTCCAGCCGCCCCCTCGCGGTCGTCCTGCCCGCCGACCCGTCCTTCGCCTTCGCGCCCGCCTACCGTCCCGGCGACCCGGCCGCGCTGCCCACCTACCCGGCCGTCGAGGAGGCGGTGCGCGCCCTGGGCCGGGTCGCCCGCTACGCCGCCTGGCGCCGCTCCCCGGTCGGGACGGTGCCTTCCTTCCCACGCGCGCCTTTCACGGAAGACGTCGACGATCTCCTCGCCGCGTACGGCGTCCCGGTCGTCCCTTCCCGGCGGGCCTCCGGCGCTTCGGTGGTGGAGGTGGCCTCGTCGCTGGGCCTGCCCGTCGCGCTGAAGGTCGCCACGAAACCCTGGCGGCACCGCCTCGACCTGGGCGCCGTCCGCCTCAACCTGACCTCGCCTCCGCTGGTCGCCGAGGCGTACCAGGAGCTGGAACGCCTCTTCGGCCTCGGCGTGGAGGTCCTCGTCCAGCCGATGGTCGCCCCGGGCGTCGCCTGCGTGGTCGAGGTCGTGGACGACCCCGCCTTCGGTCCGGTGGTGGGCTTCGGCCTGGGCGGCGAGGCGGCGGACCTCCTCGGCGACCGCGCCTGGCGCCCGGCCCCGCTCACCGACCACGACGCGGCCGCCCTGGTCCGCGCTCCTCGGGCCGCTCCACTGCTGACCGGGTACCGCGGCTCCGCCCCGGTCGACCTGGACGCCCTGGCAGACCTCCTGCTCCGGATCGGCCGCCTGGTCGACGACCAACCCACACTGTCGTCACTGTCCCTGAACCCGATCCTCGCCCGCCCCGAAGGCCTCGCCGTCCTGCACGCCACCGCGACCTTCGCGTCCCCGATGCCTCGCCCGGACAGCGGCCCCCGCCGCCTCGTCTCGTCCTGACCGGCTGAGGGCGCGGCGCCCTCTTTCCCGTGATCCGGAAGACTTCGTGCTGCCAGGGGTGCACAAGGTCTACCGGATCATGGCGGAGGCCAGCCACGGGATGGGCGCGTACGCGCAATCCCAGTCACGCGGCACGCGGGCTGTGCGCCGCTTGCGGCGCATTGGGGGGCTCCGGGGGTGAGAATCCCCCCGGCGGGACCCGCGCGAAGCGTGGGGCAGCGAGCCATGGCCGAAGGCCAAAGGCGGGAAACAGCTCAGCTGGCGTAGGCCTCGAGGCGCTTGGCGCGGGAGGGGTGGCGGAGCTTGAGGAGGGTGACCTTCTCGATCTGCCGGATGCGCTCGCGGGACAGGCCGAACTCGCGGCCGACCTCGTCGAGGGTGCGCTGGCGGCCGTCGTCCAGGCCGAAACGGAGCCTGATCACGGCCTGCTCGCGCTGGGAGAGGGTCGACAGCACGATCTCCACCTCGGACTTCAGCATGCCCTGGGAGACGCTGTCGGCGGGCTCCTCGCGGGGGTCGATGCGGGCCACGAAGTCGCCGAGGGCGCTCTCGCCGTCCTCGCCGACGGCCTGGTCGAGGCTGACGGGCTCGCGGTCGTAGGAGATCAGCTCGATGACCTGGTACTCCTCGATGCCGAGCGCGGCGGCGACCTCGGCCACGACCGGCTCGCGGCCGAGGGTGGCGGCGAGGTCGCGGCGGACCCGGACCATGCGGTTGACCTGCTCGACCATGTGGACCGGGATGCGGATGGTGCGGGCCTGGTCGGCCATGGCGCGGGTGATGGCCTGGCGGATCCACCAGGTCGCGTAGGTGGAGAACTTGTAGCCCTTGGTGTAGTCGAACTTCTCCGCGGCGCGGATGAGGCCCAGGTTGCCCTCCTGGATGAGGTCGAGGAAGGCCATGCCGCGGCCGGTGTACCGCTTGGCGATGCTGACCACGAGCCGCAGGTTGGCCTCGAGGAGGTGCGCCTTCGCGGCGCGGCCCTCGCGGACGACGACCTCGTAGGTGGTCATCCAGGCGGGGTGGACGTTGCCCGCGGACAGCTTCTCCTCGGCGTAGAGCCCGGCCTCGATCCGCTTGGAGAGGTCGACCTCCTGCTCGGCGGTGAGCAGCTTGGTGCGTCCGATGGTGTTGAGGTATGCGCGAACGAGGTCCGCTGAGACGCCCGTGTTGTCGATCTGGGGCTCGTGCTGCTCGTCGGTCTCGACGTCGACTGCGTTGAACTCCGTGGTGTCACTCAGCGGCTGGGCCACTTCGCTCGCCTCCCGTGTGCTGCCTTGACAAGTGGCGCGATCATTCCTACGGGAGAAGCTTCGCCCAGCGGGCGTGAAGTGGCGGTGAGGCGGCCGTGCCGTGGCACGAATCCGTGAGTCTCAGATTTCGAGCATCACCGTGTGCGGTCCGACGTTCACGCTTTCGACCAGCATGTGAGTCCGGAAGCGACCGGTTTCCACTGTTGCGCCCCGGTCTCGCAGATGCTGACAGAACGCCTCGATGAGCGGCTCCGCGGCCTCGGGGCGGGCGGCGGCGATCCACGTGGGGCGCCGGCCCTTGCGCGCGTCGCCGTACAACGTGAACTGCGAGACCACGAGCAGCGGCGCACCCAGGTCCGACGCGGATTTCTCCGACGGCAGGATGCGCAGCTCGTGGACCTTCCGGGCGAGCGTCTGGGCGACGGCGACCGTGTCGGTGTGCGTGACGCCGACGAGGACGAGCAGGCCGCCGTCGATCGCGCCGACGACGGTATCGGCGACGGTGACCGAGGCGCGACTCACCGTCTGTACCAGCGCCCTCAACCGAGAGGCCTGAGGATGTCGCGCTCCACGAGGTGGGCGACGAGGGGCACGGCCACGTCGGCGAGCACCTCGGCCGGTACGTCATGCGCGGCGGCGAGCACGTCGACCTGGTCGCGCAGGGTCACCGAGCCGTCGCACGCGCCGACGAGGGTCAGGGCCACCGGGTCGACCTCCTCCTGCCACCGCAGCCCGTCGGGCAGGCTCAGCACCTGCTGCCCGACCTCCCAGCCGTCGGCGCCGAGGGTCGCCTCCTGCCGCAGCGTGAGGCCCGGCGCGGCGACGAACCGCGAGCCGAGCAGGTCGCCGGAGCGCAGGAAGTCCTGCCGGGCGAACCAGTCGCCGATCAGCGGCCCGAGCGGCCCGTCGACGGTCTGCCGCAGGTCCTCGATGCGCACCGTCGGGTCGTCGTGCCCGCCGGCGCGCAGGGTGATCAGGCCGAAGCCGACCGCGTCGACCTTCTGCGCGTCGAACCAGTCGAGCCATGCCGCGGCGATCGCCGGCTGGCGCGAGGGGTCCTCGGAGGCGTCGCTGAGCCACAGGTTGACGTACGCGACCGGGTCGGAGACCTCGCGCTGGATCACCCACGCGTCGAGGCCGGTGCCGGCGAGCCAGTCGGCGACCCGGTCCTCCCACGGCTCGCCGGTGACGTGCAGCCAGTTGGCCAGGAACTGCATGTGCCCGCCGTCGGCGAGCAGCCCCGGCGCGGCGGCGACGAGCTCGGCGCAGACCGCGTCGCCGGGACGGCCGGAGTCGCGGTACGTGTGGTCCGTCGTCCCCGGTCCGGCGACGAACGGCGGGTTGCTCACGACCAGGTCGAAGCGGCGCCCGGCGACCGGCGCGGTCAGGTCCCCGTGCAGCAGCTCCCAGTCCAGGCCGTTGAGCGCGGCGGTCGTCGCGGCGAAGCGCAGCGCCCGGGGGAGCAGGTCGGTCGCGGTGACCTTCGCCGCGTGCGTCGACAGGTGCAGCGCCTGCACGCCGCAGCCGGTCCCCAGATCGAGCGCCGTGGCCACCGGGTCGCGCAGCGTGGCGGCGGCGAGGGTCGTGGAGGCGCCGCCGATGCCGAGCACGTGGTCGCCGGGCAGAGGCCGCCCGGGGCGCATGCCGGCGGACAGGTCGGCCACCACCCACCAGTCCCCGTACGGCTCCAGCTCGACCGCGGCCCGCACGCCGTCGCCGTCCGCTTCCAGCAACGGCAGGGCGCCCGCGAGCGGCAGGGGGGCGAGCGCGTCGGCGACCGCGCCGAGCGGCTCGGTCTGGCCGCACACGAACAGGCGCACGAGGGTCGCGAGCCGGCCCGGCTGCTCCTCGGTGCGCTTGAGCGCGGCGCGGAAGTCGTTGCGGGCGAGGGCGGCCGTTGCCGGCTCACCCAGCAGGTCCTTGATGCCCTGGGAGGTGTACCGGGCGGAGGTCAGCGCCTCACGAAGTCGGGCGAGACCGTCGGCGTCGAGCAGTGCATCCACCCTGACATCCTGCTACGTCAACGTTGGTCGATGCCTAAACAGGCCACGACGCGGGTCGCGTCGGCGCTGAGGAAGAGCTGGAAGTGCGTCGGCGGGTCCTCGACCTTCGCCTCGCCGATGCGTAGCGGCCGGTCGCCGGAGACCCGCAGCTCGGCGATCGCGTCGTCGCCGCCGAGCATCGGGGTGCCGATCTTCGCCATGTGCTGTGCCCGCCGCGAATAGCTGCGCGCGAGCTGGTCGGCCGGCACGGTGTCGTCCCACACGACGTAGTCCGCGCCGGCCCTGATCGCGTCCTTGCAGGCCACGAACGCTTCCCCCGGCGCCTCGTCGAGGAGCCGGAGCAGTACTTCACGCTCCATGACCTATGTGACCATAAAACAGGACTTTTGGGCAGCCCCTATGATCAGCAGTTCTTGAGCTTCTTCACCACCGCGGCCGGAACGTGCCCCGTGCAGACACCGTCGGTGCCACCGGAGATGGCGAGCCACTGCTTCTTGGCGGTGTCGTACTGGAACAGCACGGTCGCCTTGTCGTTGACCTCCGGCGTGGTGCGCCCGGTCGCCCAGTCGTCGGCGCAGCTGATGTCGGTGAGGCCCTTGCCGATGTCGACGGCGTTGGACACGTCGAGGTTCGCCACGAACGCCTTCTCCAGGGTCGCCGCGTCGACCGGGCACCCCGCCTGCGGGCTCGCGCCGGGCTTCGTGGGCGCCGGGCCGGTCTGCGGGGTCAGGGACTCCTGCGGGGTCGGCGTCGCGACGGCGGCGTTGTCCTTCGCCGCGTCGTCGGAGCATCCGGTCAGTGCGAGGGCCGCGGTCGCGGCGACGCACACGGCAAGTCGCTTCATCACAGGCGGAATCCTCCAGGTCGGCCGCACCCTGCGACAACCCTCTATCTGTCGAGGAACAGCCCTACCGCCTCGACGACGAGCGCGTGGTCGTCGGCCTGCGGCAGCCCCGACACGGTGACGACCCCGACGACGCCGACGTCCACGACCCGGATCGGGAACGCGCCGCCGTGCGTGGCGAAGTCGGCCGGGTCGACCCCGTAGGCCGCGTCCATCGCCTTGCCCTGCGCGGCCATCCGGCGGCCGACGAGGAACGACGAGGCGTTCAGCCGCTCCACGACCCGGATCTTGCGCTCGATCCAGCGGTCGTTGTCGGGTGCCGTGCCGGGCAGCGCCGCGTGGAACAGCTGATGCCCGTGCCGCCGGATGTCGATCGTGATCGGCAGGCCGCGCTCCTTGCCCAGGCGCACCAGCAGCGAGCCCAGCGTCCAGGCGTCGTCGTTGTCGAAGCGCGTGAACCGCAGTCGCTCCTCCTGAGCTTCCAGCTCGGCGATCAGGTCTTCCATGCGGGTGCTCCTCGGCTCGTCGGTCCGCCGCCAGCCTACGGCGGGCGTCCCAAGCCGGGCGCAAGCGGCTCCCAAGTCGCCCGCGCACGATACGAGCATGAGGACTTCGACGTGCAGCCTGTACATCGCCGCCGACCCGGCCCAGGTGTGGCGGGCGATCACCGAACCCGCGTACACCCGCCGCTTCTACCTCGGCCTCGCGGTCGAGTCGTGGTGGACCCCGGGCGCGCCCATCGTCTACCGCGCCGACGCCGGGCCTGTTCCCGACGTACTGCACGGCGACGTCGTGCACGTCGAGGAGGGCAGGCTGCTCGTGCACAACCTGTACACCGGCATCGGCGGGGAACAGGAGGTGCACTGCTGGCTGTCGTGGGAGATCACCGCTGTGCAACCGGGCCTGTGCCGGGTGGCGCTGCGCTGCGACGACGTCGACCGCGACCCGGATCCTGATCGTGACGAGACGTGGTCGCGGGTGCTGAGCGGCCTCAAGAGCGTCCTTGAGGCCGAGCGGTTCACGCCAGGTGCGTGACCGCCGCCGTCACCTGACCGGCCGCGTCGGCGGTTACTGCAGGTGCGTGAACGTCGCCTTCACCTGACCGGCCGCGTCGAGCGCTTCGAGGCGGCCGTGGGTGAGGCTGGCGCTGCGGAACGAGAACGTGCGCCGGCCCGGCTGCGCCTCCAGCAGCGGGATCACTCGGGCCGCCCCGCCCGGCGCCGACGTGTAGCGCAGCCCCGCCACCTCGGCCCCGACGACGCCGTTGACGCGGACCTTCGTCTTCTCCCGGCGGACCGCGAACGCGACCGGCTCACCCGCGGCCGGGGCGCCGGTGAAGTAGAAGTAGCGCGGGTTGGTGAGGTCCGCGGCCTGGTACGCCTTGAACGTCGGGTCGGCGCCGGCCGGCAGCGGCGTGAGCGCGAGCACCGCCAGGGCCACCGCGACCCCCACGGCGACCCGCCGGGCGGCGCGGAACCTGGGCATGCCCGCCACGACCACCCCGCCGACGCCCGCGACGCAGACGGCGACCAGCCCTAGCGAGCGGGCGTTCTCCAGCATGAACTGCCAGCCCGGGTAGACCGCGATCCCGCGCAGGGCGACGCCCAGCGACACCGTCATCACGACCAGCAGCGTCACCCCGGCCACCCGGTGCCACGCGCCCTCGGCGGCGACCAGCAGCATCGCCGCGAGGACCGTCCACACCTGGTGGTGCGTCCACGACACCGGCGACGCGGCGACGGTGGCACAGCCGACGAGGACCGCGGCCCGCACCGGCTCACCCTGCAGGACGACGGCTCCGGTCCGATCGCGGTCGGACGGGCCGCTGAGAACCCCCAGGTGCAACCGCCGCGCCCGCAGCAGCGCCGCACCGCAGATCGCCGCGATCAGCGCCGCCCAGACGACCGGCAGCGTCCCGGCGTCGAGCCCGATGCGCAGCAGCATCCCGTGCACCGATTGGTTGCCCAGCGAGGCGAGGTCGCCGATGCGCGAGGTCTGGAAGATGGTGCCGCTCCAGTACCGCACACTGGCGCCCGGCATGACCGCGGCCGCGATCCCGGCGCAGACGACGAACGCACCGGCGGCCCGCGCCGCGTCCTTGTACCGCCGCGCGACCAGGAAGTACACGACGAACAGCAGCGGCGTCAGCTTGATCGCGGCGGCGACCCCGACGAGGACGCCCCGGAACCGCGCGGGCACCACCTGCCCGGCGTCGACCAGCGCCAGCAGCACGATGAAGATGCTCACCTGCCCGAACCGCAGGTTGCTCTGCACCGGCGCCGACACCAGCAACGCCGAGGCGATCCCGGCGACGAGCAGCCCCCGCCCGCCGTGCGCGTCGAGCCACCCGCGCAGCCGGCCGTTCCCGTTTTGTGCGGCGCAGTCGGCGGTGCCCGGGCCGGTGCGGGTCACGGTGCGCGCGATGGCGATCACGGCCACGCACGTCATCGCCAGCCACAGCGCGCCGAGGGTCGCCTCGGGCAGCATGCTCAGCGGCCGGAACAGCACCATCGCGAACGGCGGATACGTGAACGGCCCGCCGTTCTCGGCGACGTAGTCGTAGAGCGGCCCGTCGAACTTCGCCGCCCCGTAGTAGATGTGCAGGTCCGACAGTCGCTGCGCCTCGGGCCGCCGCCACACCAGCGCGGCCGACACCGCCGCGATCCCCCCGAACGCGGCCCACGCCGCGACCACCCTGCGCTCGAACATCGCCCCAGGCTATGGCGCCCGTTCAACCCGTTCGCCGCTGCCACGTAACGGTTCCACCGCGATTGCCCAGGTCACAGCGCCTCGGGCCCCTACCGCGTGTCCGGAACGCTACAACCGCCCTGTGGCCCAGCTCGCTCGTCAACGGTCCGCGTCAGAAGGGGGCCTCCGACGTGAACTGTGAGACCCACTGCTCGACCTCGTCGAGGGTCGCGGGCCGCACGGCGCCGAGCATCAGCCCGGTCAGCCGTTGCTGCGAGATCGCCCGGACGTATTCCGGCATCACGAAGCTGGGCGTCGTGTGCAGTCCGGCCTCGCGGCCGATCGGGATGTGGTGCCGGAGCCGGCGGTCGCGTGAGGTGATCGGCGCGATGACCGCCATCCCGATCGGCCAGGCGTTGTAGGCCGACGGCGACAGCACCAGCACCGGTCTGCGGCCGCCCTGCTCATGACCCACGACGGGGCTGAGCTCGGCGAGCATCACGTCGCCGCGACGGATCACGGGTTGTATTCCGGGAACTCGGCGCGCGCGTCGCCGAGGCCGTCGCCGGAGGTCTGGTCCCACAGGCGGCCCTCGATGAGGTATTCGGCGAACCCGGCCGGATCGTCCTGCTGGAGCCGCTCGTAGTCGAGCGTCGCCTGGCGCATCGCCTCTTCCCGCTCCAGGCGCCGCGCCGTCTCTTCGAGCAGGGCGAACATCGTCGTGTCGCGGCTCGCGGCGACGGCCGCGAACACGTCCCGCGCTTCGGTCGACACGCTGACCGTCGTCTTCGCCATAGTCAAAACTATAGCGCTCGCCATACGTAGGGCCATATGGCGGAAATCGTAGGCAATCGACCGCGCCCGGGTCAACTTTCGGTGCGGAGACCCTCCAGGCGGCGGGTGAGGATGGCGCGTTCGGGGTCGGTGCCGGCGAGGGCGATCGCCTCGCGGTAGGAGTCGGCGGCCTCGGTGGTGCGGCCGAGGCGGGCGAGCAGGTCGGCGCGGGCGGCCGGCAGCGGGTGGTAGCCGCGCAGCCGGGGTTCGGTGGCGAGTTCGTCGAGCAGGGCCAGGCCCACCGCGGGTCCATCGCGCATCGCCACCGCCGCGGCGCGGTTCAGGGCGACGACCGGCGACGGGGTGAGGGCGAGCAGGACGTCGTAGAGGGCGACCACCTGCGGCCAGTCCGTCGTAGGCACATCGGCGGCCTCGTCGTGCAGAGCGGCGATCGCGGCCTGGACGGCGAACGGGCCAGCGCCGCCGGTCAGAGCGGCCCGCACCAGGGTGAGGCCCTCGGCGATCATCGGGGCGTCCCACAGGGTGCGGTCCTGCTCGTCGAGCATGAGACCGCCGCGGCGGGCGTCGCGGCGGGCGTGGATCAGGAGCATGAGCGCGAGCAGGCCGGTGACCTCGCGCTGGGCGGGCAGCAGGGTGCGCAGGATCCGGGTCAGGCGGATCGCCTCGGCCGCCAGGTCGTCGCGCTGCGCGGCGTAGCCCTCGGTGAAGATCGAGTTGAGGACCTGCAGGACGCCGGGGAGGCGGGAGGGGAGCTCGTCCGGGGTGGGCACCCGGAAGGGGATTCTGGCGTCGCGGATCTTCTGTTTGGCCCGCACGATGCGTTTCGCCATGGTCGCCGTCGGTACGAGATACGCCCGCGCGACCTCAGGGGTGCTCAGCCCGGCGAGACACCGCAGCGTCAGCGCGCCTCGGTCCTCGGCGGCGAGGGCGGGGTGGGCGCAGGTGAAGAACAGCTCCAGCCGCTCGTCGGGCAGTTCCCCGCCGCCGGAAGGCGAGCCACCGACGGCGTCGACCTGCAGGAGGGCGAGCTTCGCCGCGTACACCTGGTCCCGGCGCAACCGGTCGACGGCCCGGCGGCGGGCGGTCGTCATCAGCCAGCCGCCGGGGTTGGGCGGCACGCCTTCGACGGGCCAGCGGGCCAGGGCCGCCTCGACCGCCTCCGACGCGACCTCCTCGGCGAGGTCCAGGTCGCCGAAGCGGCGCACCAGCGCGGCGAGGAGGCGGCCGTGCTCCTCGCGGAACACGGCCTCGATCTCCCGCACGGGTCAGTTGCCGAAGTCGGCGATCGGCCGGACCACGACGGAGCCGCCGCCGCGCGAGCCGGGGCAGCGGGCCGCCCAGTCGAGCGCGACGTCGAGGTCCGGCACGTCGATGACGAGGAAGCCGCCGAGCACCTCCCGGGTCTCCGCGTACGGGCCGTCGGTCACGGTCCGCTCGCCCGCGTTGTCGACCCGCACGGTCGTGGCGGTCACCAGGTCGGCGAGGGACTCCCCGGTGACGAAGATCCCGGCCGCCTTGACCTCTTTGTCGTAGGTCTGCCAGTCCTCGAACATGTCCGGGCACGGCTCGGCGTCGTCCGCGGCGGCGTTGATGAGCAGCATGTACTTCATGGTCCGGGCTCCTTCGAGGGTCGTCGTACGCCATGACCACGAACGGGGACCGCCCGTATGGACAGCGGGGCTCAGGAATCTTCCGGGGGACCGGTCGCGCCGCGGATGACCAGGCGCGCCGGCGGCGTCACCTGCGGATCTCACGCCGCTGGGCACGCGGGACACGGTCGCCTTCGAGACGCCCGACGCTCATCGGCACGTCCGGTGCCCCACGGCCGCAGTCTACCGCCGGACGTCACCGGTCACGTCCTGCGTGGCGACACCCACGAGCACCGCCGCCACCGGGGCCTACCTGCCGGGCAGCGCCCGGTAGAGGGTGACGGAGACGGCGGCCAGCCAGGCCCAGATGACGATGACGGCGGCGACGAAGCCGAGCGTCAGGGCGGGCGCGCTGTTGCCGGAGGCGATGCCGGCGAACCCGGCCAGGAACAGCACACCCGAGATCCGCGAGTACACGGCCCAGCCCTTGCGCCCCTCACGCCCGAACCGCCGGGCGACGACGAAGCACGCGACGATCACGCACAGGAACCCGATCCCCCCGGCGGCGAGGTGCCCGATGCCGTGCCGGCTCACCGTTCCCGGTCCTTCAGGGGTACCGGCGGGGAATCCCATCGCCGGGTCGGCCCGCAGCATCCCGGCCGCGACGAGGCTCGCCCCGTAGACCCCGACGAGCCTGGCCGCCCAGGGGGTGCCCGGCAGCGCCCGGTGCAGCCCGACGGCCGCCGCGACCACCATCAGCCCCGTCAGGACGAAGTTCGTGATCTGGATCCAGCCGAGTTCCCCGTTGGCGAGGAGGCTCCAGGCGTGCCGCGTCAGGTCGAACCCGTCCCGCGTCAACGCCTGCGCGAGGCTGACGGTCACGTAGAACGGCCCGGCGAGCACCCCGTACCCGAGCAGCGACTTGGTGACCCGGTTGGCGCGGATGTGCGCCGGAACAGCGGCGGCGGTCGTGGTCATGACTGAAGTCCTTCCTCGTTGGCGTCTTCACCGACCTCTCGAACGGCCCGGCCCGGATCCGACACGACCCAATTGTGACGCCAGTCACACAGCGACAGCGATAGCCGCGGAGTAGCGCGCGAAGAGCGATATAAGATCGACGTCCGTGAAGATCCGTTCCGGCGGTTCCACGACTGACGGGGCGGGTCATGCGACAACACTGGCTGGGCACGATGCTGATCGCTGCGATGGCGGCAGGCACGGTGGCGGTGCTGCCCGCTGCGCCCGCGTCGGCGGCGGTGCCGTGCACGGAGACGGCACAGGACGCGGCAACGGCGCGGGCGACGGCGAAGCGGTGCCAGCGCCGGGTGGAGGTGCTCGCCGAGCGGTCCGAGACCGCGCTCGTCTTCGCGAACCCGTCGGGGACGATGACGGCGGAGATCTCACTCAAGGCCGAGCGGGCCCGCGGCGCGGACGGCCGCTGGGTCACGGCCGATGCGACGCTGCGCCGCAACACCGACGGGACGGTCAGCCCGGTCGCGGCCGCGCTTCCGGTCGTGTTCTCCGGCGGGGGCACCGGACCGGTGGCACGGATCGGCAAAGGCGACAAGGAACTCGTCCTCGACTGGACCGCCACGCTCCCGGTGCCGGTCCTCGACGGCCCGCGCGCCACGTATCCCGACGTCCTGCCCGGCGTGGATCTCCGCCTCACCGCGGACGTCGAGGGGTTCTCCGAGGTCTTGGTCGTGAAGGACCAAGTGGCGGCGAAGCACCCGGCGCTCAAGCGGCTCGCGTTCAAGACCCGGACGAAGGGCCTGAGCATCCGCACCGACTCCACAACCGGCGCGGTGTCGGCCGTCGACGGCTCAGGCGCGGTCGTGTTCGGCGGGTCGACGCCGACGATGTGGGACTCGGGCGTCAAGGCCGGCGCGCGTCGCGCGGCGACGGCGGACGGGGTCGCCGATCCGGCCGAGGCGCTGCCGGCGAAACAGCGGCCCATGCGCACCGAGATCACCCCCGGCGAGCTGGCGGTGGTGCCGGACGCGTCGCTGTTCACCGGCCCCCGACACCGTCTACCCGGTCTACGTCGACCCGACCTGGCCCGGCGGTCGCAATCACTGGGTCCTGCTGTGGAAGCAGTTCGGTGACACGTCCTACTGGGACCGGACCTGCGTCAACTGCGACGCCGACGAGGCGGACTCCGGCGTGGTCCGGGTCGGCTACCAGAACTTCTCCGGCGTCACGACCGCCCGGTCCGTGTTCGAGATGGACACCAGCGGGCTGATCGGCAAGCAGCTGAAGTCGGCGTCGTTCTCCATCACCCAGTCCTGGTCGGGCAAGGCGTGCGGTGGCACCGCCGGTGCCGCGGAGCTGTGGTGGACCAGCCCGATCAGTAGCGGGATGACGTGGAACTCCGCGAGCAGCGGGCTGCAGTGGAATGCCAAGCTCGCCTCGAACAGCCAGACCCGTCGCTACAACGGCAGCGGCGCCTGCGCGCCGGGCCGGGTCGAGTGGGACGCGGCGGCTGCGGTGCAGTCGGCGATCAACACAGGCTCGTCGGCGACGACCCTCGGCCTGCGCGAGACGGGTGAGACCGACCCCTACGCGTGGCGGCGATACCAGCTCGATCCGAAGCTGACCGTCGAGTACAACTCGTTCCCCTCGGCGCCTGACCAGTTCGTGGTGGCCAGCACCGCGCAGGAGCCGGGTCTGGCCTGCGCACCCGGCACGGTGCCCACCGTCCGCGCGACCCCGACGTTCCGGGTCAGGGCGGTCGACGTCGACGCCGACTCGCTCCTGTCCGTGACGTTCAAGCAGCAGAGGTACGTGAGCCCGCAGCTCGGGTGGGCGAGCATGGCCCCTGACCTCATCGTCCAGAACGTGCCGTCCAGCGGCACGGCCGCGGCGACCGTGACCTGGACACAGTCCGATGGGCGGTACCGGATCTGGGCACAGACCACGGACGGCAACGGCACCGGCGTGAGCGGCCCGCAGAGCGCGATCTGTGAATATCTCGTTGACGGCACCCCGCCTGGTACGCCGGCGGCGGTGACGTCCACGACATATCCGTCCGACGGCCAGTTCCACGGCGGCCGCGGCGTCACCGGCACCTTCACGGTCACGCCACCCACGACGAACCCGGGCGACGTGCAGAAGTACGCCTACGCGCTGACCCCGACCACCGGGCTTCCGGCGGACGGCACCCGGACCGTGACCGCAGACCCGGTCACCCGCGCCGCGACGATCCACGCGACACCGTCCAAGGGCGGAGAGAACCTGCTCCGGGTCTGGGCGTTGGACGCCGCCGGCAACGTGTCGAACGTACAGACACCGCTGGAGTACACGTTCAAGGTCGACGATCCCGCGATGGCCCTCGGGCAATGGCGCCTGGACGACCCGGCGGGTGCCACGACGCTCTACGACTACTCCGGTTACGAGCGGCATGGCTCCATCGTGCGGGCGACGACCGGTGTGCCCGGCCCAATGATCAACGGCTGGACGGCTACGTTGATCCCCAACGGCCTGCCCACCGAACGTGTCGGCGCCGTCGTGCCGAGGCCGTTCGCCAGCAACAGCACCTTCTCCGTCGCCGCCTGGGTGAATCTCGGGGGATCCAGGAGCTCGGTCGTTGCCGGCGCGGGCCCCGGTCCGCAGCGGGTCCGCGGTGAGCCCCTCCCGTCGAAGTCGTTCCACCTGATGTACGAGGCCGACACCTGCGGCGGCTGGGCGTTCCGCTACATCAACGCCGCTGGCGCGATCTCGCTGGCCTGCGCGCAGGTGCCCGCCCCGACCGGCGTGTGGACCCACCTGGCCGGCGTCTACGACTCGGGCGCGCAGACGATCACCCTGTACGTCGACGGCATCGCACGGGCGACGGTCGCGGTCACCGGTATGACTGCCGACGCGACCGGATCACTGACCCTCGGCTACTCCGCCTTCGGTATGTTCGACCAGCAGGAGAAGCTCGTCGGACAGCTGTCGGACGTGCAGGTGTGGAACCGCGCGATCTTCCCTGACGAGGTGGCGAGCCTGATCGGGCCGCCCGGCGGGGTCCCGGCCTCCGGCTGGGAGTTCGACGGCAACGGCGACGACATCGTCGGACGGGCCCCGTTGCAGCAGTCGGCGTCGCTCACGTACGGGCCGAACCGCGACGGCACCCCGAACGCGGCGGCCGTCTTCACCGGGACCGGCGCCTACGGCGTCACCACCGGACCGGTGCTGCGCACCGAGCAGTCCTACACACTGTCGGCCTGGGTGAAGCTCACCGACGCCGCGGGCGGCTCCCGGACCGTGCTCAGCCAGAGCACCAGTGCCGGACAGCCCGCCTTCCAGCTGCTGTACGACGGAACCTGCCACGGCTGGACCTTCGGCATGCTCGCCACACCCGGCGCCACCACCCGCACCGACGCCTGCGCGCCGACCCCGGCCGCGCTGAACACCTGGACACACCTGGTGGCGGTGCACAACGCCAGCACCCGCACCATGGCGCTCTACGTCGACGGCACCCAGGTCACGACGGTGGCGGCACCGGCCACACCGTTCTTCGCCGATGGGCCGGTCTCGGTCGGCCGGGTGGTGCGTGGCGGCGCGGCGGCGGAGCCGTTCGCCGGGTCCATCGACGAGGTCGCCCTTTACCCGGGCGCCCTTCCGGCGGCCGCGGTCGTGCTGCTGTGAGCCGGTCCGAGCGCGTCCCTTCCGACTCCCCCGCTGCGATCCGGAGACCATCGATGGCCGTCACCCGGCGCTTCGCGCTGACCGTCCACACCGTCGCTGTCGCGCTGGTCGTGTCCATGGTGGGCACGCCCGCGTTCGCCGCACCCGCGAAGGAGTACCAGCCACCGGCGGTGCAGAAGGTGACGCCGGTGCCGGTGACCAAGGTCAAGGCCGAGCCGGCCCGCACCGACCCCGTCGCCGAAGCGGCGAAACGGGTCAGGCCGGCGGCGGTGTGGCCGGCGGCCGGGTCGGCCGCGGTCGAGTTCGCCGCGGCCGGCGGCGTCCGGACGGCGTCCGCCCAGGAGCGGCTCGCGGCCGGATCCGCCCAGCGGGCCGGCACACTGCCGGTGACGCTGCGGCCGGCGGCCGGTGACACCGGCGGGGGCGCATACGCCGTCGCGGTGCTCGACCGGGATGCCACCACGAAGGCCGGGCGCGACGGCGTCCTGGTCAGGCTGACCCCACAGCGGCCCGGCGCCGCCCGCAGCGTCGGCGTCACCGTCGACTACTCAGGGTTCCGTAACGCCCACGGCGCCGACTGGGTCAACCGGTTGCGCCTGGTGCGGCTGCCCGAGTGCGCGCTGCAGACCCCGGACCTGCCGCAATGCCAGGCGACGCCGGTCAGCTCCGTCAACGACACCAGGCAGGGCACCGTCACCGGCCAGGTCGACGTGCCCGCGACGACGGCGTCGGCGCTGTCGGCCGGAGCGTCGGGCGGTGCGGCGCTCCTCGCCCTGACCAGCGGCCCGAGCGGCGCCGCCGGCGACTTCGGCGCGACCCCGCTGCAGGCGTCGGCGACGTGGCAGGCTGGTGGCTCCTCCGGCGACTTCAACTGGAACTATCCGCTGCGGGTCCCACCGGGCATCGGCGGACCGACCCCGAACCTGGGCCTTGCCTACTCGTCGCAGAGCGTCGACGGGCGCACGGACGCCAGCAACAACCAGCCGTCCATCGTCGGGGAAGGTTTCACCCTCGCCTCGAGCGGATTCATCGAGCGCCGGTACAAGTCGTGCGCCGACGACATGTCAGCCGGCGCCAACAACACCACGAAGTCGGGCGACCTGTGCTGGGAGACCGACAACGCGGCGCTGTCGATGGCCGGTCATGCCGGCGAGCTGATCTACAACAGCACGGACGGCTACTGGCACCTGCGCAACGACGACGGCACCCGTGTCCAGCGGCTGCCCGGCGCCACGAACGGCGCCCGCAACGGCGAGTACTGGCTGGTCACCACGCCGGACGGCACCATGTACCACTTCGGCCTCAACCGGTTGCCCGGCTGGACCGCCGGCCGCGGCGAGACGCAGTCGGTGCAGACCGTGCCGGTCTTCGGCAACGACCCGAACGAGCCGTGCCACACCAGCAGCTTCAACACGTCGAGCTGCACCCAGGCGTACCGGTGGAACCTCGACTACGTCCAGGACACCTACGGCAACACCATGTCGTTCTGGTACGACGTGGAAGCCGGCAAGTACGCGATGCACAACAGCGCGACGACGCTCGGCACCTACACGCGGTCGAGTTTCCTGCGCCGCGTCGACTACGGCACCCGCACCGCCAGCGAGTTCTCCACGGTGCCGTTCCAGGTCGAGCTGACCCCGGCCGACCGGTGCGAGACCAACTGCGGCAGCCACGGCACGAACTGGTCCGACACCCCATGGGACCTGGACTGCACCAGTAGCCCCTGCTACGTCGGCACCCCCACGTTCTGGTCGACGAAGCGGCTGGCGACGGTCACGACCCGGGTGTGGAACGGCACCGGCTACCGCGGCGTCGACCGCTGGACGCTGCGGCACTACTACCCCGACCCGGCCGACACCACCCGCGCGGGGCTGTGGCTCGCCGGCCTCACCCACACCGGCCTGGCCGGTCCCACCGAGATCACGCTGCCCGAGGTCGTGTTCTACGGCGTCCAGATGGCGAACCGGGTCGACTCCACCAGCGACAACCTGCCGCTCATGAACTGGTGGCGGGTCAACAAGATCCGCGGCGAGTCCGGCGGCGAGATCATCATCGACTACCACGACAAGGACTGCGTCGCCGGCACCCGGGTGCCGACCGCACCGGACAGCAACACCCTGCGGTGCTTCCCGGTGCGCGGCTCGTTCCCCGGCCAGCCGAACCGGGTCGACTACTTCCACAAGTACGTCGTGAAAGCCGTCGTCGAACACGACACCACCGGCGGCCCCGGCGACGACGTGATCCACACCTACGACTACCTCGGCGATCCCGCGTGGCACGCCGACGACGACGACGGACTGATCCCGTCCAACCGCAAGACCTGGTCGCAGTGGCGCGGCTACGAACGCGTCCAGGTGCGCACCGGCAAACCCGGCGAGCAGACGTTGCAGGAGTCGCAGTTCTACCGCGGCATGGACGAGGACCGCCTGTCCAACGGCACCCGCCGGCAGGTGCAGCTGCAGTCGTCGGAGGGCGCCGACCCGGTCGACGACGCCGAGGCATTCGCCGGCATGCTGCGGGAGAACCTCTACTACAACACCGCCGACATGTCGGTCGTCGGCGCGACGCTGAACACGGCGTGGCAGTCCGCGCCGACCGCATCGCGGACGATCGGCAGCACCACGGTCGACGCCCGCTATGTGGGGGTCAGCCGGGTGGACACGCGGATCGCGCTGGACCGCAACCCGTGGTTCGCGCGCAGCACCACCAACACCACCTACGGCGACTACGGCCTGCCGACCAGCATCGAGAACCTGGGCGACGCGACCAGGAACAACGACACGACCTGCACGAAGTTCACCTACGCGCGGAACACCACCCGTGTGGCTGCTGGGCACCGTGTCCCGCACCGAGACCTACGCCCTGCCGTGCTCCACGGCGCCGGCCACGGCCGCCGACGTCATGAGCGACACCAGATCGTCGTTCGACAAGCAGCCCTGGGGTGTCGCGCCCACCAAGGGCGGCGTCACCACCGAAGAGGTCCTCGACACCTGGGCGGCCGGCGCCTCGACGTACGCGACCACCCGCCGGTGGACGCTCGACGACCACGGCCGGGTGTCCGAGACGTTCGACGGCCTCGGGCGGCGCACCACGACCGAGTACCAGTCCACCAACGGCGGACCGGTCACGAAGATCGTCACGAAGAACCCGCTGGAGCAGGAGGCCAGCGTCGAGCCCGAACCGGCGTGGGGCGAGGTCGCCGCGGCGGTCGACCTCAACGGCAAGCGGACCACCGTCAAGTACGACGCCCTCGGCCGCAGCGTCGAGGTCTGGTCTCCCGGCGTCGTCGACCGGGCGACCGCGACGTTCTCCTACGACATCCGCCAGAACGGCGCGACGTCCGTGACCACCCGGTCGCTGAACCCGGCCGGCAACTACGTCACCTCCTACCAGCTCTACGACTCGCTGCTGCGGGAGCGGCAGAGCCAGACGCCGTCGCCGATCGGCACCGGCTACATCCTGACCAACCAGTTCTACGACTCCGCCGGCCGGGCGTCGGTCAGCTATGACGGGTACTACAGCACCACGGTCACCCCCGGCGAGCTGTACAACCCGGCCAACGCCGCGCTGGTGCTCAAGCAGACCCGGCAGGTGTACGACGGCGCCGGCCGCCCGACCGCCGCGGTCTTCCAGCCCGGTGGAACGGAGCGGTGGCGGACCACCCGGGTCTACGGCGGTGACCGGGTCTCCACGATCCCGCCGGTGGGCAGCGCCGCGAGCACCGTCGTCACCGACATCAAGGGCCGCACCACCGAGCTGTGGCAGTGGCCCGGGCGCACGCTGACCGGCACGCCCGAGAAGACCACCTACGCGTACAACCGCCAGGGCCTCCTGGCGAGCGTCACCGACCCGGCTGGGAACCAGTGGACCAGCACGTACGACGTCCGAGGCCGGGCCATCGAGTCCTCGGACCCGGACACCGGCATCACGAAGCGGACCTACAACGCCGACAACCAGGTCGCCACGGTCAAGGACGCCCGCGACCAGATCCTGGCGCTCAAGTACGACGACCTGGGTCGCGTCGTGGAGCGGCACGCGGACTCCCTCACCGGGCCGCTGCTGGCCTCATGGACCTTCGACACCCTCGCCAAAGGCCAGCTGACCTCCTCGACGCGGTACGACAACAACGCCACCTACACCGTTGCGGTCAACGGCTACACCGACGGCTACCTGCCGACCGGCACGACCGTGACCATCCCGGCCACGGAGACGGGCCTCGGCAACTCGTACACCACCGGCGCCACCTACAAGATGGACGGCTCGCCCGCCACGGTCACCCTGCCGATCGTCAACGGGCTCGCGGCGGAGACCCTGACCTACGACTACGACCAGAACACCGGCGCGCCGACGAAGCTGCGGACCCGGTACAACGGCGTCAACAGCACCCTCGTGGACGCCACGACGTTCTCCGAGTACGGGCAGCTGCTCCAGACGAAGCTCAGCACCGGCACCGGTGGTTCCGTCTACCTCAGCAACACCTACGAGGTCGACACCGGCCGCCTCCAGCAGAACCTGGTCTCCCGGACCGCGGTCACCCCGAACGAACTGTCGAAGGTGACGTACTCGTACGACGACAGCGGCAACATCATCAAGACCTCCGACGCGCCGACCGGCGGCATGGTCGACACCCAGTGCTACCGGCAGGACACGCTCGGCCGGATCGCCGAGGCGTGGACCCCGTCGTCCAACGACTGCGCCGCCAACCCGAACGCGTCGGCGCTGGGTGGCCCGGCGGCCTACTGGAGCAGCTTCACGTACGACCGCAGCGGCAGCCGTACGACGTCCACCGAGCACGCCACCGCCACGGGCGACGTCAAGGTCGACTACACGGTCGCCGGCGTGGGCCAGCCCCACGCGCACGCCCTGACGTCGACGACGACCACGGACAACACCGGCACCCGCACCGCCCAGTACACCTACGACAAGGTCGGCAACACCCTCACCCGGCCGGGCACCACCGCCGGCGCCACGCAGACCCTTGCCTGGGACCGGGAAGGTCACCTCGCGTCGGTCACCGAGGGCGGCTCCAGCACGACGTTCCTCTACGACGCCGACGG
Source organism: Dactylosporangium sp. NPDC005555 (assembly GCF_040605635.1). Classification (NCBI taxonomy): domain Bacteria; kingdom Bacillati; phylum Actinomycetota; class Actinomycetes; order Micromonosporales; family Micromonosporaceae; genus Dactylosporangium; species Dactylosporangium sp. NPDC005555. The sequence goes on from NZ_JBEXDG010000036.1 coordinate 98,093, forward strand.
CAACCGGCTGCTGCGCCGCGACGCCAAGGGTGCCACGCTCTATCTCGGCGCCACCGAGGTCCGCTACGACAAGGCGACCGCCACCTCCAGCGGCACCCGCTTCTACAGTCACGCCGCCGGCACGATCGCGGTCCGCACCCGCACGGGCCTGAACTGGACCGCCGCCGACCAGCAGGGCACCTGCAACATCACGATCACCGCCGGCACGAACCAGGCGAAGATCCGCCGGCAGACCCCGTTCGGCGGCTCCCGCGGCACCGTGCCGACACCCTGGCCGAGCGAGAAGGGATTCGTCGGCGGCGACAACGACCCGACCGGTCTGGTCCACCTCGGCGCCCGCGAGTACGACCCGACGATCGGCCGCTTCATCAGCGTCGACCCGGTCCTCGACCTGGGCGACCCGCAACAACTGCACGGCTACGCCTATTCGGAGAACAACCCGGTCAACAGGTCCGACCCCAGCGGCCTGAAGTCCAGCATCATGAATATTGTCATGGAGTTCCTGAACGCCGCGGCGCTGGCTGCCATCGGTGGCCTGGCATACGCGTCCTGCGTCGCCGGAATGGTCAGCTACGCCCAGTTCCTGCTGCCCTTCCAGACAGCCATCTGCGGTGCGGTCTCGGGCGCCGCCGTGTACCTGGCCCAGGTCATCGCGGGCCAAGTGAAATTCAACGGCGTCGACTTCATCATGAGCATCTTCATGGGCGCCGCCATGGGCATGGGTGCGGAACTCGCGGCCAGCTTCCTGTCCTGGGCGGCGGGCCTCGTCCGCAACATGGGCCAGAAGGTGTTCGGCAAGGCCACCGACGCCATCGCCAACGGACTCGAGGATTTGGCCGCGGGACTGGGCGGCAGCCCGTCGCGCAACCCCGGCGGCGGGCCTCCGGGCGGCGGCGGCAAACCCACGCCGAAGACCAACGAACACGTCAACGCCAAACGCGGCGAAGCCAATCCGACCACCGAGGCCAACACCCCGAGCGCGCAGTCCACAGCCACCGGCGGTGGCCCCGGCAAGGCTCCGGGTGGCAATCCGTCGCAGCAGGGAAGCGGGGGAGCGGGCTACCGGACCCCGTACAGGCCCGGGATGGTCAAAGCGGTCAACCCGGAGGGCGGCATGAGGAACTGCGGCCCCGTGTCGAAGGCAGCTGACGCCACGCTCGGCGGGACGCCGATGTCCGCGCCCGGCGCCGCCCACCCCATGAGCCGGAGTGTGATGGAGGAGTACATGGGTGGCGGTCGCAAGTTCTTGGAATTTGGGAGCTTGGACGCCGCGCTGGCTGAGGTACGGTCATGGGGTCCCGGTGCCAAGGGAATCATCGGGGGCTGGCCGGCGGACGGTGGTGGATTCGGCGGCAAGGGCCACTTCTTCAACGTGGTGAACCGGCGTGGCGTCGTCGAGTTCTACGACTTTCAGCGTGGATGGGCCGATCACCTGGACCTGTGGACCCACTATTCGCTGATGCGGACGAAAGATATGGGATAACTCCAACCGCTCGCCCAGGCGTGACCTCGGCCGTCGCCGCCACCCACCCACCGGATGGCGGCGACGGCCGCACCGGACCGTGCTGTTCGATGTTGAGGACGGAACATGATGGACAGATCCGCCGCGATCGAAGCGGCTGCGGCGTTCCTGGCCGAGGAAAGCCGGCAATGGCCGGAGCTGCGTGTCAAGGTGATGCCCGACACGGCATTCGTGGACGGTGGCGCGCTGATCGTCTCCTGGAACTCGGCGGACCTTGTCGACCACGGGATCGAACTGGCGGCGCTGGCAGGAAACTCACCGATCCGCGTCGATCTGACGACGGGAGCGTGCGACTACGTTGATGACGACGACCTGTTCACCTATATGCGCCGGGGGCGCATGGGCTGACCGGTCAGTGGTGCTGTCCTCGATCGGCCGGAACAGCGTGAACCGCCCAGCACCTCGACATGGAGGAACTCGGTTATTCCGAGGTCATGTTCATGTTGAGATCCGTGGCCGCAGAGTTCGCTGAGTCCCTTGAATTGGTGTGGCCGGCGCTTGCGGATGCGGAGCCATTCGCAACCTGGAGTGCCGCGCGGTAGAAGATGCTGGCAAAACCGCCGGAATTGCGGCGCCTCCTGCTTCCTCGTTGAGGAAAGTCGGAGGCGGCAGTACCCCGATGTGAGGATTATGGAGGACTCTGCATTCCCGGAGAATGGGTTTCTGCTCGTTCCGTGGAACTCGGTCGCGCTGGTCGATCATGGGGATCAGGACGCGGAGTTGGCGGGGAATCCGCCGATTCGGGTGGACCTGCGGACCGGAAAATGTGAGTACATCGATCTGCTTGAAGCGTTCGACTACATGAGCCGGGGATTCATGAGCTGACCACGCCGTTTCCGGAGGCCTTCGCACCGCGGCGGAGGTCTCGGTCCGGCAGACGTGGCTCGTCGGCGTGAGCTGCCGACCCGGCTGGCGAGGCTCGCGCGACCACGCCGTCGGCTGGGGCAAGATTCGGTGTGACTGGTCAGGTGCTGGTCGGCGGGTCGGTTTGACTTGGGTCGATTGATGTCTGGATCATGGTCGGGTGTCTGGGATGTCGTCGATCGAGCAGCTGCTGGAGCGGCTTGCCCGGTTGGAGGCCCGGGTCGGTGAGCTTGAGCGGGACAACGCCGTGGTGCGGGTGGAGAATGC